>NZ_QKSJ01000009.1:0-199380 GCF_003234135.1 Curtobacterium sp. MCPF17_018 | reverse complement strand
CGAGAGGGAAACGCCCGGTCACATTCCGAACCCGGAAGCTAAGCCTCTCAGCGCCGATGGTACTGCAAGGGGGACCTTGTGGGAGAGTAGGACGCCGCCGGACTTAACGTATGAAAGATGTGGCCATCGGCCCTCCATCGAGAATTCGCAGGGGAAACCCTCGTTCTCGGTCGGGGCCGGTGGCCATTTCTGTTTCTGCCGCCGTTCGCTCGACGCCGGCTCCGGTTCGTGATGGACTGGAAGCCGACGTCGGGCGACCGACGCGGCACCCAACACAACGACACAGCGGACGAACGCCCGAGGCACTGCACCGGGCACGCGATGAGGAGCAACGGTGGCGAACGACGACGATCAGCGGCGGAACGACGGGGACCGCGGAGATCGACCCCGACGGGACGGCGATCGGTTCCCCCGTCGCGACGGCGCTCCGCGGCGGGACGGCCAGAGCGATGGTCGTTGGTCGTCGGGACCTCGCGAGTTCGAGCGCCGTGAAGGCAACCGTCGTGATCGTCCGCAGGGTGGAGACCGTCCGTTCCGTGACGGCGCACCCCGACGGGACAGCGCGCCGCGTCGCGACGGCGATCGTCCGTTCCGATCCGGCGACCGGAACGACCGTCCGTCGTGGCAGGGCGACCGTGGTGACTCGGGTCGGCCGCCGCGCGGCGATGGTCCGCGCGGTGCCGATCGTCCGCGGCGCGATGGCGATCGTCCTCACCGTGGTGGCTCGGACCGCCCGGGTCGTGACGGTGATCGTCCGTTCCGTGGCGGATCCTCTGACCGGCCGCGCCGTGACGGCGACCGACCGTTCCAGGGCGGATCCGACCGTCCGCGTCGTGATGGGGACCGTCCGTTCCGTGGCGGCTCCTCGGACCGTCCCGCTCGTGATGGCGACCGCCCGTACCGCGGTGGTTCGGACCGTCCCGCTCGTGATGGCGATCGTCCGTACCGTGGTGGATCGTCCGAACGTCCCGCTCGAGACGGTGATCGTCCCTACCGTGGCGGATCCTCTGACCGGCCGCGCCGTGACGGCGACCGTCCGTTCCGTGGTGGCTCGGACCGTCCGGCTCGTGACGGCGACCGCCCGTACCGCGGTGGCTCGGACCGTGCCGCTCGAGACGGCGACCGCCCGTACCGTGGTGGTTCGGACCGTCCGGCTCGTGACGGCGACCGCCCGTACCGTGGTGGCTCGGACCGTCCGGCTCGTGACGGGGACCGCTCGTACCGTGGTGGTTCCTCCGATCGTCCGGCCCGTGGTGGTTCCTCCGACCGTCCGTTCCGCGGCGGTTCGTCGGACCGCCCGGGTCGCGACGGCGGTGATGAACGTCGTCGTTTCGGGGACGGCAGCCGTCACTCCGGCGCCCGCTTCGGTGAGGCCGCGCGCGACGACTGGGAAGACCGCGACCCGTACGGCACGAAGTCGATCCGTCCGCGCCACGACGACCCGGAGATCCCTGAGGAGATCCAGGCGCGCGACCTCGACCCCGCGGCCCGGATGGAGCTGAAGACCCTCAGCAAGGACAACGCCGACTGGGTTGCGCGTCACCTCGTGGCAGCTGCGCTCTTCGTCGACGACGACCCCGAGACGGCCAACCAGCACGCCCTGAGCGCTGCTCGTCGTGCCGGTCGTGTCGGTGTCGTCCGCGAGACGGCGGCGATCACCGCGTACCGCCTCGGCGACTTCGCCACCGCGCTCCGGGAACTCCGCACCTACCGTCGGATCTCGGGTCGCAACGACCAGCTGCCGATGATGGTGGACTGCGAGCGTGGCCTGGGTCGTCCGGAGCGGGCACTCGAACTCGGTCGCTCGGTCGAGCGCTCGGCCCTCGAGACCCCGGTGCAGGTCGAGCTCGCGATTGCCATGTCCGGCGCTCGTCTCGACCTCGGGAATCCCACAGCGGCCCTCGGTGAGCTGGAGATTCCACAGCTGGACCCGTCCACCGCCTACACGTGGTCCCCTGCGCTCTACAGTGCTTACGCGGCCACGCTCGAGGAGCTCGGTCGACAGGACGAGGCCGACGAGTGGTGGGCCCGTGTGGACCGCGCGGCAGCGGCCCTCGCCGAAATCGCGGACGACAACGCTTGGGAGACAGTTGATGTGGTCGAGGAAACGCTCGAAGTCGAAGAACACGGAGACGCCGGAGACGACGACGCCGATGACCTCGGAGCCGACGACGTCGCGACCGACGAACTCGACGGCGACGACGAATCCGCCGACGACCTCGATGACGAACCCGCCCTCGACGACCTCGACGACGACACCTCCGCAGCCGACGAGCCCGGCGAGATCGACGACGACAACCCCCGCGACGTCGACGGCTCCGCAGCCGACTGAGCACTCGGCGGCCTTGACTGACGGCGTCGACGTGGTCCTCACCGACCTCGACGGCGTCGTCTACCGCGGCCGCAACGCCATCCCGCACGCGGTCGAAGCCCTGACCCGGGCATCGCTCACGGCGCGGGTCGGCTACATCACGAACAACGCGTCGCGCCGCCCGATCGACGTTGCCGAGCACCTCGAGCGCTACGGTCTCGAGGTGTCCGAGGGCGACGTCGTCACCTCGTCGCAGGCCGGCGTCCAGCTGCTCGCGACCCTGGTGCCGGCCGGATCGACCGTCCTGGTCACCGGCGGGCTCGGCCTGTCGAGCATCGTCGAGGCAGCCGGGTTCACGGTCACCTCGAGTGCCGAGGACTCCCCGGCCGCGGTCATCCAGGGCTTCTCGCCGGACCTCGGCTGGAAGGAACTGGCCGAGGCCTCGTTCGCCCTGGCCGACCCTGACGTGCCGTGGGTGGCCACGAACATGGACTGGTCGATCCCGGTCGAGCGGGGCATCGCACCCGGCAACGGCACGCTCGTGTCCGCCGTGCACCAGGCAGTCGGCAGGATGCCCGTCGTCGCCGGCAAGCCCGAGCGGCCGATCTTCGACACGGCGGTCGAGCGCTTCGGCGGCGGTCGGACCCTGTTCATCGGGGACCGGCTGGACACCGACATCAAGGGCGCGAACGACGCCGGGATCCCGAGCGTGCTCGTGCTCACCGGCATCGACAAGGCGAAGCAGGTGCTCGCGGCCGACCAGCGCTCGCGTCCCACGTACGTGCTCGAAGACCTCCGGGGGCTGTCCCAGCCCTACCCGGAGACGGCGCGGCGCGAGGACGAGGACGGCACCCGGTACGTGACCGTCGGGACCTCGACGGTGGCGATGCGCGGGCACGTCGTCCGGGTGCTCGACGCCGGGACGGACATCGATCGGCTCCGTGCCGGCTCGACGCTCATCTGGGAGTCCGGGTTGGCCATCTACGGCCTCGACGTGGACCCGCAGCTGTACGGCGGCGAGTAGCGTGTCGGACGTGCCGAACCCCGAGCAGCCGTCCGCCGAACCCGAGCAGCAGGACGCCTTCGCCGCGCGCACAGCCGAGGCCGAGGCCCTGCCGCTCGCCGACCGTGCCGAAGCCTTCTCCGCCCTGCACGACGAGCTGCGGACGCGGCTCGAGAGCGGCGGCTCCGCGAGTGCCTGAGCCGGACGGAGCCGTGCACGACGCGTCGCCGGTCCGCCTCGACGCCCTGCTGGCCGCACGCGGGCTCGCACGGTCACGGACCGTCGCCAGCAAGCTGATCCAGGACGGCCGGGTGCTCGTGGGCGGCCGTGCCGTCCTGAAGCCGTCGACGCCGATCGCATCCGACGCGGACATCGAGGTCGACGCCGCGGACGAATGGGTCTCGCGCGCCGCCCGGAAGCTCGTCGGCGCACTCGACGCGTTCGACGTCGACCCCGCCGACCGGGTCGTGCTCGACGTGGGCGCGAGCACCGGCGGGTTCACCCAGGTGCTGCTCGCACGCGGCGCGCGCCGTGTCATCGCGCTCGACGTGGGCCACGGACAGCTGCACCCCACCATCGCGCTCGACGAACGCGTCGCCGTGGTCGAGGGGACGAACGCGCGGAACCTCACGCGCGCCGACTACCTGGCGCTCGACGGCGCCGCCGCCGAGACGAGCCTGGTGGTGGGGGACCTGTCCTTCATCTCGCTCCGACTCGTGCTGCCGGCGCTGGCCGAAGCCGTCCCCGCGGACGAGTTCGTGCTCCTGGTGAAGCCCCAGTTCGAAGTGGGCCGTGGCGGTGTGCGCGAGGGCATCGTGCACGACGCCGGGCTGCGGAACGACGCGCTCATGAACGTGCTGTGGGCGGCGTGGGACCTGGGCCTCGGCACCAGTGGGCTCGCCGCGTCCCCGATCGTCGGGACACACGGCAACCACGAGTACCTGGCCCGCTTCCAGCGCGGTGTCGGGGGCAATCCGACAGAATGGAGAGTCCGGGCGACCGAACTCACGGAAGGGTCTTCATGAGTGACGAACGGCACATCCTGCTCGTGTCCCACACGGGTCGCCGTGACTCGATCGACGCTGCGGTCGAGGTCTGTGACCTCCTGCACGCAGCCGGTCTCACGCCCGTCATGCCCTTCGACGAGTACGCCGACATCCGTCGTGCCGAAGCGTCGGTCGGCAAGGTCGACATCCTCGGCGTCGACGTCCAGCCGAACCAGCTCGAGATCGTCATCGTGCTCGGTGGCGACGGCACGATCCTCCGCGCGGCGGAACTCGTGCGGAACACCGGCGCTCCGCTGATCGGGGTGAACCTCGGGCACGTCGGGTTCCTGGCCGAGAGTGAGCGTGACGGTCTGTCCGAGACGGTCGAGCGCGCGCTGTCCGGCGAGTACAACGTCGAGGAACGCGTCACCCTGCAGGTCGACGTGGTCGTGGGCAACCAGATCGTCTACTCGAGCTGGGCGCTGAACGAAGCCACGATCGAGAAGGCCTCGCGGGAGCGGATGCTCGAGGTCGTGACCGAGGTCGACGGCCGCCCGCTGTCGTCCTTCGGCTGCGACGGCGTGGTCGTGTCGACCCCGACCGGCTCCACGGCGTACTCGTTCTCCGGCGGTGGCCCCATCGTGTGGCCGGACGTCGACGCGCTGCTCATGGTGCCGCTGAGCGCCCACGCCCTGTTCGCCCGTCCGATCGTCGTCGGGCCGGACTGCACGCTCGCGATCGAGGTCCTGCGGCGCACGAGCGGTGTCGGTGTCCTCTGGTGCGATGGCCGACGCACCCACGACCTGCCTCCGGGCGCCCGTGTCGAGGTCCGGCGTTCGCCCGATCCGGTGCGTGTCGCCCGACTCAAGGACGCTCCGTTCACCGACCGCTTGGTCGCGAAGTTCCAGCTGCCCGTCGCCGGGTGGCGCGGCCCCCAGAGCGACGAGGACGACCGTTGAGCCCGGAGGACGATCGATGAGCACGGAGGACGACCGATGATCGAGGAGATCGCGATCCGCGACCTCGGTGTCATCGGTGAGACCACGCTCGAACTCGGGCCGGGCTTCACCGTCGTCACCGGGGAGACCGGTGCGGGCAAGACCATGATCGTCACGGCGCTCGGGCTGCTGCTCGGTGCGCGGGCCGATGCCGGTTCGGTGCGCCGCGGCGCGTCGAGCGCCGTCGTCGAAGGCCGCTGGCACGTCCCCGAACAGGACGCGGTCGCCGAACGGGTCGAGGACGCCGGCGGCACCGTCGAGGACGGCGAACTCATCCTCACCCGCACGGTCTCCGCCGAGGGGCGCAGCCGTGCCACGGTGGGCGGTCGCAGTGCGCCCGTGGCGGTGCTCGGCGAGCTCGCCGACCAGCTCGTCACCGTGCACGGGCAGTCGGACCAGATCCGCCTGACCTCCGCCACTGCGCAGCGGGCCGCCCTCGACGGGTTCGGGGGAGCCTCGCTCGAGAAGGCCGTCGCCCGGTACGTCGCCGCGTACGACGCCTGGCAGCAGCACGCCGGTGAACTCGAGGTCCTGGTCCGCGACCGGGACGACCGGGTGGCCGAGGCCGAGCGGATCCGCGCGGCCTCCGACGAGATCGAGGCCGCCGACCCGCAGCCCGGCGAGGACGTCGAGCTGGCCGAGCGCGCCGAACGGCTGGGGAACCTCGAGGAGCTCCGGTTGTCCGCGGCCCTGGCGCACGAGGCGTTGTCCAGCGAGTCCCTCGACGGCGTCTCCGACGTCGTCGGCCTGGTCGAGTCCGCACGCCGGGCCGTGGAGCGCGTCGTGTCGTCGGACAGTGCCCTGCAGCCGGTGCTCGAGCAGCTCACGGAGCTCGGGATCCAGGCGGCCGAGGCCTCGGCGAGCATCTCGAGCTACCTCGGTTCCCTGGAACCCGAGGCCGGGCACGACCTCGAGCTCATCAACGAACGCCGTGCCCTGCTGGCCGGCCTCACCCGCAAGTACGGCGAGACGGTGGACGACGTCATCGCCTACGGACAGCGCGCGAGCGACCGGCTGCTCGAGCTCGACGGCGACGACGACCGGATCGCGGCGTTGCAGCAGTCGGTCGAGCAGGACGAGCAGGCGCTCGAGACCGCCGCCGCCGCGCTCACCACGGCGCGCACCAAGGCCGCGGCCGACCTGGCGAAGCGCGTGACCGCTGAGCTGAAGACCCTCGCGATGGGTGGTGCGACCCTGGTGGTCGAGGTCACCGAGGCCGGCGAGTACCGCCGCCACGGCCGTGACCAGGTCACGATCCTGCTCCAGCCGCACTCCGGCACCGACCCCCGGCCGATCGGCAAGGGTGCGTCCGGCGGTGAGCTGTCCCGCGTGATGCTCGCGATCGAGGTCGTCATGGCCGGCAGCACCACGGTGCCGACGTTCGTCTTCGACGAGGTCGACGCCGGTGTCGGTGGGGCGGCGGCGATCGAGATCGGCCGACGGCTGGCGAAGCTCGCCGAGCGCACGCAGGTCATCGTCGTCACGCACCTGGCCCAGGTCGCGGCCTTCGCGAACAACCACCTCAACGTCGTGAAGGACGCCAGCGGGGCCGTCACGTCGTCGAGCGTGCGCCGGCTCGAGGGCGAGGACCGGTTGCAGGAGATGGCACGGCTGCTCTCCGGACTCGGCGACAGCGCCAGTGGCATCGAGCACGCACGCGAGCTGCTCAACGTGGCCGGCCAGCGGGCCTGACGACCAGGCACGCGGGTACTGTCCCCGGGACCGGACCCGGACCCGGCCACGGCCCGAGGACCCGGCCGCCCACCCGCGCAACGCCCACGGCGAACCGAGGTCGCGCCTCCCGGCAGTTCTGACGTACGATGGAATCCCGTGGCGGACACTCTCAGCGGCGGTACCAATTCTTCGATCTCGACCCCGAAGGTGACGAAGCAGATCTTCGTGACCGGCGGGGTCGTCTCGTCTCTCGGCAAGGGCCTGACGGCGGCCAGCCTCGGCAACCTGCTCACGGCTCGCGGCCTCAAGGTCGTCATGCAGAAGCTCGACCCGTACCTCAACGTGGACCCGGGCACCATGAACCCGTTCCAGCACGGCGAGGTCTTCGTGACCGACGACGGTGCGGAGACGGACCTCGACATCGGGCACTACGAGCGCTTCCTCGACATCAACCTGTCGCAGGCCGCGAACGTCACGACCGGTCAGGTGTACTCGACCGTGATCGCCAAGGAGCGTCGCGGCGAGTACCTCGGCGACACGGTGCAGGTCATCCCGCACATCACCGACGAGATCAAGCGGCGGATGCGCGAGCAGGCGCAGAACGACCCGCAGCCCGACGTCATCATCACCGAGGTCGGTGGCACCGTCGGCGACATCGAGTCGCAGCCGTTCATCGAGTCCGCCCGACAGGTGCGGCACGAGCTCGGCCGCAACAACGTGTTCTTCGTGCACGTCTCGCTGGTGCCGTTCATGAACGCCTCGGGTGAGCAGAAGACCAAGCCGACGCAGCACTCCGTCGCCGCGCTCCGCTCGATCGGCATCCAGCCCGACGCGCTCGTGCTGCGCAGCGACCGTCCGGTGTCGGAGTCGAACAAGCGCAAGATCGCGCTGATGTGCGACGTGGACGAGGACGCCGTGGTGAACGCCGTGGACGTCCCCTCGATCTACGACCTGCCGACGCTGCTGAACAACCAGGGCCTCGACCAGGTCATCGTCGACGCGCTCAAGCTCGACGCCGGTCCGGTCGACTGGACCGCGTGGACCCCGGTGCTGAAGGCCGTGCACGAGCCGAAGAAGGCCGTCACGATCGCCCTGGTCGGCAAGTACATCGACCTGCCGGACGCCTACCTGTCGGTCACCGAGGCGCTCCGTGCGGGCGGCTTCGCGCACGACGCCAAGGTGACGCTGAAGTGGGTCGTGTCCGACGACTGCACCACGCCCGAGGGCGCGGCGAAGCAGCTCGGCGACGTCGACGGCATCTGCATCCCCGGCGGGTTCGGCGTGCGCGGCATCGAGGGCAAGCTCGGCGCGCTGAAGTTCGCGCGTGAGCAGGGCATCCCGACGCTCGGCCTGTGCCTCGGCCTGCAGTGCATGGTCATCGAGTACGCCCGCCACGAGGTCGGTCTGACCGACGCGTCGAGCACCGAGTTCGACCCGGAGACCTCGACCCCGGTCATCGCGACGATGGCGGAGCAGGTGGACATCATCGCCGGTGGCGACCTGGGCGGCACGATGCGCCTGGGCCTGTACCCGGCGTCGTTCACCGAGGGCTCGCTGGCGGCGGAGCTGTACGGTGCGCCGGAGGCCTCCGAGCGGCACCGTCACCGCTACGAGGTGAACAACAAGTACCGCGAGCAGATCGCGGACGCCGGCCTCGTCTTCTCGGGCACGTCGCCCGACGGCACGCTGGTGGAGTACGTCGAGCTCCCTCGCGACGTGCACCCGTTCTACATCGCCACGCAGGCGCACCCGGAGCTCCGCTCGCGTCCGACCGATGCGCACCCGCTGTTCGCGGGGCTCGTCGCGGCTGCGATCGAGCGCCACGAGGCGTCCAGCCTGTTCGACCCGCAGACCGAGGAGCAGGTCGCGTAAGCGCCGGTCTCATGATCGGACGGGAGGCGCGGTGCCAGCTGGCACCGCGCCTCCCGTCCGTCCCTGGGTCGCGGCCACGGAACCTGGTTCCGGACGCGGAACCACGGAACGACGCGGTGCTGTGTCCGGAACCTGGTTCCGATGGGGGCGTCAGGTGCGCGCGTGCTTGGATGGAGACGTGACAGACGCACCGATCGCTGACGAGTCCGCCTCCTTCGAGGTCACCGAATCCACCGTCGTGTACGAGGGAGCCGTCTGGGACGTGCGCCGCGACACCGTCGCCTACAACGGCGGCTCGATGGTCCGCGAGTACATCGACCACACGGGTGCCGTCGCCGTGTACGCCGAGGACGACGAGGGCCGCGTCCTGGTCATCCAGCAGTACCGGCACCCGGTGCGGCTGCGCGACTGGGAGCTGCCCGCGGGTCTGCTCGACATGGAGGGCGAGGACCACCTGACGGCCGCCAAGCGCGAGCTGGGCGAGGAGGCCGACCTCGAGGCCGACACGTGGGAGCCCCTGGTCCGCTACAACACGTCGTCGGGTGGCAGCGACGAGTTCATCCAGATCTACCGGGCGCGCGGTGTCCGGTCGACCGAGTCCGCGTTCGAGCGCGAGGCGGAAGAGGCCGACATCGTGACGCGCTGGGTCCCGCGGGCGGAGCTGCTCGAGGGGATCCTGGGCGGTCGGCTCAACAACTCGGCCCTCGTCGTCGCGACGCTCGCCGTCGAGGCCATCGAACAGCGCGGCAAGTGAGCGGGTCCGCGGCCGACGGTCTGCGCGACCTGGTCGCCACGGGTACGTGGACGCACGAGCCGGAGGCCGCCGAGTTCGACGGCGACGTGTTCCGCGTCACCGCGGTCGAGGGCAGTGACGCCTGGCGGAGCACCTCGTACAGGTTCGTGCACGACTCCGAGCACGCGCTGCTGCAGCCGACGGACGGGCCGTTCTCGGTCGAGGCGTCGTTCGTGCTCGGCTTCACCGAGCAGTTCGACCAGGCCGGGGTGTTCCTGCGCGTCGACGAACAGACCTGGATCAAGGCCGGCGTGGAGTTCTCGGACGGAGCGCCGCAGCTCGGCGCCGTGGTGACGCATGGGTTCTCGGACTGGTCGGTGTCGCCCGTGCCGGAGTGGACGGGCCGGGTGGTGACCGTCCGCGCGAGCCGCGATGGTGACGCCGTGACGATCCGGGCGTGGGCCGAGGGTGACGAGTCCCGCCTCGTCCGGGTCGCGTACCTCGACCCGGACGCCGACGTGTCCGCGGGGCTGCTGTGCGCCGGGCCGACGCGGGCCGGGCTGACCGTGACGTTCACCGGGTTCCGCGTGGGCGCACCGGACGAGGCGTTGCACTGACGGGTGGGTTGCCCCGCGCCGGTTAGCCTGCTGAGGTGATGCCCCTCGACCGTGCCGTGGAGACCTACCTGCGGCACGTCGCGATCGAGCGGGGGCTCTCGCAGCACACGTTGTCCGCGTACCGGCGGGACCTTGCCGTGTTCACCGATTGGCTCGAGTCCGCACCGGTGGTCGAATCGGACGGCGCGGACCGGGCCGGGGGCTCCTCGGTGCTGCAGGACGTCGCTCGCCTGGCACGGGCAGATGTCTCGGGGTTCGTCGAGCACCTGGCGACTCGGCCGTCGGGTCCGCTCGCACCGCGGTCGATCGCGCGGATGCTCAGTTCGGTGCGCTCGTTCACGGCCTTCGCCGCGGGGGAGGGCTGGCTTCCGCTCGACCCCGGCACCGCCGTCCGGCCGCCGAAGGCCCCGATGCGGCTGCCGAAGGCGATCCCCGTCGAGGACATGGAACGGCTGCTCGGGGCAGTGTCCGTCGACGCCGACGACCCCGTCCAGCTGCGGGACAAGGCCCTGCTCGAGCTGCTCTACGCCACCGGCGCGCGGATCTCCGAGGCGGTGGGGCTGTCGGTCGACGACGTGACGACGCTGTCGGACGCTGACGGCGAGCTCTCCGTCGTGAAGGTCACCGGCAAGGGCAACAAGCAGCGGATCGTGCCGCTCGGCAGCTTCGCCCGGGCCGCGATCGACGCCTACCTGGTGCGCGCACGGCCGGTGTTCGCTGCGCGCGGGCCCTCCACACCGGCGCTGTTCCTCGGTGCCCGTGGAGCGCGGTTGTCACGGCAGAGCGCCTGGCTCGTGATCCAGGCCGCCGCTGCTGCCGCCGACCTGGAGGCGCACGTGTCACCGCACACGTTCCGGCACTCGTTCGCGACGCACCTGCTCGAGGGTGGTGCTGATGTGCGCGTGGTGCAGGAGTTGCTCGGGCACGCGAGTGTCGCGACGACGCAGATCTACACGATGGTCACGGCGGACATGCTGCGGGACGTGTACCAGACGGCGCACCCTCGGGCGCGGCGGTAGGCGCGCTCTGCGCGCTCAGAACAGCTGGAACTGGGCCGACGCGGCGATGACCGTCGTCGTCACCGCGACGACGAGCGCGCTCGCCGAAGCGCTCCGCGCCAGGACCGCCCAGGCGCCGACGGCCCCGGGACGGACGATGCCGATGACGCCGCAGGCCACCGCGAGCAGTCCCGCCAGGCCCCAGGGGTTCGCGACGACCGAGACCACGGCGAGCAGCACCGCGAGCACCGTGAACACACCGAGCCGACGGTCGCCGGTGGCGCCGGATGCCCACGCGTCCGTGCGGATCGCCGCGGTCTGCACCGAGAACGACGGCCCCACCGGAGCGACGACGATCGGCGTGACCGGTTCCGCGGCGGCCGCGGGGACTCGCGTGGCTGCGCCCCAGGTGCGACCGTCCCACCAGCGCAGACGACGGGCGTCCTGCGGGTCCGGGAACCAGCCTGCGGCCGGCAGCGTCACGGTTGCTCCTCGAGGTGCGGGGTGGATCGACGCTCCCGAGCCTAGGAGCGCGGTCGGCCTCGCCCCAGTCCCCAGCCGGGTGTCAGCACAAGGGGGGACCGGGCCGGTGCACTACGGTCGGGGCGTGCCCTCGACGCTCGACGACTTCTGGACCGCGCGACGCCGTGAGCGTCCGAGTCTCCCGACGGCCGTGCCGGAGGCGTGGTCCTTCGGCGCGGCCCCGGAGCAGGCGGACGCGCTCCTGCAGCTCGTGGTCGACGGGGTCAAGGTCGGCACGGCGTCGTCGCTCTGGGACTACGAGGCGACCGGTGACCCGCTGCCGGCAGCCGACGAGTTGGGCATCGTGACCGACGGCTCCGGTGCGCCCCGTGCCGTCATCGAGACGACGGTGGTCCGGGTGGTGCCGTTCGACCAGGTCGGCGCGGACCACGCCTGGGCCGAGGGGGAAGGGGACCGGACGCTCGAGCACTGGCGGACCGTGCATGAGGCGTTCTGGCGCGCACACTCGGAGAACCCGCGCGGGTTCGCGCCGGACATGCCGGTCGTGTGCGAGCGGTTCCGGCTGCTCTGGCCGAACGGCTGAGCCCGAGCCCGAGCCCGAGCCCGAGCCCGATCCCGATCCCGATCCCGATCCGGGGTCAGGCGGGGACCGGCTCCGCGTCGACCTCGGTGAACACGTCCTTCACGGCGGCGAGCAGCCGGGCGTTGAAGTCCACGCCCAACTGGTTCGGCACGGTGACGAGCACGGTGTCGGCAGCACGGACGGCCTGGTCGGCCGCGAGTTCCGCGACGAGATGCTCGGGCTCACCGATGTAGGACCGGCCGAACCGGGCCAGCCCGCCGTCGAGGTGCCCGACCTGGTCCTGCCCCTCGACCTGCGCGCGCACGCCGAAGTAGTGGCGCGACTCGTCGTCGATGATCGGGATGATGCTGCGCGAGACCGAGACGCGCGGTTCGCGGTCCCAGCCCGACTCGGACCACACCCGGCGGAAGCGCTCGATCTGCTCGGCCTGCAGCTGGTCGAACGGCACACCGGTGTCCTCGGTCAGCAGGGTCGAGGACATCAGGTTCATGCCGTGCTCGGCGGTCCACTCCGCGGTGGCGCGGGTGCCGGCGCCCCACCAGATGCGGTCGCCGAGCGAGTCGGACAGCGGGGAGATCGGCAGGGACCCGACCGAGCCGGTCATCTGCGGATTGGCGTGGGCCATCGGCTCGCCAGCGATCGCGCGGCGGAACACGTCGGTGTGCGCACGGGCCATGTCACCGCCGTTCTCGTCATCGGCGTCGGGCACGTAGCCGAACTGCTGGTAGCCGGCGAGGGCGGTCTCGGGTGATCCCCGCGAGACACCGAGCTGCAGTCGCCCTCCGGAGATCAGGTCGGTGGCCGCGGCTTCTTCCGCCATGTAGAGCGGGTTCTCGTAGCGCATGTCGATGACGCCGGTGCCGATCTCGATCCGGCTGGTCTTCGCGGCGATGGCCGAGAGCAGCGGGAACGGTGCGGCCTGCTGCGGTGCGAAGTGGTGGACGCGGAAGTAGGCGCCGTCGACGCCGGCTTCCTCGGCTGCGACCGCGAGGTCGATCGCCTGTACCAGGGCCTCCCGCCCGCTGCGCACCTTCGACCCCGGCACGTCACGCCAGTGTCCGAACGACAGGAATCCGATCTTCGTCATGTCCATGCGAACGCATCCGGAGGCAGGGCCATTCCGCCGCGACTACCGTGGCCGGCATGGAGGACCCCCGCCCCGCGCTCGAGGCCGAACGCGTCCGCAACGCACGGCTGCTCGCTGCGGTCGAGCGGAGCATGCGCGACGTCAGCGACGCCCGGCAGGACGCGAACTCCGACGACGAGCACGACCCGGAGGGCGCGACCCTGGCCTGGGAACGCGGCTCGCTCGGTGCGGTCCGCGACGGCGCCCGGCTGCGGATCCGCCAGGTGGACGCAGCGCTCGCACGACTCGACGACGGCACCTACGGCCGCTGCGCGGTCGGCGGTGAGTCGATCCCGGAGGCCCGGCTTGCCGCCGTCCCGTGGGCGGCGACGTGCGTCGCGCACGCGTGAGGGGTACGCGATCGGTGCCGCCTGACGGCCGGGAGGCGCGGCCTGCCCCGGCCCCGTGCCTCCCGGCATGCGCACCCCGCGTCCACCGCCTGCGCCGCTGATTCCCAGCCGCGCGCCCTACGTTTTCGGCATGGACGGCGACCCGAACGACCGACCCGGCGACGCCCGGGCCGACGGCGCGCCACGCCAGCGCTTCCAGTGGTTCCACCGCCTGCGCACGTGGATCCACGCGCGGCCGCACGTGCACCTGCTCTACAAGGTGCTCGTCGGCATCGTCGGCGGGATCGTCGTCATCGTCGGGTTGATCCTGGTGCCGCTGCCGGGGCCGGGGTGGCTCGTCGTGTTCATCGGCCTCACGGTGCTGGCGAGCGAGTTCCACTTCTTCCACAGGATCATCACGTGGCTCCGGGCGCAGCTGCACCGCTTCTGGGACTGGGCCAAGCGGCACGGGCCGAAGCGCCTGCGCGATGCTGCAGACCGGGGCAAGGCCGACGTCGATGCTGCGCACACCGGTGCGGCGCGGACGGTCGGGGTGCGTGCGCGCACCAGGCGGACAGCCCGCTAGTCGGCGGAGGCGACCCGGATCGAGCCTGTTGCGGTGCGCTCGATGACCTCGGCGGCGTGCTCCTCGACCTCGGCGGCGTCCGTCGACGACATCTGCAGCACGAGGGCGACGACCGCGGCGAGCACGATGAAGCCGCCGTACCCGGCGATGACGGGGACCAGACCGACCGAGGGCTCGAGCAGGCCCCCGATGACCGAGGGCACCCCGAACGCCAGGTAGCTGACGACGTAGATCGTGGAGAGCAGTCCGGCGCGGTGGGTCGGGGCGGCGGTGGCGAGCAGCATCCGCAGCGGCGCCTGGAACCCGGCACCGAAGCCGACACCGGCGATGGCGCTCCCGACGACCATGCCCGGCAGGGAGTGCGCGAACACGAACGACACCGTGACGATCGGTCCGAGCACGAGCGCGACGAGCCCGAGCAGGACCGCGCGACGGGTGTCCATGCGCTGGATCGCCAGGCCGGTCAGGGCGCCGACGCCGGTGACCACGGCGATGAGCGCACCGGCGGCGAAGTGGTTCGTGATGCCGAACACCGTGCCGAGCGCCGAGGGGACGAGCGACAGGAACATGCCGCCGAGGGCCCAGCTGGCGACGAGCGAGCCGGCGACACCGCGGAACAGCCGGCGTGAGGACCGCGGCACGCTGATCATCGGGCGCAGGGAGCGGAGTGCGCCGGGGCGACGCTGCACCTGCTCGGGGACGACGAACAGCGCGAGCACCAGCAGCACGAGGAGCGCGCCGAACAGCAGGTAGACGAGCTGCTCCGGCGCCGGACCCCACTGCACCAGGGCACCGCTCGACATCGCGCCGGTGGCCAGGGCGATCGGCGGGATGACGCCGTTCAGCACGCCGGCCATGGTGGGGTGTCGTTCGAGGGAGTTGTCGATCAGGGCCGCACCGAGGGCGCCGATGAGCAGCCCGACCGAGACACCCTGCACGATGCGGTCGACGATGAGCGCGACGACCCCGTCCGCCATCGCGAACAGGCCGAGCGACAGCGCGACGCCCAGGCCGCCGACGACCAGCACGGGCTTGCGGCCGACGTGGTCGGACAGGCGACCCGCGACGAGCAGGCTCGCCAGCAGGCCGGCGACGTAGATGGCGAAGACCCCGGTGAGCATGAGCGGGGTGAGGTGCCACTCGGCTGCGTAGACCGGGTAGATGGGCGACGGCACGGCCGACGACGCGACCGAGACCAGGAGCATCGCCGCCAGGATCCAGAACCCGGCGACCGAACGAGCTGACTGGTGCATGCGCACCCCTTTCCATCTCCGTGCAGTACGACTGCATTCGTACCGCACTCGAACAGTACGACGCAAGTCGTACAGCAAGCCGAACGGTGGTAGCGTCCCGTCCATGCCCGCGCACGTCGATGCTCCTGAACGGCTGCCGCAGCCGTCCGTGGTCGAGATGGACCTCCCGGTCGTGATGGACGCCCTGAGTGACCCGATCCGGCTCGCGATCCTGCACCGCTACCTGGTCGACGCGGCCGGGGGTGAGCGCAGCTGCGGCTGGGTCGGCATCGACCGGCCGAAGTCCACGCTGACCCACCACTTCCGAGTCCTGCGCGAGGCCGGTCTGCTCGAGCAGCACCTGGAGGGCCTGACCCGCGTCAGCCGCGTCCGCGTCGAGGACGTGCAGCAGCGGTTCCCCGGGCTCCTCGACCTGGTGCTCGACTGGCAGGTCCCCGCGGCGCTGCTGCGCGAAGGGATCGCCTCGTGAGCGCCGGCGCGACCACCGGCGTGGACGCTGCGCACACGCTTCCGTCGATCGTCGCGGACCCTGCCGTCACTCCGGCGCTCGCCGCAGACCTGACGGCGGCCGGCTTCACCGTCGACCGGCTCGACTCGCTGTGGGGCGCCGAGGCCGCCGCATCGCTGCACCGCGGCTCGCGGGTCGCCGCCCTCCGTGCGCTCGCCGCCCGCGAGACCACGCCGCTCGGCACCCTGGCGACGCTGTTCGTGCTCGGCCTGCCGGTGGCGCGGGCCGAGGCCGCGGCGACGTTCCCGACCGCCGGGCTCGACGCCGTCATCGCCGCGGGCCTGCTGCGTAGTGAAGGCGAAGGCGCCGACACGCTCGTCCACCCCACCGTCGACCTGCGCCCCTACGCCTTCGTCGACGACCTCGGCGCCGGTAGCTGGTGGATCGTCTCCGACCTCGGCGAGCTCGCCCTCGGGCACGCCATCAGCGAGGAACACGTGCTCGGCATCGGTGGCGCCACCACCACACTGAGCGGCCTGCAGGTGCCCGTCCCGGTCGAGCGTGTGCTCGACCTCGGCACCGGGTGCGGCATCCAGGCCATGCACGCGCGGCGCTTCGCCGACCAGGTGGTCGCCACCGACATCTCGCGCCGTGCCCTCGACATCGCCCGGTTCAACGCCCGGCTCAACGGCATCGACGGCATCGACTTCCGGTTCGGCTCGCTGTTCGAACCGGTCGCGGGGGAGCGCTTCGACCGGATCGTCTCGAACCCGCCCTTCGTCATCACACCCCGTCGCGAGGGCGTCCCGTCGTACGAGTACCGCGACGGCGGCATGGTCGGCGACGCCCTGGTCGAGACGGTGCTCCGCGGCCTCGAGGCCCACCTGGAGCCCGGTGGCACCGCTCAGCTCCTCGGCAACTGGGAGTACCACTGGGGCGTCGACGGCCTGGACCGCGTGCGCACCTGGTTCGCCGACACCGACCTCGACGTGTGGGTGATCGAGCGCGAGCGGCAGGACCCGACGTCCTACGCCGAGACCTGGATCCGCGACGGCGGGACGAAGCCCGGCACGGCCGAGTTCGACACCCTGATGGGTGCCTGGCTCGACGACTTCTCGGACCGTCGCGTCACCGGCGTCGGCTTCGGCTACGTCGTGATGCGTCGCCCCCTGCCGGGAGGCCCGTCCGGCCTCCGCCGGTTCGAGCGCGTCCCCGAGACGCTCGGCTCCAACCCCGCGGGCCTCGGCGCGACGGTCGCCCGCGTCCTCGACGCGGCAGCCTGGCTCGCCGCGCACGACGACGCCGCGCTCGCCGCCGCCCACCTGTCGGTGGCCGGTGACGTCACCGAGGAGCGGTACTACTGGCCGGGCAACGACGACCCCACCGTGATGACCCTGGTGCAGGGTGGTGGACTCGGGCGCCGGGTGGACGCGGACACCGCACTCGCGGCGTTCGTGGGTGCGTGCGACGGCGACCTGTCCGTCGCCGCGATCATCGGCGCGCTCGCGCAGATCACCGGGGTGGACGAGCAGGCGCTCGCCGCCGACCTGCTGCCTGCGGCGCGCGACCTGGTGCTCGACGGGCTGCTCGTCCCCGCCGCCTGACGATCAGGCGCGGTGGTCGCGCCAGCTGTGCTCGGGCGTGTAGCCGAGGAGTTCGCGCGCCTTCTCCGACGACAGCAGCGAGCTGACGCCGTCGATGTCCGCACGGCGCTCGATGTCCGGCACGAAGCGTTCGACGAGCTCGATCGTCGGGGTGTCCATCACCGTGTCGGGGCTCGCGATGACGAACGCTTCGAACCCGGTGAGGTCGGCCTCGAGTGCCCGGCGGACGGCCTGGGCCCCGTCGCGGGAGTCGATGTACGACCACAGGTTGAACGTCTTCGCCTCGGGGGTGGCGTCCCACGGGAACGCCGGGTAGTCGGTCTCGTCCATCACGTTCGAGAAGCGCAGGCCGATCATCTTCAGTTCCGGGTCCCAGCGGGTGAAGTGGCGGGCCATCTCCTCTTCCACCGCCTTGCCGAGGGAGTACGACGACTGCGGGCGGACCGCGAACTCCTCGTCGACCGGCAGGTAGGGCGGGTGGTGCTCGCCCATCGGGATGCCGAGCAGGGTCTCGCTCGACGCCCACACGACGTTCTTGATCTTCGCGGCACGGGCGGCGTGGAAGACGTTGATCGACGAGGTCACGTTGTTCGTGATGAGGGCCACGTCGGGGACCTGCCCCGGGGCCGGCACCGCCGCGAGGTGCACGACGGCGTCGACGTGGTCGTACCGGTCGTCGATGCCGAGCAGGGCGTTCAGGACCTGGCCGTGGTCGGTCAGGTCGATCCGCACGAACGGGACACGCTCGGGCTTGTCGGGCGAGGGGACACGGTCGAGCAGGACCACGTCGTACCCGTGCGCATCGAGGTCGCGCACCACCGCTCGTCCGAGCTTGCCGCTGCCACCGGTCACCACTACACGCGTCATCGCGTCACTCCACATCGTCGTCGGAACACACCCTGGCGGGCACCGACCATCCTGCCCCGCCGCACCTGACGCGACCAGGCCCTGTCCGTACCCCGGAGCTGACACAATCTGTCATTGCAAATTTCAACGCTCATATGCCAGTGTGGGCATCGTGATTCGGCGAGGAACGATCGTTGCGGCGGTCGTGCTGTCATCGAGCCTTGCCGGCTGTTCGTCCGACCCGATGTGGGCACCGGCGGGTGAAGCCAGCGAGCGGACCATCGCGATCGTGGACGGCGGGATGACGCCATCCCTCGGGCGAACGGGTGCAGCACAAACTTGGATCGCGCCGAACCTTCCGGACGAGTCGCCTGATGGCCATGCTGACCTGCTCGCGGCGGCAGTTCTCGCCGAGTTCGGTGAGGGAACCCCATCACTTCTCGACGTACGAGTGGCGACGCCGAATCACCCCGCCACTCCGGACTCAATCGCCCAAGGCGTGGAATGGGCCGTCGGCAGTGGAGCCGACATCGTGTTGATCGCTCTGAGCAGTCGCTTCGACTCGGCCGCGCTTCGGGCTGCCTTGCGGAACGCGGATCGCAACGACGTCCTCGTGGTGAGCAGCATGCGAAACGAATTGATCGGTGCGAGGTCCTTCCCCGCTGATCACGAATCCGTGCTCTCGGTGTCCAGTGTGGATCACTCCGGGGCACGGGCGTCGACGTCGCCACGTGACGGCGACGTCAGCGCACTCGGTGTTGACGTCGACCTCGGCTCTGGCGGTGAGGTCTCCGGGACGAGCATCGCAGCCGCATCGGCCGTCGCCGCGGTGATCCGTTGTGCCGGGTGGCCTGTGTCCCGCGATGACTTGCTCCGCGACGCGCAGCGTCGTGGCGTCAAAGACGACCGCGGCGTTCCAGTGCTGCGGTGTACCGAAAGGAAGAACCAATGAAGCTCTCCAAGTGGACACCGCCCGTCGGCGTGTTGGTGACGGCAGTGATGGTGTTCAGCCTTGTCGCGCCCGCGTCTGCCGAACCCGTGGACCGTGATCCTGATGCGGCGGCCGTCGACATCTCCGTGGTGACGGAAGGGAATCCTGCTGGTGAGGCGTCCGTCTCCACCCAGATCGAGTCGGAACTCGGGATGGACGGTGAGGCTGTCGTCGCGATCGACGGCAACGTGATCGACACGGTGAGCGTTGAGACTGCCCAAGAGGGGGATGCGCTCGAGGACACGTACTCGATCAGCGACCTCACGATCGTCGACGACGAGAACTTCTCCGCGCTCCTCACCTCGGACTCGACAGGTGAGACGCACTTCATCGACACGACAGCCACCGAAGCGCAGGTTCTGCCGCTGATCCTGGTGGTGCTTGCTCGTGTGGGTATCCAGATGGCCATCCGCCAGTTCTCGAAGGCCGCGACCCAGAGCGCCGCGAAGAAGTACGCGCTGTCCCTCACAACGTCGAAGTGGACTCATATCATGGCGCGGAAGCACAACTGGCGGTACGTGGGTGGTACGACACGTGCAAAGGTCGCAGACCTCATGAGCAGGGCTGTCGCGAACGGACGTTCAGCGAAGGCGCGTGACCACATCGACTACACGTGGCGATACAGCGGGCGGACGATCACCGTTCGGACGTCGACCGGCGGTCACATCAGCAATGGATGGGTGAAATGAGCGAGATAGCGAGCCTCGTCGACGGGGGAAGGATCGGTGATGCCGTCCGAGCCGCCCGCGGGCTCACCCCTCAGCGGGTCCGTGAACTCCTCTTTGCTTCTGGTGGGTTCATGCAGGACTCTGGCCCGTACGACGAGTTCTTCCGCCGCTGGTACGCCACGCTCGAGAGCCCGTACCTGCGGGCCGAAGCAGCGGATTGGTTCTGCCAGGCGTACCTGACCGAACTGGCCGACGTTCCTGGTGCGGAGCACTACGGAGCGGCCTTGTCGACGGATTCGAAGCGAGCGGTGCGTGACCACCTCGCGCGGGAGATGCGGGGCCGGAACATCTCAGATTGGTCGATGTCTCCGGAGGAACCCCTCTCGAAGACGCAGGTCCGCGCGTGGAGCACCGCGGCGGACGAACTCGCTGCCGTGCGCTTGCCCTGACCACTTGGCCGGCGGGAGGCTCGGTGCGGACGTGCGCTGCGCCTCCCGTCAGGCGGTGGGGGTGACCTGGGCGATCGCGAGGCGGGCGACGAGTTCGACGTGCTCGGCCATGTCGCGGGTGGGGTCGAAGAGCCACTGGATCTGCATGCCGTCGGACACCGCGAGCAGGACGCTGGTGAGCTCGTCGGGGTCGATGTCGGACCGCAGCCGTCCGTCCTGCTGCATGGTGCGGAAGTCGGCGGACAGGTCGCGGCGGCTGCGTTCGTAGCGCTCGCGGAAGTACTCGTGCGCCGGGTGCTCGGCGTCGGTGGCGGCCGCGGCGGACAGGTTGACGAACATCTGCACCAGCCCCGGGACCTCGGCGTTGTGCCGCACGATCGCGGCGAGCAGGGCTGCCGGGTCCGCGGCCTGCCAGTCGTGCGCGAGGTCGAGCTCGTCACGGCGGCGGAGGATCTCGACCCAGAGCTCGTCCTTCGAGTCGAAGTAGTGCAGCAGGCCGGCCTGGGTCAGCTCGACGGCGTCGGCGATGTCCTTGATGCTCGTCCGCCGGAAGCCCTGCGACGCCACGAGGTCCAGCGCGACCCTGAGGATCTCCTCGCGCTTCGCGATGCCCTTTGCGTACGAACCCCGTCGTGCCATGGCCAGACTGTACCGCCCACAGGAGACCCAGAAAACCAAGCAACGGTTGGTTTTGGGTGGTACGGTGCAGGAGCTGCCAGCGCGGGCGGCGAACCCGGTGGATGGTGGGTGTGGGCGACGAGGCCCCGGCTGTCCAGGCGGCGCCCCGCGGCCCTGAACGAGAGGACCGACCACCGTGACCACCGTGAACGACGCGAGCACTGCCTCCAGTCCGGCGACGCCGATGACCGAGCGCATCGATGCGCTCCTCGGCCAGCTGACCACCGACGAGAAGGTGCAGCTGCTCACCGGACGTGACTTCTGGACCACCTGGCCCATCGAGAAGATCGGGCTGCGCCGCATCCTGATGTCGGACGGTCCGTCGGGTGTGCGCGGCGAGGTGTGGGACGAGCGGGACCCGTCGCTGAACCTGCCGTCGGCGACCGCGCTGAGTGCGTCGTGGGACCGTGCGATCGCGAAGCGCTACGGCGCCGCCGCCGCGGTGGAGGCCCGCCGCAAGGGCGTCGACGTCGTGCTCGGCCCGACCATCAACCTGCACCGGTCCCCGCTCGGTGGCCGGCACTTCGAGGCGTTCAGCGAGGACCCGGTGCTCACCGGCGACCTGGCCGCGTCGTACGTCGACGGCGTGCAGGAGAACGGTGTCGCCGCGACCCCGAAGCACTACATCGCGAACGACTACGAGACCGACCGCTTCACCGCGTCGACCGAGGTGTCGGACCGTGCCCTGCGCGAGCTGTACCTGCTCGCGTTCGAGAAGGCCGTGACCGAGGCGCACGCCTGGGCGATCATGTCGTCGTACAACGCGATCAACGGCGTGACGGCGTCGGAGAGCGACCTGCTCGAGACCCCGCTCAACTCGGAGTGGGGCTTCGACGGGATCGTCGTGTCCGACTGGACCGGTGTGCGTTCGGTGGACTCGGCGAAGGCGTCGCAGGACGTCGCGATGCCCGGGCCGAACCCGTGGTGGAGCGAGGGCCCGCTGCTCGCAGCCGTGCAGTCCGGCGAGGTGCCGATGGCGGCGATCGACCGCAAGGTCCGCCGGATCCTGACCCTGGCCGCCCGCGTCGGCGCGCTCGAGGGCTTCGAGCCCGTCGCCGCGTCGCCCGTACACGTCGAGGACGGCATCGCGTTCGTGCGCGAGGCCGAGGCCGAGGGCACGGTCCTGGTCCGCAACACCGGTGTCCTGCCGCTCGACGCCCCTGCCGTGTCACGCATCGCGGTGATCGGGCACAACGCCGACCAGGCCCGCACGCAGGGCGGTGGCTCGGCCACGGTCGTGCCGTCGCAGGTCGTGTCACCGCTGGACGGCATTCGTTCAGCGTTCCCCGGCGCGAGCGTGGACTACGCGATCGGCGCCGTCGTGCAGGAGGGCATCGCAGAGTTCCCGCTGTCCACCATCACGAACCCCGGCACCGGGGAGCCCGGAGCCCGGATCGCCTTCGTCAAGGACGGCGAGGAGCTGTTCGTCGAGGACCGCCGCGCGACGGCGTTGTTCTGGTTCGGCGGCGACGCCCCGACGCGCGAAGCCGACCGGCTCGACATCACCACCACCTACACGGCGGAGTCGACCGGGACCGTGCGGTTCGGCATCGGTGCGGCCGGACGGTCACGCATGTGGATCGACGGCGAGCTGCTGCTCGACGAGGACGTGCCGTTCGAGGGTGACCAGCTCGGTGCCGCGTTCCTCAACCCGCCGGCGCGGTCGGTGCCGGTCGAGGTGACGGCGGGGCAGCAGGTCGCGATCCGCATCGAGTACGACGTCGTGCAGGACGAGACGCTCGGTGGGGTGCTGGCGTACCAGTTCGGCACCGAGCCGTCGGACGACGACCCCGCCGTGCTCATCGAGGCCGCGGTGGACGCAGCCCGTGGTGCGGACGTCGCGGTCGTCGTGGTCGGCACGAACTCGAAGGTCGAGTCCGAGGGCTACGACCGGTCCTCGCTGGCACTGCCCGGCCACCAGGACGACCTGGTGTGCGCCGTCGCCGCGGCGAACCCGAACACGATCGTCGTCGTCAACGCCGGGTCACCGGTCGAGATGCCGTGGCGGAACGACGTCGCCGCGGTGCTGCTGACCTGGTTCGGCGGGCAGGAGTACGGCAACGCCCTGGCCGACGTGCTGACGGGGGCGCAGGAGCCCGGCGGTCGCCTGCCCACCACGTGGCCCGTCGCGATGGCCGACGTCCCGGTGCTCGACGTCACCCCCGTGGACGGCAAGGTCTCCTACGACGAGGGTGTCCACGTCGGCTACCGAGCCTGGCTGCGGGCCGGCACGGAGCCCGCGTACCCGTTCGGGCACGGCCTCGGCTACACCACGTGGTCGATCGAGGGCGTGTCCACGACCCCGACCGTGCGCGAGGGTGACGCCGTCATCGTCACGGCGACCGTCGCGAACACGGGAGACCGCGCCGGCAAGCACGTCGTGCAGGTCTACGCGTCCCGTGCGGAGTCGGGGGTCGACCGCCCGGTGCGCTGGCTGGTCGGGTTCGCCCCGGTCCGGCTCGCCGCGGGCGCCTCGACGGAGGTCTCGATCGAGGTCCCGGCGCGTGCCTTCGCCCACTGGGACGGCTCGTGGCAGTACGAGTCGGGGACCTTCACGCTGCACGTCGGCGCCTCGGTCGTCGACGACGCCGGAACCGCGTCCCTCGAACTGGAGTGACGAAGTCGTCCGGTTTCCGCGCAGCTCCCAACTCCATTCAGTAACATCGTTCTGCGCGAGTCGGCTGGTTACCGTCCGCGCACGCACCGACTACGGGGTCGCTGGGTGAGCGACTCGGTCTCCTGATCCGGCCGTTGTTGCCCTGGCCTCCCCGGTGCGTCCCAGAATGCGTCCCCGCGTCCGCGCGGGGACGCATTCGTCGTTCCGGCGCGGAACCGCCTCGGTGAACCGGTTGACGCACTTCGTCCCGCATCGGGAAAACGAGTGACACTTGGTCAACTTTCTACGTCCCGGGTGCGCGGATCGGTGTGACAAACCGCTCGGTAGGTGGAACGATGGGTGCACCATCTCGTACGGATCAGGGACGAGATGGTCATCCGGTCGGGCTCTGTGAGACTCACCAACTCGTCCAGAGCCCACCGGATGCCCTTGACTCTCGGTGGCAGGCTCGCAGTGATCAGGCCCGCGGTGCCGGTGCTCAGGCCCGCAGGGCGGGTGCGATCTCCTCGGCCACGATGCGCAGGATCCGCTCGTGCGCCGCACGGTCGCCGTTCGCCGGCAGGGTGATGACGAGTTCGTCGGTGGCGGTGACAGCCGGGTCGGTGAGCAGTGCGTCGACGATGGCGGCCGGCTCGCCGGACAGGACCTTGCTGAACCGGAACGGTGGCGTGCCCGAGAGCGGCCGGCCCTCGTCGTCCATGCCCGATGCGTAGCCGGTCAGGAACTCCTGGTGCACGGCGCGGTCGTGGTCGTCGAGGAGCGGCACGACGATCCGGCCCACGGCGACCTTGGACTCGCGCTGCGGGTGGAGCTCGGCGAAGCGGTCGCGGTAGGCGGCGATCTGGTCGGCCTGCGCCTGGGCGAACGGCGCACCGGTGTCCTCGGTGTTCAGGGTCGAGCAGTGCAGCAGGAGCCCCTTCTCGGCTGTGCGGACCGCCGTGCCCATGCTGCCGCCGCCCCACCACACGCGGTCGCGCAGGCCCGGACTGAGCGGCTGCAGGGTCAGGTCGGCCCCGGCGGGGATGCTCTCGTAGCCCTTGCCGGCACTGCCGAGGGGCTCACCCTGCAGGACCTCGAGCAGGCGTGCGGCGCGCGCCTCGGCCTCGTCGCGGAAGCTGCGGTCGACCGTGCCGAACACCGGGTCGAGGATCGGGCCGTACCCGGCGATGCCCGTGCTGATGCCGAGCTGCACCCGGCCGCCGCTCAGCAGGTCGACCGTGCTGGCGTCCTCGGCCAGGCGCACCGGGTCCTCGTAGCGCATGCCGAGCACGGCGGTGCCGAACGCGATGCTGCTGGTGCGCTGCGCTGCGGCCGCGAAGAAGGTCATCGGGCTCGTCAGGTACGGCTCGAAGTGCCGTCCGCGCACCCAGCCCGTCCCGTAGCCGAGCGACTCGGCGGTCTCGAACAGGCGCAGCCCGTCCTCGAGGGCGCCGGCGGCGCCCCCGGTGCCACCGTGGTTCGGGACGAAGGAGAGGAAGCCGAGTTCGCGCATGACGCGAGTCTATGCGCACGTATCGAAATGAGCCCGAGTCGGTGACCGGGCGGACGGGAGGCCCGTGGCGGCGCCGCACCGGGCCTCCCGTCCGGCACATGCGCACCTGGGAGGATGGGCACATGACCGACGTCACCACCGTGCCCCCGCTCGTCGCCGCGATCCCGGCGGCGGTGGACGGCGTCGTCGACCCCGACGAGGTCTACGAGGCCTTCGCGGACTGGGCCGCCGAGGGCGGCCGGCCGCTGTACCCGGCGCAGGACGAAGCGGTCATCGAGCTCGTCTCCGGCGCGAACGTCGTGCTGAGCACGCCGACCGGCACCGGGAAGTCGCTCGTCGCGGCCGGCGCGCACTTCGCGGCGCTCGCCGAGGGCAAGCGGAGCTACTACACGGCGCCGATCAAGGCGCTGGTGTCCGAGAAGTTCTTCCAGCTCGTCGAGCTGTTCGGTGCGCAGAACGTCGGCATGGTCACCGGTGACTCGAGCGTCAACGCCGACGCGCCGATCGTCTGCTGCACCGCCGAGATCCTGGCGAACCTGGCCCTGCGGCAGGGGCCGGACGCCGACGTGGACGTCGTCGTCATGGACGAGTTCCACTTCTACGGCGACCCCGACCGCGGCTGGGCGTGGCAGGTGCCGCTGCTCGTGCTCGAGCGTGCGCAGTTCCTGCTCATGTCGGCGACCCTCGGCGACGTCACCACCATCGCTGACGACCTGTCCCGACGCACCGGACGGCCCACCGCCCGCGTGACCGGTGTCTCGCGACCCGTGCCGCTCGGGTACCAGTACGTGATGACGCCCGTGCAGGAGACGGTGGAACGGCTGCTCGAGGAGGGCAAGGCGCCGATCTACATCGTGCACTTCGCCCAGGCCGCAGCCCTCGAACGGGCGCAGTCGCTGATGTCGGCGAAGGTCGCCACGCGCGAACGCCGTGACCAGATCGCGGACGCCATCGCCGGCTTCCGGTTCAGCGCCGGGTTCGGACAGACCCTGTCGCGCCTGATCCGGGCGGGCATCGGCGTGCACCACGCCGGCATGCTGCCGAAGTACCGACGGCTCGTCGAGCAGCTCGCCCAGCGCGGCCTGCTGCCCGTCATCTGCGGCACCGACACCCTGGGCGTCGGGATCAACGTGCCGATCCGATCCGTGCTGTTCACCGGGCTGACGAAGTTCGACGGCACGAAGATGCGCCAGCTGTCCGCGCGAGAGTTCCACCAGATCGCCGGTCGTGCCGGACGCGCCGGGTACGACACCGAGGGTGACGTCGTCGCCGAGGCACCCGAGCACGACATCGAGAACGCCCGCGCCGTCGCCAAGGCCGGCGACGACCCGAAGAAGAAGAACAAGATCAAGCGGAAGAAGGCGCCCGAGGGCTTCGTGTCCTGGGGGCAGGCGTCGTTCGAACGGCTGATCGCAGCCGAGCCCGAGCCGATGGTCTCGCGCATGCGGATCACGCACGCGATGGTGCTGTCCGTCGTCGCCCGTGGCGGGGACGCCTTCGCGGACGTCCGGTCGCTGGTCTACGACAACCACGAACCGCGCTCCCGGCAGCTCGCGATGGCCCGGCGGGCACTCATCATCGCCCGGACCCTCATCAACGCCCGGGTGATCGAGAAGGTCGACGGTGGCTATCGTCTGACCGTCGACATCGCGCCGAACTTCGCGCTCAACCAGCCGCTGTCACCGTTCGCGCTCGCCGCGTTCGAGTTGCTCGACCCTTCTTCTCCCACCTATGCGCTGGACATGGTGTCCGTCGTGGAGGCCACGCTCGACGACCCGCGAGCGATCCTGTCGCAGCAGCAGTTCAAGGAGCGCGGCGAGGCCGTCGCCCGGATGAAGCAGGAGGGGATCGAGTACGAGGAGCGGATGGAGCTGCTCGAGGAGGTCACCTGGCCTCGCCCGCTGTCCGAGCTGTTGGAGGCCGCGTACGAGGCCTACGCCGCAGAACAGCCCTGGGTGCTCGACTTCCAGCTGTCCCCGAAGGCCGTCGTCCGCGACATGTACGAACGCGCGATGACCTTCGGCGACTTCGTGCGCTTCTACCAGCTCACCCGCTCCGAGGGGCTCGTGCTCCGCTACCTGTCCGACGCGTACCGGACCATGCGGCAGACCATTGCCGAGGAACAGCGGACCCAGGAACTCGACGACCTGATCGAGTGGCTGGGCGAGGTCGTGCGGCAGACCGACTCCTCGCTCGTCGACGAGTGGGAGGCGCTGCTCAACGGCGACGTCCTGCTGGCCTCCGAGGAGCACGAGGAGATCGCGCCGCCGCAGCCCGCACGGCTCACCGGCAACCCGCGGGCGTTCCGGGTGCTCGTGCGCAACGCCCTGTTCCAGCGGGTGCTGCTCGCCGCCGCCGACGACATCGACGGGCTCGGGGAACTCGACGCGACCGTCGGCTTCGACCGGTCGGCCTGGGACAACGTGCTCGAGGAGTACTACGAGGAACACGACACCATCGGCACCGATGCCGACGCGCGCTCGATGCAGTACCTGGTGCTGGACGAGAGTGGTGCCACGGCGTCACCCCGGGTCTGGAAGGCACGGCAGATCTTCGCCGACCCCGAGGGCGACAAGGACTTCGGGTTCTCGGCGACGATCGACCTGGACGCCTCGGACGAGGTCGGCGAGGCCGTCGTGCGGGTCACCGAGATCGGGCGGTTCGACGGGTGGGCCGAGGTCGACGTCGACTGAGCGGGGCGGGGCGTGTCGGCTCGGGGCTCGGGGCCGCTCCGGCGTGGGGGTCGCCGCACCACGACCACCACGCGCTCGGGCGTCGACCCGGCGTCTGGGGACCAGATCACGCAGCAGGAACGGCGCGACGGGACCTACTGACCGCCCGGAAGGGTCAGAAGAGGGTCGCGGGCGGGGTCGCGTCGGGCAGCGCGGACGGCTCCGCGACTTCGGCTCCCGGCCAGCCCGGACCGTGCGGCACGTCGGTGCCGTTCTGGAACGCGGTGGCAGCGCCGCGGGCACGGACGTCGGCAGCTTCGTTCATCTCGTGACCGACGTGGCCGCGGACCCACTCGAACGTGACCTTGCGGCCCTGCAGTTCGGCGTCGAGTTCCTTGATGATCTCGACGTTGAGGACCGGCTTGCCGTCGGCCTTCCGCCAGCCCTTGCGCTTCCAGCCGGCGAGCCACTCGGTGCAGGCCTTGATGGCGTACTGGCTGTCGCACAGGATGTGCAGCGGCTCACCGGTGTCCTTCGTGGCGCGGAGCAGCTGCAGGACGGCGGTGAGCTCGCCGATGTTGTTCGTCGCACGGGGCCAGCCGCCGGCCGCCCACCGGTCGTCGTCGACGTACCAGGCCCAGCCGGCGGGGCCGGGGTTGCCGAGGGCTGAGCCGTCTGCGGCGGCGACGATCGTCACGATGGGACCTCCTGGTGGTGCCGAGTGCTGGTCAACCGTAACGGACCGGCCCGGCCCCTCGGCTCAACGCCGAGCGGGGTCGATGTTGAGCGTGCTGCCCTCGAGCAGCCAGTCGTCGGCGCGTTGCTCCATGTAGGGGTTCATCCACTGCACCTGCGCCGGCGTGACGCCGAACCGCTCCGCGACCGTCGAGAGCTCGTCGCCGTGGGCGACCAGGTAGTTCGCCGGTCGGCCGTCGACGTCGGTGACGATGCCGTAGGCGCCCGGTCGGTCCTTGCCGACGGTGACCCGGAGGTCGGGGTAGGGGTTCGGGATCTTCCACGTGAGGTCAGCGGCGGCGAGCACCGATCCGGCCCACGGGCGCGCCGTCGAGTCCTCGTCGGCCACCGTCGCCGGCACGAGGACGACACTGCGCAGGTAGTCGGGCCGCGGGCCGGACTGCCCCATCGTGAACGAGGCCGGAGGAGCAACCGAGGCGTCCCACTCGACGAAGTCCCGTACCAAGCCGTCCTCGCCGTCGAGCGGCTTCGCGGGCCGGTGTCGGAACTCCAGACGCATCGGCTGCGGATTGGTCGTCCGGTAGTGGGACAGCTGCGCGTCGAAGGTTCCGTTGTCGTTCGCCACGACGCGGACGTGGATGCTCGTGTCACCGCTCGGCGAGACGACGTCGGTCTCCGCCGCCACGGTGCCGGCGGGCAGGGCCTGCTCGGGCTCGTGCTCGGGCTCGACCCGATCGGTGTCGCGCGTCGGATCCGGCGCGGGCTCCGCCGTGCGTTCGGCCGCCTGTCGCGTCGGCGTCGGGATCGCGTCGTCGCCGCCGAACGCCGTGCACCCTGTGAGCAGCAGCCCCACCAGGGCGGAGCCGATCACCGCGGTCGTCGCGGTCCGTGTTCGTCCCATCGTTCCCCCTCGTCGGCAGCGTAGCGGGCGCGAGGGGCGTCATCGAGTGCGGGGAGCGGACCGAGCCGGACTCGTTACACGGGCCGAGGACTAGCGTCCGCTGCAGGAGGAAACACCATGAGCGACAGCATCCCGAACGCCCCCGGCCCCGAGCCGTCCGACGACCGAGCACGCAACGACGCGCTCCGCGACGCCGCTCACAGCGACGACGTCGACGGGGTCAGCGACCGCGAGCAGCGGGCAGCCGACACGTCGTACAGCCCGTCGAGCGAGCGTGAGATGGACGCATCCCAGACGAAGCAACGCGACGACGCCGACCTGCGTGAGGACGGCATCGATCCGTCCAGGGTCATCGCGGCCCCAGGGACCGGCGGTGCGGACGACGCCGGCGACGTGGAGCCGGAACCCGGTGACCTGCACCTGCCATGGCAGTCCGAGGAGGACCGCCGGGGCTAGCTCGGCTACGACACCGAGTCCGGGTGGGAGCCCGTCCGCTGCCCGGACTCGAGCGTCGCGATCGCCGCGTGCTCGTCGTCGGTGAGCTCGAAGCCGTCGACGTCGAGGTTCGACCGGATCCGTGACGGCGTGACCGACTTCGGCAGCACCACGACGCCCTGCTGCACGTTCCACCGCACGAGCACCTGTGCCACGCTCACCCCGTGCGCGTCGGCGATGCCGGTCAGCACGGGCTCGTCGATCAGGCGCCCACGACCGAGCGGCGACCACGCCCCGGTGACGATGTCGTGCTGCTCGTGGAACGCGATGAGCTCGCGCTGCGGCAGCCACGGGTGGCGTTCGACCTGGTTCAGCGCCGGCACCTCGCCGGTCTCGTCGATGAGCCGCTGCAGGTGCGGCACCTGGAAGTTCGAGACACCGATGCTCCGTGCCCGCCCCGACTCACGCAGTTCCACCAGCGCACGCCAGGTCTCGACGAAGCGGTCGTTCGCGGCGGCCGGCCAGTGGATCAGGTAGAGGTCGACGGCGTCGAGCCCCAGCCGCTCGAGGCTGCCGTCGAACGCCCGCAGGGTCGTGTCGCGCCCCTGGTGGTCGTTCCACACCTTGGTCGTCACGAAGACGTCGTCACGGTCCACCCTGGAGGCGCGGATCGCGTTGCCGACGCCGGTCTCGTTGCCGTACATCTCGGCGGTGTCGACGTGCCGGTAGCCGGCGTCGAGGGCGAGACCGACCGCCGTCTCTGCTTCGGCATCGTCGACCTTGTAGACGCCGAAGCCGATCCCGGGGATCGAGCGGCCGTCGCGCAGGGGGACTGAGGTGACCATGCACCCATCCTGCCGGTGCCTGGCGGGCGCGCGCCGGGCCTCCAGGCCATCTGTGGAGAACGCGACCCGTGCGCCGGGCGCACGTTCCTTCCCATACCGACCGCGATGGCAAGTGGAAACGGGCGTACCTGGTCAGAACTTTCGACCAGGCACGCCCGTTTCGACCAGGTACGCCCGAACAGCCCGCCGCTCAGGTCGGCAGGTGCACCGGCTCGGTGTCGGGGAGCGGGCTGGCGTCACGGCCGCGCAGGTCCGGCAGCCAGCTCCGCATCGCCAGGGGGAGCAGCACGCCCAGCCCGGCCATCACTGCGCCGACGGTGAAGCCTCCGACGGGGCCGCTGCCGTCGATCAGGAACCCGGCGATCGCCGAACCGCCTGCGGCACCGATCAGTTGGCCGGTGCCCATCCAGCCGTAGGCCTCCGCCGTGTCGGAGAACTTGACGGTGGCGGAGACCGAACCGAACATCACCGCGAGGGCCGGTGCGATGCCCACACCCGCGATGACCAGGGCGAGGCAGAGCCACCAGAAGCCCGTGCCGCCGAGCGCCAGGGTGAGGCCGACGAAGACGACCGCCATGCGAGTCCACAGGGTGTTGCGCGAGATCGGGCGGTGGCCGAACGCCAGGCCGCCGGCGAGCGAACCGACCGCGAACACCGCGAGGACGATGCCGGCGTTCGGGCTGCCCTCGCCGAAGACGCTGGTGACGCTCGCCTCGACCGCGGCGCACGCCCCGATCAGCAGCAGGCCGGTCAGGGTGGCGACGACGACCGAGGGGCGCTTCAGCACGACACCGAAGGCGCGCTTCGATCGGGGGATGCGGACGCGGCCGAGCTCGGGGGAGGCGATGAACCACGCGCCGCCGACGACCAGGAACACCATCGCGACGACGATCGCCTCGACCGTGCCGACCTGGGTGGCGACGAAGGTGGTGATGACCGGGCCGGCGACCCAGATGAGCTCCTGCGCGCTGGCGTCGAGGGAGAAGAGGGGCGTGAGCTGCGCCGACGTCACCATCTTCGGGTAGATGGTGCGCACCGCGGGCTGCACGGGCGGGACCGCCAGGCCGCCGAGGAACCCGACCACCACGTACCCCCAGAGCGGCATGTACACGAACGCGATGACCACCATGCTCACGAGCGCGACGCTGCTCGTCAGGATGAGGACGGGGCGCATGCCCCAGCTGCCCATCCACCGGCTGGTCAGCGGCCCGGCGATCGCCTGCCCGATGCTCGTCGTCGCGAGCACCAGCCCGGCGGCGCCGTAGGAATCGAACACGTGCTCGACGTGCAGCAGGTACGCCAGCGACAGCATGCCGAACGGGAACCGTGCGGTGAGCTGTGCGGCGATGACACGACCCACGCCAGGGGTCTTCAGGAGGGGCCCGTACGTACTCACGAGACGAGTGTACGGACCGGCCGGAAGGGGCTGTCCCCCGTCCTGGGGAGGGGCGGTTCGCGACACGCCGATGCGCTGATTCCACACATGTGGATCGGGACTGTCCACCGGTGTGGGGAAGTGTCGGTGGTCGGCCGGAGACTGGCGGAATCTCGGGCCTCCCGGGAATCCACAGACTGTGGAGGACGTTGTGGAGAACTACATGGCTGTAACACTTCCTCTTGTGGTCGGTGCTGTGGCTAGCCACTAGATGTAGTGTGGAGGCATCGCAGCGGCCCCTCCCGGACACGACTGCGGACAGACATCAGCACCACCTCCACAGCACAGCAGAAACCAGTAGGAACCAGGGGAGAACATGGCCGTCACCGTCTACACCAAGCCGTCCTGCGTCCAGTGCACCGCGACGTACCGGGCCCTCGACAACAAGGGCATCGAGTACGAAGTGCACGACGTCTCCACGGACGAAGCAGCGCTCGAGCACGTCAAGAGCCTGGGCTACATGCAGGCCCCCGTCGTCGTCACGGACGACGACCACTGGTCGGGCTTCCGCCCCGACAAGATCGCGACCCTCAGCGCCGAACTGGCGTAGTCGTCTCCCGTCCTGCGGACGGTCACCCCGGTCCCGTTCAGGAGGCCCGGCGATCGCCCGCAGGACACCCGCCGGTCCGCCTGTTCCGCACCTTCTCGAGAGGAGCGCACCATGAGCCGATTGGTCTACTTCTCGAGCGTGTCCGGGTACACCGCGCGCTTCGTCGAGAAGCTCGGCCGCGACGCGGACCGGATCCCGCTCTACCCGAGCGAACCGTTCCTGCACGTCGACGAGCCCTACGTCCTGGTCCTGCCCACCTACGGTGGCGGCAACGGCGAGGGTGCAGTCCCCAAGCAGGTCATCAAGTTCCTCAACGACGCCCACAACCGCTCGCTCATCCGCGGCGTGGTGGTGGGTGGCAACACGAACTTCGGCGAGGCGTACGGCCTCGCAGGGGACGTCATCGCGCAGAAGTGCAACGTCCCCCTTCTGTACAGGTTTGAACTCTTCGGGACCCCTGACGACGTGTCGGCGGTCAACTCAGGATTGGATGCATTTTGGACGCAGCAGTTGCAGACGTCGATCTGACGTCGCCGCAGACGGGGATGGACTACCACTCCCTCAACGCGATGCTCAACCTCTACGACGCGGACGGGAACATCCAGTTCGACAAGGATCGTGAGGCCGCCAAGCAGTTCTTCCTGCAGCACGTCAACCAGAACACCGTCTTCTTCCACAACCTGAAGGAGCGGCTCGACTACCTGGTCGAGAACGAGTACTACGAAAAAGCCACGATCGACATGTACTCGCTGGACTTCATCCAGCGACTCAACGACCTGGCGTACTCGAAGAAGTTCCGGTTCCAGACGTTCCTCGGCGCGTTCAAGTACTACACGAGCTACACGCTCAAGACGTTCGACGGCAAGCGCTACCTCGAGCGCTTCGAGGACCGCGTCGTCATGACCGCCCTCGGCCTGGCCCAGGGCAACGAGCAGCTCGCCATCGACCTGGTCGAAGAGATCGTCGCCGGCCGCTTCCAGCCCGCGACCCCCACGTTCCTCAACACGGCGAAGGCACAGCGCGGCGAGCTCGTCTCCTGCTTCCTGCTCCGCATCGAGGACAACATGGAGTCGATCTCGCGCGGCATCAACTCCTCGCTGCAGCTCTCGAAGCGCGGCGGCGGCGTGGCCCTGCTCCTCTCCAACATCCGCGAGGCCGGCGCCCCGATCAAGCAGATCGAGAACCAGTCCTCGGGCATCATCCCCGTGATGAAGCTGCTGGAAGACTCCTTCTCCTACGCGAACCAGCTCGGTGCGCGTCAGGGTGCCGGCGCGGTCTACCTCAGCGCACACCACCCGGACATCATGAAGTTCCTCGACACCAAGCGCGAGAACGCCGACGAGAAGATCCGCATCAAGACGCTGTCCCTCGGCGTCGTCGTGCCGGACATCACGTTCGAGCTCGCGAAGAACAACGAGGACATGTACCTGTTCTCGCCGTACGACGTCGAGAAGGTCTACGGCGTCCCCTTCGGCGACGTCCCGATCTCCGAGAACTACCGCGCGATGGTCGACGACTCGCGCATCAAGAAGACGAAGATCAAGGCGCGTGACTTCTTCACGACCATCGCCGAGATCCAGTTCGAGTCGGGCTACCCCTACATCGTGTTCGAGGACACGGTGAACAAGGCCAACCCGATCAAGGGTCGGATCAACATGTCCAACCTGTGCTCGGAGATCCTGCAGGTCAACACCCCGACGACCTTCAACGAGGACCTGTCCTACAAGGAGATCGGCAAGGACATCTCCTGCAACCTCGGCTCGCTGAACATCGCGCTGACGATGGACTCGCCCGACTTCGGCAAGACCATCGAGACCGCCATCCGCGGCCTGACCTCGGTCTCGCAGATGTCGCACATCACCTCGGTGCGTTCCGTCGAGGACGGCAACGACAAGTCGCACGCCATCGGCCTCGGCCAGATGAACCTGCACGGCTACCTCGCTCGTGAGCGCGTCTACTACGGCTCCGAAGAGGGCATCGACTTCACGAACATCTACTTCTACACGGTGCTGTTCCACGCCCTTCGTGCGTCGAACAAGATCGCGATCGAGACGGGCGAGACCTTCGACGGCTTCCGCGACTCGAAGTACGCGTCGGGTGAGTTCTTCGACAAGTACACCGACCAGACGTGGACCCCCGCGACCGCTCGTGTTGCCTCGCTCTTCGACAACGCGAACATCACGATCCCCACGCAGGACGACTGGAAGGCGCTGAAGGCGTCCGTCCAGGAGCACGGCATCTACAACCAGAACCTGCAGGCCGTCCCGCCGACCGGTTCGATCTCGTACATCAACCACTCGACGTCGTCGATCCACCCGATCGCGTCGAAGATCGAGATCCGCAAGGAAGGCAAGCTCGGCCGCGTCTACTACCCGGCGCCGTTCATGACGAACGACAACCTGGACTACTACCAGGACGCGTACGAGATCGGCCCGGAGAAGATCATCGACACGTACGCCGCGGCGACGCAGCACGTGGACCAGGGCCTGTCCCTGACGCTGTTCTTCAAGGACACCGCCACCACGCGTGACATCAACAAGGCGCAGATCTACGCATGGCGCAAGGGCATCAAGACGATCTACTACATCCGTCTCCGCCAGCTCGCGCTGGAGGGCACGGAGGTCGAGGGCTGCGTCAGCTGCATGCTGTAGAGCTGCCGCTCTGCTCCCTGGAGGCGCGGTGCCAACCCGCACCGCGCCTCCAGTCCGTCACTTAGTCACCATCTCTGTAAGGAACACACGTTGGTCGAGAAGCTGAAGCTCATTGATCGGGTCCAGGCCATCAACTGGAACCGCATCCAGGACGACAAGGACGTCGAGGTCTGGAACCGTCTCGTCAACAACTTCTGGCTGCCTGAGAAGGTGCCGCTGTCGAACGACGTGCAGTCGTGGAACACGCTGACGCCGGCCGAGCAGACCCTGACCATGCGTGTGTTCACCGGTCTGACCCTGCTCGACACCATCCAGGGCACCGTCGGTGCCGTGTCGCTCATCCCCGACGCGATCACCCCGCACGAGGAAGCCGTCTACACGAACATCGCGTTCATGGAGTCGGTGCACGCCAAGTCCTACTCGTCGATCTTCTCGACCCTCGCGTCGACGCGTGAGATCGACGAGGCCTTCCGCTGGTCCGAGGAGAACCCGAACCTGCAGAAGAAGGCGTCCATCGTGATGGACTACTACCAGGGTGACAACCCCCTGAAGCGCAAGGTTGCTTCGACGCTGCTCGAGTCGTTCCTGTTCTACTCGGGCTTCTACCTCCCGATGCACTGGTCGTCGCGCGCCAAGCTCACGAACACCGCCGACCTGATCCGCCTGATCATCCGCGACGAAGCCGTCCACGGGTACTACATCGGGTACAAGTACCAGAAGGGCCTCGAGACCCTCACGCAGGCCGAGCGCGACGAGCTCAAGGACTACACGTTCTCGCTGCTGTTCGAGATGTACGAGAACGAGGTGCAGTACACGCAGGACCTCTACGACGAGGTCGGTCTGACCGAGGACGTCAAGAAGTTCCTGCACTACAACGCCAACAAGGCGCTGATGAACCTGGGCTACGAGCCGATGTTCCCGAAGAACATCACGGACGTGAACCCGGCCATCCTCTCCGCCCTGTCGCCGAACGCGGACGAGAACCACGACTTCTTCTCGGGGTCCGGCTCGTCGTACGTCATCGGCAAGGCCGTCAACACTGAGGACGAGGACTGGGACTTCTGACCCTGGTCTGACTCGTGGGGACGCCCCGCTGGCTTCGGCCTGGCGGGGCGTGTTGGATGGCACCCATCATTGGGTATTTGCACCAAACGTTGTAAATCGCCGCTCGTGCACAACCGACTCTGGGTGACGTCATCCGAGATTGGGCGTAGGCAGCCGGCGAGCTCGAGCCAGGAGCGCAGCGCCCTGCGGGCTGAGGGGAGAACGCACGTGGTGGTCGCGACGGTACAGCGCTGCGCGGCTCCTTGGTACTCGGACGCTCTCGAGGGGTCGGCACACGATCACGGTGGCACCCCACAAAATGTTCTCGCGGTTCGTCGATAAGCCGCGGGCCGCCCTTGTCGTTGTCGGTGTCCCTCCTAGATGGTCGCCCCGCCTTGAAGAGGGTCCATCCAACGCTGACGGACCATCTGTGCGACGGGAGGTGGCCGACTCGAAGATGGAACGCACGCTATGAGGGTCGATCCCTACCGACCGCCGCCAGTCCACGCTCGCTTCGCTGGAACACCGAGCCTGACGCTTGACGCGCGGCCCCGAGTGGTGCGTATGCCGGATGCATGGGCGGACTTTGTGGGGTGGTGCTCGCAGCGAGGGCTGAGATCTTGCGACCCGTTACTAACCCAGACGGACCCCACGTAGCCCAAGCGCGGCGAGACGTGCGGGTTCGAGGACTGGGTGCAGCGTGCTAGCGGAGTCAAGCCCGGCGCACGCTCGGGCGACTTAGCTGGACGGATGGCCGGACGAGATGCTGGCGCGCATCCCTTTGCGCGGCCTAGTCCGGACCGCCTCAAACGGCCGCGGCGGTCGTCGTCCCTCGGAGTTCGTTCGACGCCTGCCGCCAGTGAGCAGCCAGTTTCTCGGCCTGATTCAGCCGCCGGGAGTGGCAACGATCACGCGGTGTCTCCCTCGACCACGCTCGCGATATCAGTCCACGACCTCTCGTACGGACGCCACGTGCCCCCGAGGTTGTCGGCCAGTTCGTGCGCGACAGTTTCGACGAACCGGTGCATATTGACTCTGATCGTGGTCAGCCGAGGTCGCCAGAGCTGACCGGCGAGTCCAGCGTCCACACCAATCGCCGCGACGGAACCGGGAACGTCGACCTTGAGCTCCCGCGCAGCGGCGAGCATCACAAGCGCGGCGTCGTCGTTGTAGCACGCCAACGCGACCGGCTTCTCAGCGATGATCCGGGCGAGGGCGGCAACCCCGTCATCGATCCGTGCTCCGACGTCAAGTCGGCGAGGGTCCGGAATTCCCGCTTCCCTACACGCGAGAACGATCGCTTGAAACCGCATCGCAACGTACGGGTCGTCGCGGCCGTCGTCCAAGTAGACAAACCACAGATCTCGGGCACCGTGGGCAAGCAGCTGCTCGACCTGGAGTGCTCCGATGCCGGCGTCCCCGCTAACCGTGTCAGTACCCGGACGGATTTCCGGCACCACGATCAAACCGGAGTCCCGCAGTCGGTCCGCTTCCGAGGGGCGAAGTACGCCAAAGTCGAGTACCGCCAGCGGCCGGAGCGCCTGCACGGCGCTCATCGTCGCGGCGAGGTCCGACCCAGCAAAGCGGACGACCACGTTGCCTCCGTAGGGGCGAGTCTGCTGTGCGACTTCGTCGACCGCTTCCTGCAAGTTGCTCCCGAACTGTGAATTCGGCAGCAGGACCACGATGGTGTCGCTGCGGCCGCTCACCAGGGAGCGCCCCGCAGACGATGGCCGGTAATCCAGGCGCGCCGCCGCCTCGTGCACCCGACGGCGGGTTGCCTCAGGGAACGCGGATTCGTCGCCTCGGAGGATGCGGCTCACCGTCGTCCGCGAGACACCCGCGAGCCGCGCCACGTCGATGCTCGTTGCGGGGCGGATGACCTCGGAAGTGGACATAGCCCCATCTTCCCAGACTCCGGAGCGACTTGAACAAGGTGTCGCGCGACACTACCCACACGAGAGCCGGGCTTGCGTAACCGTGCAGCGCCACGCATACTGCTCAGTGTCACGTGACACTGAACGTTGCGTGCTCCCTCAAACAACGGAGTTTCAGGTATGTCGATTCACAATCGCCACGGAGATGCGGCCGCGGGATCGGAAGTGGGCGTGGAAGTGCCCGTCACCCAACAGGCCCCGGCCGCTTTCGGATCGGAGGACATCAGTCAGTCACTTCACAGTGGCCCTGGAACCGTGCGTCTGAAGAAGCGTCAGTTGCTTCCGATGTTCGTCGCGCAGTTCACGCTCTATCTGGCGTGGATCGCCCCGCTGGGGTACTCGCTGGCAGTCCGCATCGCTCAAGTCGACCCGAACGGCCGAGACAACGTGTTGGCGTTCGCGCTGAGCATGCCCGGCATCCTGGTGCTCTTCGTCGCGCCCCTGCTCGGTGTCCTGAGTGACAGGACTCGTTCTCGGCTCGGCCGACGGCGTCCCTGGTTGCTAGCGGGAACGATCGTCGGCGCAGGGGGCGCCGTCGTGCTCGGCCTCGGTGCCACCGTTCCGATGGTCATCGTGGGATGGACGATTTCCTTCGTCGGCTACACGATGGTCGCAGCGATGATCGTCACTCACCTTGGTGACACGTTGCCGGAAGTGCAGCGAGGCAAGGTGATGGGGATCAACGGTGCGATGACGCAGATCGCCCCGGTGGTCGGTACCGCTCTTGCAGCCTCGACCGCATCGATGCCCGCTGCGATGTTCCTCATCCCCGGGGCGCTCGCGTTCATCGGCGGCATCATCTTCTTTTCCGTCATGAAGGACAAGCGGCTCGCCGTCACGCCGCCGGCCGTGAACGTCAAGGCACTTCTGAGCGGCTACTGGTTCAACCCGCGCCGATACCCCAACCTTGGTTGGGTCGTCCTCAGTCGAGCGATGGTGTTCCTAGCCTTGTCGTTCTTTGGCCTGTACACGGTGTACCTGCTCAGTTCGCGGCTCGGGCTGGATGCCGCTCAAGTTGGGGCACTCTCGGCGGCGGTCGGCCTCGGCGGTGTCGTCACCGCAATCCTCGGCGCGGTCGGCTCCGGGTGGCTTTCCGACAAGCTTGGCCGTCGCAAGCCGTTCCTCATCGTGAGCGCGCTACTGCTCGCCTCCGCGATGGTTCTGATCGCCACGATGAACTCCATCCCACAGTATGTGGTAGCTGCCCTGCTGAGCTCGTTCGCAATCGGAGTCTACGGCGCAGTCGATCAGGCAACAGGCCTTGACGTTATGCCCCGGGAGGGTGAGAACGGCCGGTACCTTGCAATCTTCAGCCTGGGTAACCAGGTTCCGCAGGCATTCGGCCCGCTTCTTGCGGCAGTTGTTCTCTCCCTGTTCGGTGGCGAGTACGGCTGGGTCTACATCGCCGCGGGGGCCTTTGCAGTTCTCGGCGCGCTCGCCATCATTCCGATCCGTCTCGGAAACACCATGCCCGCCAAGGAGAACGCATGACCACCGAGTCTTTCGACCACGGCTGGACCGTTGGGCCGAAGATCAGCATCTACGCGGCGTTGCAGGGAGCTGGCGGCGGTGGCGAGGACATCACCCTGCCGCATGACGCCCTGTTCGCCGCGGAACGTTCAGCTGAACACGGTGAAGGAGCACACTCCGGGTTCTACCCGGGCGGCGCGTTCACCTACGCGAAGACCTTCCCGGTGCCTGAGTCCTACCGGGGGAAGCGGGTCACAATCGAGTTTCAGGGCGCGTACCGAGATGCCGTGGTCTTCGTCAATGGTGCGTTTGCCGCACAGCGGCCGAATGGGTACGCCACCTTCTTCGTGCCACTCGACCCGTTCCTCCGTTACGGCGAGGACAACACGATCTCCGTGGAGGTTCGAGCTCACGAGGATGCACGCTGGTACACGGGCGCTGGACTGCACCGCGATGTTCGCTTGCACCTGACGAACCTCGCTCATCTTGCGGTGGAAGGACCGCGCATCACGACACCCGACGTCGATGACGAGCGTGCTGTCGTCGAGATCGCGACCGACGTCGCAAACGAATCAGCCGGCACAACCACACTCACGGTGCACACCAGCATCGCCTCACCGTCCGGAGACGTCGCCGCCGAGGACACCGCATTGGTAACCGTGCGCGCCGGGGCGGTGGCTACAGTTCGACAGCGGTTGTACGTTGAACGGCCGACGCGCTGGGACATCAACAACCCGGCGCTCTATCGCGCACGTTCGGTCCTCGAGGATGTCCTCGACGTTGTCGACGAAACCGAGACAACGTTCGGGATCCGCACCCTGCAGCTCGACCCCCGAAACGGACTCCGCATCAACGGTGCGGCCGTGAAGCTGCGTGGCGCATGCATCCACTCCGACAACGGTCTCCTCGGCGCAGCCGCAGTACCCGCCGCCGAGGAACGACGCATCCGGATCCTCAAGGAAGCCGGCTTCAACGCAGTCCGGAGCGCGCACAACCCAATGAGCGAAGCGATGCTCGACGCCTGCGACAGGCTCGGGATGCTCGTCATGGACGAACTCAGCGACGTTTGGACCGTGTCGAAGTCGACAAACGACTATTCACTAGCGTTCCCCGAGTGGTGGGAGCGTGACATCGTGTCGATGGTCACGAAGGACCGTAATCATCCGTCCGTCGTGTTTTACTCCATCGGCAATGAGAACCCGGAGAACGGTGACCGGCTCGGAACCGGTTGGGCGCGAGCTCTCGCGGAGAAGGTCCGCCAGCTCGACGACACTCGATACGTGACCAACGGCGTCAACGGTTTCGTCGCAGCGATCGACGAAAGCGCAAAGATGATGCAAGACCAGACAGCGTCAGCCGCAGCTGACGGCGGCATCAACGGTGCCATGAATGTCGGCGACTTCATGAACCAGGTCAGCGCATCACCAGCGGTGACTGCCCGCACGTCCGAGGCGTTCTCGGTCCTTGACGTCGCCGGGATGAACTACGGCGACGCCCGGTACGCCCTCGACAAGGAACTGTTCCCGAATCGAGTCATCGTCGGAACGGAAACGTTCCCGTCGCACATCGACGTGAATTGGCGCCTGGTGGAAGAGCACTCCCACGTCATCGGAGACTTCACCTGGACCGGTTGGGATTACCTCGGAGAGGCCGGTGCTGGCCGGATCACCTACTTGGACGACGGTGCCACGCCGTCGTTTGCGGCACCGTTCCCGTGGCTGACCGCGTGGACCGGCGACGTCGACATCACTGGTCATCGACGGCCGGTGTCGTACTACCGGGAGATCGTTTTCGGTCTCCGGCACGAGCCGTACATTGCAGTGCAGCGTCCCGACACTGTCGGACGGCCCGCGTTCGCTGGCCAATGGTCGTGGTCCGACACTGTCGCCGGGTGGAGCTGGGCTGCGCATAACGGAGCGCGGACCGTCGTGGAGGTGTACAGCGACGCGGATGAAGTCGAACTCACGCTTAACGGACGCACCGTCGGACGTGCGCCGGCTGGACGGGACAACGCATTCCGCGCGACATTCGAAGTTGATGTCGAACCCGGCGAGCTCGTCGCGACCGACTACGTCCGCGGCAGCGCGCGCGCCCACACCACCCTCCGCTCCGCGACCGGTCCGGTGATGTGCGCGGCTCGCCCCGAACGGAACGTCGCCGACAGCGACGGGTCGGACCTGGTATTCATCCCCGTCACCCTCGAAGACCAGGACGGGAACCTTCTGCACGACGATGACCGCGCCGTGCAGGTCAGCCTGTCCGGACCGGGCGTGCTTGCCGCAGTGGGAAGCGCCCGCCCAGACAATGCGGAGCGGTACGACGGCGCGTCCCACACCACCTTCGACGGCCGTGCACTGGTCATCGTCCGACCTGTCGGCGCCGGAGTTGTGACAGTGACCGTCAGCGCCGATGGTGCTCAACCCACAACAGTTCGGTTTACGGCAGGGACGGCAGCGTCCAGTGCTGGCACCGCCCCGCTCGCAGCGGTTGACAGCGGGGAGGTCCGCGTTTGAGGAGCAGCGTTGACGATGCAGGCGGCGTCGCAGTCGAGAACCGGGTGCTCGTCGGACCACACGGACCACTTCCCATCCGGGAATACCGCCCGCAGAGCCCCTCCGGTGACGGGATCGTCTGGGCACACGGTGGTGCTTTCATCGGCGGAGACCTGGACATGGCCGAGAGCGATTGGGTTGCCCACCAACTGGCGAGCCACGGAATCACGGTCGTTGCGGTCGACTATCAGCTGGCACCGACACCGGAATGGATCGCAAAGTTCCTGCCGCCGAACCCGACCGGATCACGGTTCCCGGTTGCCTGGGACGAGGTCGCTGCCGTGCTGGAGCGCCTGACCACCAGCCACCGGTCACGGTCGATGCGGTGGTTCCTTGGCGGGGCAAGCGCTGGCGGTGCGTTGGCTGCCGGCTCCGTCGTGCGCGCTCGGATCGCCGGAACAACCAGCCCTGCGGGGCTGGTTCTCGCCTACCCAGTGCTGCATGCAGTCCTTCCCGAGATGACACCGGAGCTCGCCGTGGAGTTCGCAACTGTCCCCGAGATGGAACGTCTTGCCCCAGAGGTGGTCGCGCGTCTCAACGCAAACGCGGTGGACAACCCCAAGGACCTTCGATCCTCGCTCGCGTTCCCGGGCGGCGGCGATCTGAACGGCTTCCCATCGACCTTCATAGTGACGGCCTCAGCCGACGCAATCCGGTCCTCCGGGCAGGCGTTCGCCGGAGAGCTCGCCGCCGCCGGAGTCGACGTGACTCTGGTGCGTGAGCCGAATACGAAGCACGGCTATCTGAACGACCCGACCATTCCGGCAGCCATGCATTCGATTGAGCGCATCGCGCACTGGATCCGCACCACCGACTGAACGACCAGGAGCACCACTCATGGACCGACCGCTGTACCTCGACGATTCCCTCTCTGTCGAAGACCGCGTCACCGATCTGCTTGACCGCATGACTCTGCTGGAAAAAACAGGTCAGCTGGCGCAGTACTTCTATCTCGGTGGAGGCGAGCTCCCCGACGACTTCGACATTGAGTCCCTTCCCCCGGAGCACCGCGCCTACCTCGACCAGCCGCGAGCCGTCGAAGCTGCAGTGTCGGCCGGTGCCGCCGGATCTGTGCTGTTCGTCACGGACCCCGCGCTAGCGAATCGGCTGCAGCATCGGGCGGTCGATGAGACACGCCTGGGGATCCCGCTCCTGATGGGGTTCGACGTGGTGCACGGCCTTCGGACGGCGTTCCCGGTGCCGATCGCTATGGCTGCGTCCTGGTCTCCGGAGCTTGTCGAGTCGGCGCAGGTCATCGCTGCGAAAGAGGCACGCGCGGTTGGCATCCATTGGACGTTCGCGCCCATGGTGGACATCGCCCGTGACCCTCGGTGGGGGCGCATCATCGAGGGGTCAGGGGAGGATCCTGTCCTCGGAGCTGCGATTGCCGCTGCTCAGGTCCGCGGGTTCCAGGGGGAGTTCGGGCGCGAGTCGGTGCTCGCCGGCCCAAAGCACTTCATCGGATACGGAGCAGCGCGGGGAGGGCGGGACTACGACGACGCCGAGGTGTCGGAGGCTGACCTGCGAAACGTGTACCTGCCGCCGTTCCGGGCAGCAATCGAGGCCGGAGCTGGGAACGTGATGAGCGCGTACATGGATCTGAATGGGGTTCCGGCGTCCGCGAACCGTAGGATCCTCCGTGACCTGCTCCGCGATGAGCTGGGCTTCGCCGGCTTCACGGTCAGCGATGCGAACGCGGTCCGCTCACTGCTGACACAGCGCTTCGCACGGGACATGACCGACGCTGCGGCACGGGCGCTGACCGCGGGCCTGGACATGGAGATGTGCACCGTCAACCCCGCCTACGCTGAGTTGCCCGCAGCCGTAGCCGCGGGGACTGTCACCGAGGAAACCATCGACGCGGCAGTCCGTCGAGTTCTCACCGCGAAGTTCCGTCTCGGCCTGTTCGAGCACCCCTTCGTCGATGAGTCAGCAGCAGGTTCCGTCCTGGCAGCGACGGAACATCGCAACGCCGCACGAGCAGCAGCGGAGCGGACCTTCGTGCTGCTGCGAAATGAGGAACAGGTGCTCCCGCTCGACGCGCAGAATCTGGGCTCCATCGCGGTCATCGGACAGCTCGCAGCAAGCCAGCGTGACACGTTGGGCCCGTGGATGTTCGACCACGACACGACCGAGACAGTCACCATCCTGGACGGAATCCGGACTCGAGTTGGGGCGGGGAGTGAAGTTGTCTGGGCTGCTGGTGCGGGGATCCCTGAGCGGGTGTTCCCGTCCATGTTCGACCGGATGGACTCCACCATCGAACGCACGGCGGACGATCACGATGACGCTTCTGCGACCGCAGAAGCGGTCGCAGCAGCGGCCGGAGCTGACGTCGCCATCGTCGTGGTCGGTCAACGGCAGAACCAGATCGGGGAGAAATCATCGACCGACACCCTCGACCTGCCGGGGCGTCAGCTCGAGCAACTCCAGCGCATCGTCGCGACCGGCACTCCCACGGTGTTGCTGGTGATGTCCGGACGACCGCTGGACCTGCGTTGGGCAGCAGAGAATGTTCCTGCGATCATGCAGGTTTGGTACCCCGGTACCCGAGGCGGAGATGCCGTCGCAGCCACCCTGTTCGGAGACGTCTCACCTGCGGGGCGTCTTCCGTTCACCTGGCCCCGTCACGTCGGACAGGTCCCGATGGTGTACTCGCACCAGCGCACGTTCGAGCCGGACGAGCAGGGGAGCCGGTACTTCCTCGAGGAAAGCACGCCACTATTCCCGTTCGGGTACGGCCTCAGTTACTCGGGCTTTGAGTACGAGGACCTCCACGTCGACCGCGAACAGCTGCGGCTCGGACATCAAGCGACTGTAAGTGTCACGGTCAGGAACACAGGCGACCGTGCAGCCGACGACGTCGTGCAGCTGTACGTCCATCAGCGGTACGGCAAGTCGAGCAGACCCGTCCGGCAGCTGCAAGGTTTCCAGCGGGTCACGCTCGAAGCGGGGGAACAGCACACCCTCACGTTCCCTCTCGGTCCCGAGCAGCTCCGCTACTGGAGCGACGAGACGCGCGACGTCGTGCAAGACGCCACCCTGCTCGACCTGTGGGTCGGCGGGAGCGCAGACGCGGCACTGACCACCTCGCTGGAAGTCGTCGAATGAGGATCAACCGTCGCGCCGTCGTCGACCGCCATATGCCGACGCTCACAGCACCACACGCGGAGCATGTGCTGAGTGTCGGCAACGGAGACTTCGCCTACACCGCTGACATCACTGGCATGCAGACCTTCACTGCATTCCACGATCCGACAGCGGCGGTGATGTCCGGTGGTGTCGCGGTCAACACGGCGACGATGTCGAACTGGGGATGGCACACGATGCCCAATCCTGAAGGCTACGTTCTGAACGATGCGATGAGCGAGTACGACACCGCTCGCGGTCCGGTGCGGTACCCGGACCGGTTTGACCTGCAAGCCGCATCGCGGGGGCAGGTTCCTGAGGACGAGCGCGCAGGTGAGTGGTTGCACACCAACCCGCAGCGGATGGACCTCGGCCGTATCGGGTTCGAGCTTCGGTCGTCACCGGACGCGCCGCCACTTGAGGACCCGCATGCCCTAAAGGAGCCGCGTCAGAGGCTCGATCTGTGGCGGGGCATCATCACCAGTTCATTCGTGTACGACGGCAGCCGAATCACGGTGGAAACCGTCGCAGCGATGGACACCGCAACAGTCGCGTTCCGGGTACGAGGAGACGCTCTCCGTGATGGTCGCGCAAAGATCCGGATCGCGTTCCCCTATCCCCACAGCGGGTTCTTCCAAACCAGCGACTGGGGCGCCGAGGACCGCCACCAGACGACAGTGAAGGACGACGGCGAAGGGGCCATCCGAATTGACCGAACCGTCGACGAGGACCGATACAGCGTGCTGCTGCGCCTCAACGGAGGCCGCGTCATAGCAAGCAATAGGCCGCACGTCGTCCTGATCGAGGCCGAGCACGATGTCTTCGAACTCGTCGCAACGTTCCACCCAGCAGTAGAAGGATCCGCTGACTCATTGACTCCACCGCGATCGTTCGCAGAAGTGAAGTCCGCTGCTACCAGCGCCTGGAAACAGTTCTGGGGTTCCGGTGCGGCCCTGGACCTTGCCGGCAGTGATGATCCGCGTGCGTCCGAACTCGAACGGCGGCTCATCCTGTCGCAGTACCTCACCCGGGTGCACTCAGCAGGGATGCTGCCGCCCCAGGAGACCGGCTTCGTGACAAACTCCTGGTCAGGGAAATTCCACCTCGAAATGCACTTCTGGCATGCCGCGCACTTCGCGGCATGGGGACGTCCCGAGCTGCTCACCCCGAGCCTCGACTGGTATCGCGACGTCCTCGACGTGGCGCGCGGGATCGCTGCAGAGCAAGGCCTCCCTGGCGCACGGTGGCCGAAGCAGGTCGGCCCAGACGGACGGGAAAGCCCAGATCCCACCGGCCCGCTGCTCATCTGGCAGCAACCCCATGTCCTCTACCTGTTGGAACTGGCGTACCGCGCATCTCCCGCGGACGAGCAGCTGCGGCTCCTTTCCAGGTTCGCAGAAGTCGTGCACGACACAGCGACCTTCATGGCGGCATTTCCGACGGACAACAACGGCGAACTTCACCTCGGCTCGCCGGTCATGCCCGCCCAGGAGTTCTACGACGCGAAGACGACGGCGGATCCAACGTTCGAACTCGCCTATTGGTGGTGGGGACTGGAGATCGCGCAACGGTGGCGAGAACGCCAGGACATCGGCCGGGAACCACACTGGTCCGACGCGCAGCGTCGACTGGTCAAACCACGAGTTCAGAACGGGAAGTACGTTCCCGTCGGAACGAGTAGCGAGACCCGTCGCGATGACCACCCCGCACTGCTTGGTGCACTCGGGATGGTGCCCTCAACGCCGCTTGTTCGCCGGGATCTGATGGAATCGACCCTCCAAGACGTGCTGGCACATTGGGATTGGCCGACCGCATGGGGGTGGGACTACCCGATGATGGCCATGACCGCGACACGACTTGGTCGTCCAGACGTCGCCATGAACGTCCTGCTGCAAAATGAACCCCGCAATTCTCTGACGCTTGTCGGCCACGGGCCTCAGATCGGCGGTATCCTGCCGATCTATTTGCCCTCAAATGGTGCCCTCCTGGCCGCCGTGTCACTGATGGTGACCGCTGCGGAACATCCGTCCGACGGCTTCCCTGCGTCTGGATGGAAGGTTGCCGCAGAGGGTTTCGTTCCCTGGCCGTGACACTTCTCGAAGTATGGGCTGTGAAGTTGGGCGGTGGAACACATCGGTGGCTTTTGGCGAGGTGTTCGCGGCTCAGCATGAGTGGGCAGCACGCTGGAAGCAGTCGCGCGGCTACACCGACTGACTCCGCAAGCCGATCCTCCAACGGGAGGCGAGCAAGGCGGGCGATGATCGACCCGTGCTGCGAGCCGGCGCGGTGATCGGAACTGTTTGCTGTCGATCTCGTCGCAACCGACTGGTCAAAGTTGCAAGAGACTGGTCCGGTCGTCCTCGATCTGCATGCGCGTAGCGAAGTAGGCGAAGCCGCGGCGGTGTTGGGTGGTCCAGACGCTGCTGATGGCGGCGACGGCCAGGGCCGTAGCGAGCGTTCCTGCGAGACCGGAACCGGTCTGGGTGAGGACCGACCATCCGCCGACACCGAGCGCCCAACGTACGAAGCCCTGCCACAGTGCGGGCGTGCCAACGGGTCGGAGCCGGACCACAACCTCGCCGAGTGTTCTTCCGGTGCTCAGGACGAGGACGAGCTGCACGAGCGCCGGCACAAAACTAAGGGTGGCTCTCCAGGCCGTGACTGCGGGGGATTGCAGGTCACCGTCGAGTGTCAGCACGGCAAGGTTCAGCAGGACCACGAGGGTTGCTCCGAGCAGCCAGATCGCAAGCACGTCGCACAGCATGCCGAGCAATCGTCGCCCTGCGGTGACGGGGCGAGGACTGCTGGGGACGTCGTCGCGGTGTTGGCAGGGGATCAGTGCGAGCACCGGGGCGGCGAACCCGCCGAGCAGCGCCCCGGCAGTGTTCGCGGCGAGGTCATCCACGTCGAACAGGCGATATGCGCAGGGGTAGAGGACCCAGTCCCCGGTGATTTGCGTGAACTCGATGAGCAGCGATACACCCAGGCCGGCGAGGGCCACCCCGGCCACACCGGTCAGGAGTCGCCCGCGGACGAAGAAGTACCGCACGATTATGCCGAGCGGAACGAAGAGCAGCACGTTGAACAGCACCTGCGTTACGGCGGGATTGCGCAGCAGCGACGCGGGGCTGCTGATCCCACCCTCCCGGCTGATGTCGCCGAGGAACGCCAGCGGCCGCAACTGCGGCCCATTGAAACGCTCTGGCACATTCCTGGGGTCTGCTGCAGGAGCGTCACATGGTGGTTGTCGCCACGTGGGACTCGCACCAGATCCGGTCCTTCATCAATCGGCTCTTCACGGAGGTGGAGGGACGTGACTGGCAGGAGGTCAGCAACAAGCTCAGCCGACTGGGCGTGTGGGAGTTCGAGGACTACAAGGCTTGACCGGTGCCGCGGGCGGAGGCAGCTCCGCGATCGCCGTCAGTGGATCCTCCTGCGTTGTGAGTTTCGACTGAGATGCGTTGTGCTGTCGCGCGATCAGCTGGCCGCCCGTCGGTCCGCCTGATGGCGACCCGACGTGACGTGCACGGTGTGCACGGTGAGTGCCGCGAGAACTGCAGCACATGCGATGGCGTCGGTCCCGAACGCGATTTCGATCCCCACGCCGCTAGCTTCTTCGCGCTGCTGCAGAAGAACGTGCTGAACACCCGCCGGTGGGACACCCGCGAGGACTCCGCCTCGCGATCGTGACTTGGATCGAGACGAAGTACAACCGACGGCGCCGACAACGCGCCCTCGGGGAACTGACCCTGGTCGAGTTTGAGATAATCTACACCACCGCCAGCGCGGCATAATCGCTACAACCCCCGACGTCAACCAAACTCGGGGCAGACCCAGCCACTCCACGCCCTCCTCTGATACCTCGACCGGCTGATGCTCACTATCAGGAGCCCTTGGCACGCGCCAGCAGGTTTGCCCGCGGTCCCGAATCGCGCAAAAAGGATAGCCCACGCCAATCCCTGAAGACCGCAAGGTCCGTTCGCGGTACTTGTGTCAGCCGCTGTTCCGCTCTGCAACATTATTTTATGCTCGTTTACGAGCATTCGCCGCAAGGCGCCAAGGTATGTCAATAGCGACATGCGTCCCCGTGCTCGCGAGCGCAGCTCTCTACCTGTTGACGACGCGGGCCTTCGGGCCCACACTCGCGCTCATCGGTTCGCGACAGCTGCCGCGACAGCGAAGTCGCAAGCTGGCCCAATTGGAGGGCGAGACCATGCCTCTACCGCAGCAGGAACTGACTCTTGCACGGAAGCGCACCAACGCGCTCTTAACCTGGATCACGCCCGATGGTGCTGTCCGCCGCGCCGCGCCGACGCCCGCACTGCTATCCGAACGCCTGTACGAGGCCCGCCAGGCGAGGGACAAGAAATGGAAAGTCCCGAACGAAAAGACCCACCAAGGCTTCTACTGGATGTCTCAAACTGGGCAGCTCGTTTGGCATGAGACGATGCTCGAATACCTGGCGCTCATGTACCTCGACTTCGCCGATGACATCGCGGCGATCGTGGCGCAACCGATGCTCATCACTTTCGGAGATGGGACCGCGCATTTTCCGGACTTCATGTGCCTCACGAAGCGTGCGGAGCAGGCCATCGTCGACGTGCACCGCGCGGACAAAATCGAAGAGGATCCCTCGCAGTTCGAGAAAACGTTCGACCTGTGTCAATGCGTCGGCTGGACGTTCCGCCTGTTCGCGGGACTGAATGGGGTGCAGGTTTCGAACCTCGAATGGCTTTCTCGATTCCGGCATCGAAGCTACGTGCCGACCCTAGAGAACCGCGACGAGATCCTCGGTTTCGCCGGTCGCGGCGCGACGCTCGGCGAGGTGGCGAATCGTCACCCCGGGAGCCAATCGCCGTTGCTCGGGCAGCTCTACAACATGATCTGGCGACGGGAGATCGGTTTCGACCTCTCGGAACCGATGTCAACTGATAGTCCCCTCTGGAGGCTGCAATGAACATTGTCCGCGTCGGCCAGGTTCTCCAGACAACCGAAGGTGATCGGACCATCGTTGCCTACGATGGGTTGCGCTTCAAGCTTCGGGATGAGGCCAATCTCGTCACCGAGATCGTGAGCGCCGGCTCGCTCAGCGAGCTACTGGTTGAGCCGCTGGAGAAGGCGCAGGTCTCGTACCGTGAGCTCGGCCTCGTCACCGCGGCGGCCAAGAAGAACGCCCTCTGGCGAGAGAGGCACGTCCTCGAGGTCCTCGACGGCTCATCTCGAGCGGATGGCCCGATGACACAGTTGTTTGACGCGACTCGGACGACGCTGGGCGAACGGAAGCGAGCGAAAGCTGATGAGCTGCGTATTTCGTGCAGCACGATCGACAACTGGATCCATCAATACCGAGAGGCCGGTGTCGCCGGGCTCATCGACCGTCGGCAAACGCGGCCAAGCGGCGGAGTTGTCGCGACCCCTAAACTGCGAGAAGCCTACGAAAAAATCATCGACGCGGAGACGAACCGCGCCACCGGCACGTTCGGCCGCCTCTACGACGACTTCGAAGATCTGTGCGCGCGCGGCGGGATCCTGTCGCAGGTCAAGTCTGAGAGTCAGACGCGGAGAGATATCCGCGCGTTGACGAGCGGGAAGTACACCCTCGAGAGCGCCCGATCGCGGCGAACCGCTGCGAACTCGCCGGACAGGGAGTTCGAATCGCGCGAAGCGTGGGCGCCTGGGCTGGAGGTGCAGATTGATTCCTCGCCGGCGAATATCGAGGCGCTGGATTTCTTCGGTCACCGTCGGCGCCTGTGTCTGACGACGATGATCGACAAGTGCACTCGGTCGATTGCGGCGGAGGGTGCGACTGTAGTGGCAGCGAAGGGCTATGACCACGTACTGCTGCTCGCACGCGCCTTGGTGCCTTTGCAGAACCGGCCGCACTCGTCCTTCCCTGATCATATCCTCGAGCGGATCGGTGCTCCGTGGGCGCAGTACCTCAGTCGTGCGGACCTCGACGCGAGCGTTGCAGCTCGGCCGTTCATTCGGCCACAACGAATCATGTGCGACAACGGGCCAGATTTTAAGAGCGCATCGTTCCGCGCGGCTTGTGCCAAGAGCGAGGTGAGCCTCACCGAGGCGGCCACGTACTCGCCTGACGACAAGGCAGACGAGGAGCGATTCTGGGGAACAATCGACACGGGATTTTGTCAATACATGCCTGGCTATGTTGGGAATTCCGTCGAGAATCGGGGGCGAGCGACCGCTGACGAGGACCTGCTCCGCATCGATGAAGTGATCGCATTATTTGAGGTGTGGGTTACTTTCGTGTACCAGCGACGAACACACACTGGCCTGCGCGATCCATTGAATCCACAGATACCAATCTCGCCGAATGCAGCATTCATGGCCTACCAGGACGTGGGAGCCGACATTCCGCTGCCGTTTTCACGAGACGACTACATCGATCTCTTGCCGATTAAGAATCGGACCATTCGAAGCGACGGTATCGAGATTGGGTATGGCAAGTACGACTCGCCGCTGCTGACGCCGCTGCGCCGAATGCCGTCCCGGAACGCTGGGCACACAAGCACGTGGCCGGTCCGGTTTGATCCCTACGACCGATCAGCGGTCTGGGTGCAGAACCCCGACGACGGCTCCTGGATCGAATGCGATCTACGAAATGCTGCCCCGGCCGCGCAACCGTTCCGGGATCTCATCGGCGCGCGAACCCGGCACAATGCCGCGTCCAACCCCCCTTTGAGCGCGAAAGCTGGCCGTCGAACCACGAAAGCGATCGTTGCCGTCGGGAAAGCGGCGCACGAGGACCGAATCGCCACCGAAACACAAGCATCACGCGAAAGTTTCGCCCTGCAACAGCGCGTCGCCGCAGGAACACCGCCGTTTCATGACGTCGAGACCCCAGCGGAACGCGAACCTTCGGCGAACCAGTTCGTATCGGAGGCCGCGGCACAGCCTTCGGCGGGGACGCTCGCTGGCATCGGTCGCCGATTCGACTCGGAGGAGGACTGATGCTTCGGCTGTTCACTTCCCACACCGCGAGTTGGATGACCGACGCGCTGTCCCTGAACAAGCGGCTGGCCGTGACCCCCGCCGCTCCTGCCTGGAGCGCAGCGGGATACGACGCCGGCTCATCCGACGAGCGCGACCAATACGACAGCGAGCGCTTCCTGTTCATGAGCGACTTCATCGTCGATACCGTCGCTCTGCGGAAGCTGGCGATAGCCGTGAAGCGGACGATGCTCGTCAATCAGTACCCCAAGGACGGGCGGTACGGGATACTTCTCTCCGGGGACGCGGGCCTGGGTAAGTCGACAGCGCTTCGTGCGATCGCCGGTTGGACAATCCGCCGGTACGCCCTCGAACAGCCGGACCTCTTGGCAAGCGGCGCGCTTCCGGTTGTGTACGTTTCGGTGCCGCCGCAAGCAACGCCGAAGACGATGCTCGAGCGGATCGCTGCCAGCGTGCACCTTCCCTACGCGGCGAGGGACACGGCCGAGGTCATCAGGATGCAGCTCGTCCCGGCGCTCGAAGCGCTGCGAACACAGGTGATCATGGTGGACGAGTTCCATCGTCTCGAGAAAGGGCTCCGATCGAACGAAGCGACTAACGACGCTCTGAAAGACCTCGGTGACCTCCTCCCGTGCACGCTCGTCTGCGCCGGAATCGATCTGGATCGCAGCGGCATCATCAACGACGGGGTGCGCGGCAAATCCATCGGCGGGAGATACTCAATGTTCCGCGTCGCTCCCTTCACGGCAGCAGACCGTGCCGAGTGGGACCGAATCGTCGCCGGATTCATCGCTCGGAGCCATCTCTTCGGACGGGTTGAGGTATCGAGCGCGTTTCTCCTGAAGCGCACCGGCGGCTCGATCGGCGTGCTGAATTCGCTGTTCCTCCAGGCCGTGGGGCTGAAGCTCAGCGACGAGCACCGGGCAGCGGACGAGGTGCTGACGCAGGACGACTTCGAAGCAGCGATCCTCCCGGTCGATGCGGAAGTACAGCACGCACGGCGATAAGTCAGGAGGGGACTCTCATGCGACAGAGGCCGGCTCTTCTCCCGATACACGTGAGGATCGGACGTCACGAGACTGCGGACAGCTACCTCCGGCGGTTGCTCGACGCGAACTTCGTCGGATCCGCTGCCGAGGGCAGCCTCAGATTCTGGGCGTCCCGCCAAGGCCGGAAGCGCGACGGGCCGAGGCTGCTCATCGACGCGTTGAGCGGTGTACCGCGGACGCGCTTCGAAGAGTTCGGCGAACGGTCCACGGCGGGGCGCCGCGACCATTGGTGCGCCCGATGTCTGCTCGGCATGGCGGAGCAATTCGAGTGTCGCGTGTGCGCTCGCGGTGCGGTCATCGCTCAGCATCCGCACGCCGACGGCTTCGTGTGCGAACAACACCGGCTCTGGGTCGGCCCGTACACTCCCACCGCAGCGCAATCGGTCGTGCGCGATGCCGTCGTCCGTGCCCACACCCGCTGGCGGCACTTGCGCGGCCGCGGATCAATCAGCGTCGCCACGACGGCGGAACTGATCGCCGTCGTAAGAAGATCCTCCATAGCACGGGACGTTCGTCTTCCTGCGGCCGAGCTGTTCCTCCTCGCGGTGCGGATCTGGTCCGAACTCCTGCACGCGGGCAATCTTCACTACGTGACGGCGCCATCGACGCCGTTTCCTACGGCGTACGACCGACTTCGACAATGCGTCATCGCTGCCGTCGGGCATGATGATGCCGTCGTCGTCGACGGCGTGTGGCTCCTCATCCGTCCCATCGCGTTCTATCGCCGGGCGCAGCTTGGAGACCTCCAGCGCGACTGCCAGTGGGATCAGCATTTCGATGTGGCACCGTCCGTCGATAAGCCGTTCGTCGGTCCGCTGCAACCATTCACGCGGTACAACGAGCAGCTCCGGACTTGCGCTCGACGCCGCTGGCAGGACTTCCTCCTCCGGAGCCTTGCGCCCGCCGAAGAGCCCTACCTCCGCGAGGACGTCACCAGGGGCGCCGGCTTCGAGTCGTCGTTTATCTGCCCGCGCGGACATCGCTTCAGCGTCGTCGTTCTCGGTCTGCACGACATCCACACGTCGCGGTGGGAGGGCTGCAGTTTCTGCTCACGGAGACGAGCAGAACCGGGCATCACGTCTCTCGACATCACCCACCCGCACCTCGCGCGGCACTGGGCGTACGACCTCAACGACGGCATCACTCCTCGCGACGTTCTGTTCGGAACTGACGACCTGTACGTGTGGAGGTGCGACGCAGGTCACACCTACAGGTCGTCAGTGAACAGCCAAACGCGAGCAGAGGCGAACGGGTGCCCCTACTGCACCGGCCGCAGGGCCTGGCCAGGGGAGACTGGGATCGACCCGGTCCGACCCGACATGCTCGCCCGGTGGGACTTCGGGCGAAACGCGATCGCTCCGGATCACGTCTTGCCACACTCCGGAGCCAAGTTCTGGTGGCTGTGCCCCAAGGGGCACTCGTACCACTCCACCGCGAGCAGCGTGGCAGACGGCGGCGGTTGCGGCGTCTGTCGCGGGCGGCAAATCGTCGCCGGGGTGAACGACCTCGCGTCGCAACGCCCGGATATCGCCGAACAGTGGCATCCGACGCGCAACGGAAAGCGCCGCCCCGAGGACGTCTACGTCAACACCCGAAGCCAGGCGTGGTGGCTATGCGCCGAAGGACACGAATGGCAGACCGAAGTAGCGAAGCGAACGGTCGAGGGGCAAGGTTGCCGCGCCTGTGCGTTCGAGCGATCGAAGATCAAGGCCGGCGTCAACTCGTTCGCTGACGTATTCCCGGACCTTGCCGCGCAGTGGCACCCCTTCCTGAACGGCGATCTGCTCCCAACGCAAATCGGCCAAGGCAACCACGAGCCGGTCTGGTGGCTCTGCCCGAACGGACACACCTTCCAACGCGGCACCGCCGTTCGAGTGCGGAAACCCCAGTGCGGATACTGCACCAACAAATGGGTGCTCCCTGGAGTAAACGACGTCGCCACCCGATATCCACAGATCGTCTCCGACTGGAGCACGCGAAACCGGCCAGCTATCGTCACACTGCCAGGCAACGCCCGGCGACACTGGCGCTGCCACAACGGGCACGACACATTCGAGACCGTGCCGAACCGCCTCAAGACGCGAGGCTGCCCGAAATGTCCGCCCGCCGAACGCGCGGGAAACCTGCCGCCGGAGCCAGGGCTTCGCAGCAAACGATTCGTTGATGCGATCCGGACTCTTCACCTGCCGCCAGATACAGCGGCCCGAGCGCGGCAGCGTCAAGAAGACTCCACGAGATACCCTGATCCCATGACCCGACGTCCGCGAGCCACGCCCGCGGAACTCGCACCCGAGCCCTGGCCCGACCGGCCCTCCAAGGACCCCGTTGCGGAGGCAGTCCGGCAATTCGTCGTTCGACTGAAAGCGGAGATCGGCGAGCGAAGCGTCCGCTCCGTGGCCACGATGGCCGGCGTCGACCAGAACGCGCTCCGTCGCCTCCTACTCGGCATGACCTGGCCGGACCTCGCGACACTCGCCCGCCTCGAACTCGCGTTGCAGGCCGATCTCTGGGCGCGACCGGACGGCCCGTAGAGGGCGCTCCCGTTCCGTCTAGGTGGCGAGCGGCGGCAGCCACCTCGCTCCGGTGCTCTCCGCAAGCAGCTGCAGCGCGCTCGGCGTTTCCCCAAAGGGGCGCTGACCGGTCCACGGCACGCGCAAACGCTGTTCCATCACGAGCAGTGCGAACTCCACGAGCGGCGAATCGACCGGCGACGCGAGGATCACCCGCTCACTCGTCCGGAGGTCCCCGACGACGGTCACCTCCTCGTCCAGCCGACGGGCCTGTACATCGGTCCGCCAACCAAGATCGATGCACTCGATCGTGACGCCCGTGGGAACGACGATGCCTGTGACCCAGGACAGATCCGCAGCGAGCCCGTTGCGCGCGGTGACGTGGAAGTTCGCCACTCCCACGTCCGTCATGAGGTTTAGAATACTCACACCGTCTGACAGGAGCCAGGTTCCCCTTCGCACTCGTTGGTACCTGTCGTCGCGACGCGCAGCCGAGAGGAGACGCACATGGCGACCCGGCTGCAGATTGCTCGGGCACGTGCTCGCGTCGCCCTGGCGAGGAAGACGGGAGAGCAGCTCCCCGCCGAGGTGCTCGCTCGGGCGGCCTTGGAGTTCGGGGGGGCGAATGAGGAGGTAGCGTCGCGCCTGCGGAAGCGTCCCGCCACAGGTCGTGTCGGCGTTGTGACAGCTCGAGTTCGGGTCGCGCTCAGCGCACTGTCTGGTCGGACTCCGTCCGAGGGAGTCGTCGACGAAGCCGCACTACGGTCGGCGAGAGCGGAAGCACCCTCCGGCTGGTGGAAACAATCACGCCTGCTCAGCAGTAAGGCGCGCCCAAGCGGGGGCCTGCGGGACCCGGACTACCAGAGCCTCGCCGGCGTCCACGCGCGCGGTCGCGACTTCGGTCCCGTTCATCAACTGCGACGAGACGGCGCTGGAAGGCAGCTGACGCCCGAGGAGGAAGACGCCCTGATCGACGGGCAAACCATCACCCGCGAGTCGTGGGAGCGAGCGAAAGCGGCGGTAAATCGCGGTGACCTCGATGCGATGCAGTTTCGCTCCAGGCAACCGGGGCTCGTGGCGACGATGTCGAGCCTCGAGGTCGAGGACTGGCTTGGCATTGGGAGCGCCAGGCGCGTTTGGATGCTGACCGTGGGGGAGTTGTTTGCTTTCGTCGCGGATGACGAACTCCGGTATCCCACCTGGCAGTTCTGCGAGGACGACGATCAGCCAGTCCTGCCGCACCTCTCCCGCCTCACGCCGGCGTTCGACGATGGCATGCACCCAGCGAGCATCCTCAGGTTCATGACCACGCCCCGCGCGCGGCTGAGCCTCGAGGGTGAGCCCGCGTCCCCCGTCGACTGGTTGCTGCGCGGCGGCGACGTGCAGACGCTCATCGAGATTCTCGAAACCCAGCTCATGTCTTAGCTGTCGAACAGAGGAACGCCATGGCAGACGATTCGCGATCCATGGCTCCACGCCCCAGTTGCCGACCTGGGCGATGAGGATCTTCGGGTACTTGGGCTGTTGCTCGTGGCGAGACCGAGGACGGCATAGCCGCCGCATTGCGCGCGACTGGTGAGGACGCTGAGCGTCGGGTACACCGCGTGAACCTCGCCGTCCTCGGTCTCTTGTCGGCGACGAACTCGCAGCCAGAAGTGGGCGGCGCGGAAGCGGCGCCAGAGCAGACTCTCCGCGCGTTGCTCGAAGCCCTTCACGGCGACCAGGAAACTTCAATGGCGGTCTACGGCGAGGTGGCGGGGCTGCTCGAGGGCCGTGTGGCTGTTGGAGGTGCCATGACTGCGGAACAGGCGAGGGTCTTAGTCGAGTCGGGGTCGATGACGGCCGAGGAGCTTGCTGAGAACGAGGCGGAGGTTGCTCGCGGCGAGCTCGAGATTTCCGAGTACCGAACCGCGCTCGAGCCAATCGTCGCTTCCTGCGGCCCCCGAGCAGTTGCTGAGCTGCTGAAGATTGACGGTGCAGATGTGGCGCAACTCGCGGTCAAGGGGCAGCTCTACGCCTTCAGTTCAGGTTCTTTGCTGCGGTTCCCGACGTGGCAGTTCGTCGATGGGGACCGGGCGGATCAGCGCACCGTGCCCGGGTTGGCCGATCTGGTGGCGGGGATCCCTCGATCGATGCACCCTGCCAGCGTGCTCGGCTTCATGCACACGCCGCAGGACGACCTACGCGTGCATGGCGACCGAGTCACACCACTGCGGTGGCTGAAGGACGGCGGCGACGTCCAGGACGTCATCGACATCCTCCCCGAGCGCGATCGCTCGTAGGCGAGCGATTCCATGCTGGCAGCTCCAGGATCGACGCGACGAGCCTCGTGCACCCTCGTTGACCAGCACGCACGATCTCGCCTTCGCCTTCGCCTTCGCCTTCGCCTTGCTCGGCTCGTTCCATCTGCAACGGACGTCAGGCTGACGTGGCCTTGCAGGAGGTGATCTGGATAGACGCGAAGGACGTCCGGCCGGCATTACCGTGGGACGTAGTCGTCGCTGCACCCGACCTCTGGTGCGAGCGCGTGTCCCAAGGCGCCTCCTTCACACTGACGCTGCACGGTACCCCGATCGCCCTGCTCCTTCCGCCGTTTGCACACGACTCTGAAACGGCTGACGAGTTGAGACGTCCTATCTCTCCGAGCGGTGGCTGACGCGCGCGTCCTGCACCGGCCGGCTCGCCGGAAGGGAATCTGTACTGCTCGCAGCCCAACAGCGACTGTCCCGCAAGTTGTCCCTTCGACGAGACCTTGCTCCTTCGGCTGGCGGTCCCAAGTCTGGGGAGAATGTCGACTCTAGGCTCGGTTGATGCTCCGGAGTGCCTTGCCGGCGATGACGAGGGCACCGAGATTTCCTGCACCCACCACGATGTCGCGCAGCGTGATGGCCCAACGTGTTCGATTGCTGAGCCGGAAGTGCGGATCGAACGGCTCGCGCCTCAACTGCTCCTGGAACCACGCGACGCTGGTCTCACCGCGGTGCCACGAGATGAGTCGTGCCGCGATCCCGCTGATCCGCGATGAACTGCTTCCGCCGGATCGTCGCCGCGGCGCGCTGAACCTGCGAGCCCGCCCACTGGGCGACCGCGAGATCCTCGATCGGGAGCTCAAGCAGCAATCGCGGCAACGAAAGCATGAGGTCGACATTTGGGTCCCGCCAAGGTCGGAAGAAGGCCGGCGTGATACGGGTTTGGATCGCACGATCGATGGTGTCGAGCATCCGTGTGACCATGAGGCGCTGCTGGTCGACCTCGGCGTCCCGACGTCGGCTCCTTTCCGTAGCGTGATGCACCCAGAGCGCGACCGCCGCGGCCAGGACGCCCACCGCGACCGTTACGGAACCGCCGATGACGGCGATGAAAACGTCGTTCGGCATCAGTTTCGAATCGACTCTTCGTACGCGTCAAGCACCTGCTTCGGCAGTCGACCCCGGACACCCACCTCATAGCCATTCGCGACCGCCCAGGCGCGTATCGAGGACGGAGAGACAGATGCGGTCGAAGGTGACGATGATCTCGTGGCTTCGGGTTGAATGACGATGACCGGGCTGCTCGCTCTGGGCGTCTTTGCCGCGGACGCAGCGGGCTGCAGATGCATGAGGAGCACTTCGAACACGTCCGGGTGTACCGTCCTGGTGCCGAGCTCGAGTGACTTCGCCAGCTTGCCGCCCGAGAACGAGCCGTCCGTGACCAGCAGAGCTGTGAGCTTCGATACTGAGCTCAATACGCGCACGCCCAGTTCCTCGGCTCTCCGTTCAAGCCGGTCGCGTTGGGTGTCGTCGCATCCCGTGAAGACGACGCGATCCCCAACGCGGAGTGGCGCGCCGTGCGGCCAGGGGTCGGGAAGCGGGCCGAGCCCCGCGCTCAATCGTGCGTGCCGCGCGGCGTCCGCCTTGTCCAGGACAGCTTTGACCTTCGTCTCCGCTACCCCGAGGAGTGACGCGATCGACTTCAGTTCGCGGCGCTCCTCGTGAGACACATGCCCGTCGTCGAGGGCGCGGTGTGCGAGCGCGAGAAGCAAAGCGTCGTGAGCGGCGGCGAGGTCTCCCATTGTCAGGCCGAACTCAAGCCGAAGCTCCTCGAGCGCTTCGGCTTCCGACGCTGTGATGTCACCATCCTCAAGAGCCTGAAAGAGGAGCTCAAGGTAGGCAGTTGTTCCGACCGGAGCGCCCTCCTCGATTACCTCGCCCAGGCTGACTGCGGTGAGCTGTTCCAAGAGCGGCGGGTGCCTCGGGCGTGCCCGAGTGACCCGAATCGGAGCTCGGCGCGATGCCGCCCGCACGTCGCGTTCATCCGCGGTCAGCGGAGGGCGACTCGGCCAGGTTGGCCACGAAGCTGTCCGCGCTGCGTCCATGGCTTCGCGCAGCACCGGGTCCGCCCCGCCGTTCGCATTCAGGTAGGCGCGGAAGAGCGCTGCTGCCGCACGCGCGTCCCCGAGCGCCGAATGGGCGTCATCGAGTCGCGCTCCGACTGCATGGCAGCAGTCGACAAGACGGCGCCGGTCCAGGCCCGGCAGGTACGCATAGCTGGCGTCGAGGGTGCAGTAGCCGGCGAGCCATGGCACCTCCCATCCTGCTGCCAAGAGCTCTGCACGGAGGAAAGCAAGGTCGAACTTCGCGTTGTGCGCCACGATCGGCAGACCGCTGAGTCCCGCCACAACCGTGGCCGCGAGGTCGCGAAACAGGGGCTTCCCGAGGACGTCGGACTGCGTGATGCCGTGGATGTGCGTTGCGCCGACGGGTCCCTCCGGGTCGAACCGTCCGACGGACTCATCAACCACATTGCCGTGCTTGTCGAGACGGACGATCGCCAACTCGAGGATGCGATCCCGGTTCGGGGAGAGCCCAGTTGTTTCAACATCAATGACGGCGAAGGCAGGCACCGCTCGGGTCGTCGTTGCGCTCGAGGGCGCTGTCGCAACAGCTCTATTCGTCCTGCTCTTTGCGTCGCGTTGTCCGAACAGCCAGTCAAGTACCCCCACGACAACTCCTTCATCGGTTCAACAGCATGCTTCCAGAGCAGCAGCGGGTCCCCGAGCCCCTGTTCGAGGTGCAGAGCCATCCGGCTCCCGGTCCGCCGTGCTGCAGTTGGCGGACTCCCTGACCTGTCTTCAGCCCGACGGCGGCACCAGAGGCGGCTTGCACCGCGGGCGTTCGCGATCACGAATCGAGTGACGACGCCGAAGCAGATGGCCGTGAGACCGACGCATGCAAGGGCAAAATGCTGGCACCGCAGCACGACCCGCCTTGCCGTCCACGAGTCGTCTCGGTAGCCGATCGCGTTTCGGTACTGGTTGGGGTAATACACGAGCCCGGGCATCCACGTGGCGGCGCGCCGAAAGCGATTGCTTCTCACATGTCGCCTGATCGCCCTAGTCTGAGCGGACCGCGGGGTTGCGGCCGGAAGGAGTTGGTTACAGATGATCGAAGTTGAGTACATCCCGGTGGGCGAGAAGACCGATACCGGAGATGCAATCCTGTGCCACTTCACCGAGCCCGGGACGAGCACGAATCGTGTCGTACTTATTGACGGGGGGTTCGCGTCCACTGCTGACGCGATCGTCGCCCACGTACGGAAGTACTACGGGACCGATCGAATCGACTTGATGATCTGCACACACCCCGATGAAGATCACATCAACGGGCTCTTCGGGGTCCTGGAACAGCTGTACGTGACAGAGCTCGTGATTCACCGCCCATCCGATTACGGATACACCTCCGATGACGTGGCCTCCGACAAGGTCGAGGAACTCATCCGGCTCGCCAAGGCTGAGGGGACCGTGGTCTCGACTAACTACTTCGCAGGAACCTCGTTCTTCTCTGACTCGATCAGGATCGCAGGCCCCTCCGAGTCCTACTACCAGTCGCTGCTCAGCGAGCAAGAGACGGGGACGTCGGCCGTCAGCAAGGCAGGCGGGCTGTTCCGCTCGGTGTACGAGACCATCAGGAACGCTCTCTCGCCGCGTAGCACCGATCCAGGTGAAGGGACCCTAACGGATAACGGCGGAACCACCGCCCGCAACAACACGAGCGTTATCCTCGACGTCCAGGTGGACGCATACCGTGTCCTACTCACGGGCGACGCCGGCGCTCCCGCCCTGACCCGAGCGGCCGACTACCTCGACAGCACCCTTCGAAACGCCATCGGCTTGCCCTCCCTCTTCGACGTTCCGCACCACGGATCCCGGCATAACTTAACGACTGACGTGATGAACCGTCTTGCTGGCCCCGTGGAAGGTGCCACACAGTCAAGGAGCGCTTTCGTGAGCGTCGGCAAGCTCGCCGACGAGTTTCCCCGTCCTGAGGTGGCAAACGCCTTCACGCGACGCGGCTACTCAGTCTGCGTGACGCGCGGTCAGACGATCCGGTGGAGCAGAAATGCCGGATTCCGTCAGGGCTGGACAAGCTTGACCCCACTCACGTGGCTCGAACCAGACGAGTGACGTGGCTGACACGTCCTACGAGCGCTCCACCCAGCTCATTCCCGCCACAGCTGTTCTTGCACCGCTCAGTATCCTCGCCGTCGTCGTCTTCAGGACAGACGATGTTGTGAGCATTGCCCGCTCAATACTTGGAGTACTGGTCGCAGCCGGCTTCCACGTCGTCGCGATGCGTCTCGTACGAGACCGCGGAAATCGCATCCAAGACCGTCTCTGGGATAGCTGGGGTGGAAGCACGACCGTGCAACGCCTCCGATGGGCCGGGCAGCCCCAGCAACGTGTGGAGCGTCTCCACCGCCGCGTCACCCACATGACCGGGGTGCAGCTTCCCGACGCAAGCGCAGAGGCCGATAGCACGGCAGATGCCAACGAGATCTACGAGGACGCAGTCGCGCGCCTTCGCGAGATGACTCGCGATCACGACCGCTTCCCACGGGTTTGGTCTGAGCTCAAGCAGTACGGCGCCGCGCGCAACATGTATGGAGCGAAGCACGTAGCGCTTGGCGTCGCTGGGGTCTCTGTCTTGCTAAGCGCCGGCATGACGGCTGCAAGTTGGCTGTCGCTTTGGAACGTCAGCTGGATCATGCCCGTCATCGCCGGCGTGCTCGACATCATGATCGCGATCGCGTGGCTGCTCATCGTGACGCCGCAATACGTCCGCGTTGCGTCGGATCGCTACAGCGACGCCCTCCTCGAAGTACCTAACGAACAGGGTGCCGCGCCGCAGTAGCCGTGCAGTGATCTTTCGAACGCCGCGGGAGACAGCGACTCGTGGGGAGCCTAAGAGCGTGCTGGTCGCCGACATCGACGAGTTCCGCGACAGGGCGGTCGGTAGGCGAGAAGCATGCGACTGCGCTTCGCACAATCGAACAGCTTGCGTGGGCCGCGGACCGTCCCGCGAGCCGATCCCCTCACGGGCAGATACCGTACCGATAGCGTGCTGTGGTGTCGAGTTCCGTGGATGTGATAATGCGGCCTCATGTGCGAGTTGCACTCGCCGTGAGCTTAGTCAGCACGCGGTGCCAATCGTCATTGCGAACGCCATTTCGTTGAAGGACGCCAGCTTCGCGCGGGAAGCTAGGGCATATATGAATGAGCTTAGTGCGGCAGGTTATCTAGAGTTAGAGGTGGAGGTGCAGCTCGTCCTCGATGGCAGAGTCTCGGCCGATGACCTTGAAGGCTGAGGTAGGAGCCCGCGAGCCCCGAGTGATATCAAGCCTTGTGAGATCTTCTCAAACTGAGCTAGTCTGTGCCCATGTCCGACTCCCTAACGTCTGAACCGCCGGTAAACGTCGCGCCATCGGTCCAACGCATCTCGAGCGCCGGAGTCTTGGGCGAGTTCGCATATGACGTGGATTTCGAACACTCGACTGGATTAAGCACTCGCGTCAAAGTCATCTATGCGGAAAACGGCATGGGGAAGACAAACTTCTTGAAGGCCGTACATCACCTTCTCAACCCACGACTAGAGAGCTTACAGGCCCTTGCCGAGCTTTTCGTCGAAGACCTCTCTGTCAAGTTGACTTCGGGGGTCGCGGTAAGCCTAGAGCGAAGCCTGGACCCGGATATTCTCTTCGTGTGCGCCATCCATTACCCTGGGGATGAATCATCCCCGACGCGCGTGCAGGTTCGGCAAGAAGACGTTGATGCGAGAGTAGGTAGAACTGCCATAACAAGCCCGCGCTTGAGCGCATACTTCAATGAGCTCCGTTCCCTTGTAAGCCCGACCATCCTTATCGGTGACGACCGCGTGGTGCACGCCAGCGTCCGAGGCCCGCAGGTCAGACCGCGCCGCGTGATTGAATCAGAGAGAGAAGCCGCGCGCGCCCGCGGCCGGACCTCGCAAAATGTCCGAGATGCCCTAGACATGGTAGAGCGATTCTTTAGCCGCACTGCGTTTGCTGCGATATCGCGCGACCAGAGTCTGTCAGGAGATGGAATCTATGTCGAGATAGCTCGACGGGTCTTGGCAGGGAATCACAAGGATTTGCTTGCATCCGAGGCTCGAGCGTCGCTTGTCGCCCTATCCAATTCGCTTCTCGTTAACGCGCCGGACTATGAGAAGTATGGTCTCATGTCGTTCCAGCAGGTTAGGCGCATCAACGATCAATTCGCCTCGGTGCGTGCCAATAATAGAAACTTTGGCGCCCTGCAGACGATTTTGGAGCCGTACCTCACGAGCATCTCCGATAACGTCACTGCCCTTGCTCCTGCGCACAAACTTATTGATACTTTTGTCACTTCGGTGAACTCCTTTCTGGAGCGCAAGCACCTTACTTTCAGCACTGCCGAAGGGATACGGCTTGTTGGAAAGTCTGGCGAAGAACTGGAGCCAGACAACCTTTCTAGTGGGGAGAAGCATCTGCTTCTGCTCTTGAGCAACGCGGTTCTCGCTCGAACCTCAAATGCGCTTTTGATTATCGACGAACCAGAGCTGTCGCTCGGGCTACGGTGGCAGCGACAACTTCTCACGGAACTTCTTAGGTGCACCGATGGTAGTGGTGTTCAGTTTCTCGTCGCTTCGCACTCGGTGCAAGTGATGGGTGATATCGACGACGTTGTCCGTCCTACCGAGGTGAACTGAAGTGGCGACGAAGCCCAGACAGCTACTGTCTGAGCTACTTCGCGAGATTGACCTGACCGGGGCACTATTCGTAGTTGTGGAAGGCCCGACAGATAAAGCATTCTATCGTCAGTGGTTGACCGGGAAGTTCGGCGGCGAGCTACCTGCAGCCGTTTCGGTGGAATCGGTCGACGCAATTGACGTTGAATCATCGGAAGTGCAAGCGCTGGGACTCCCGTCTGGTGCGCGCAGCACGGTGATGTACGTAGCGTCCGCGGCGCACGCGCAAAACACAAACATTCGATGTGTTGCGGATCGCGATGCTGGACACCATGTCGAGCGATTCGCTATTCCTACGCTTCTATGGACCGATTATCCCGCATTAGAAAGCTACTTGTTCTTTGACGGAGGATTGGATCTCCTCAATCAGAACGCGCTAGGTGAGCGCCTCCCTGCTGGGTCCGACCTGGTGCAGCTCATGGCGCCAGTCTTGAAACAACTGTTTCTTGTCCGAGTGTCGAACGAGGCCCTGCCGTCGCCCAACATCGCAAAAGCAGTTGATTCGGTGAAGGCCAAGAAACTCGCAAACTCGACATGGTTCGATTTGAGTAAAGCAGTTCGGCCTGGAACGCCGTTCCCCTCCGATCCTATCCCTGAGCCCGCAGGTCCACCCGATCCTCGTGCCTACGCGTATGGTCACGATATAGCTGAGTTGCTGCTTAGTCTATATGGGAACGAAATCAAAAACGGTGCAAAGGTTCCGCATCAAGAGGCTCTAGAATTGTCCATGCGATTCTGTTTGCTTGTAGGCGGTGTCCTCGACGGAACCCCTCTCGGTACTCAGCTGCTTTCGTGGTGTCGAGGAGCTATGGGAGTGGCATCTGGAGCGTAGTGAGACAATGCTGGTCGGTGTGGAGCTGACCTGCGGTCATCAGGCAGGTGCGGTGCGACAGCTGCTCGCCATTCCGCGGAGCTCGGGAAGCACGGCGTTAGTCGCTATTGAGGCGTAGGACGAGTCGGCCGCCATGCCTTTAGGGCTACGTGGACCTTCACGACGATGCCGACCTCGAGGAACAGCTATGAGTTCGGCCAGCGTGGCTTGGTTCCGGGCGCCGCCGTACGTCGGGGACCTGGGTGTCGTCGAGTGACATTTCGCAATGTGGGGCGGTGTACGTGGCCGCGTCGCCGATGCTCCGGCCGCTCCCTTGTGCGATCTAAATTGCGCGGTAAGCCGAACGATCAGTGACATCCAACAGGGCGTTTCCGTGTGCTTCGAAGCCGAGGCCCCTGGACGACGCCTGCAACGCAACAAGAGGATGTTGCTTGGGTTGCTGATCGTGCCGGCAGCGTTTACCAAACAGCCTCAACCGAGCGGCCGGCATCGCCGAGAGCTGTGCGTCGGGCTCAGGCGGATCTGGGGGTCTCGCCAACCGAGTTTGGGATCCCTATGGGACTCCCGGACGAGTGACAGCTCGGCGGAGACCTGGCGCCGCGAAGTGGCGTATGCATACAGCGCCACCCGCCTTCCGCGCGGCGTGATAGGTCTGAAGTGGGGCCTAGTCCCTGCTTCCCTGACGTCATCCTCGGTCTTCCGGTCTTGCCACTGGTTGAACTCGGTCCGTTTGTCGAGCCGGTCAGATGCTCGGTGTCCAGGAAAGACTGCGCGAGCCAGCGAAGTCGCCGCTAGCGTTCGAGCGCACGGCGCACAACACACGACCACGCTTGGCGACCGCAGCGAAGACCGTCGTGAAGTCCGCTGACTGTTGCCGATCACTCCGCTCGGCGAAGAGCACCTCGCGACCGCGGACGGTCCCTAGAACTGAGCGTCGTCAAGCACCGGGGTGACGCCGCCGCGACGTGACCGGTGGGGCGGGCCGCGGCCGTGCCTCCAGTCCGGGTCTGGAGGCACGCCTCCAGCGGGCGCGACGGCGCGGGCCGACAACCGCTCACGCTGGCGGCGTCGTTCCCGCGCCCTCGGTGTCGTCTGCGCCCGCCGGGCCGGTGTCGGCCTGGTCGAGGTTTTCGCGCGGGTCGCCCATGTCACCGGTCGCCTTGCCCGCGGGGGACAACCCGAAGTGCTTGCGGACGGCGTTCGCCTCGGTGACGGACAAGGTGTTCCCGGCTCCGGCGGACGGCGCACCCTTGACCGCGCTCTTCGTGTACCCGACGTGCAGGTCCGTGCCGTCGAAGGTGGCGTCCTCGACCGGGACGAGCGTGGTGTGACCCCCGCGGAGTCCGGTCGTGACGCTGACGAACGCGGCGCTGCCGTGCTCGTCGGAGGGGAACACCTGCGCGACCTTGCCTACCGACGCGCCGTCGCGGTCTCGGACGGTCGCGTGCTCCACTTCGTGGATCTGGTCCTTCGTGATCATGTGTGCAGTCAACGCCCTCGGCCTGACGCCGGTGAGTCAGTCTGCGCGTCCTCGTGACCGGTCTGATCCTCGAGCGCCGCTCGGCGTACCGCGAGGTGGGCAGCAGGAACGGAGAGGGCTGCGCCGCCCACGAAGATGACCGACGCGACGATCACCGGGGCGGGGGTGCGGAGCGCGGGCACGAGGATGCACACCGCGCACCAGAGGACGGTGATCACGCCCGAGATCAGCGTCGGAGGCAGCGCCGCTCGGTGCCCGGTCCGCCAGGCGTCGTCGCTGGACATCGTGACGCGCGTCCGGACGCCGGCGAGGTCGTTCCGGCCGAGCTGCCCGGTCGCAGCTCGCCACGTCAACCACATCACGAGGACCGCTCCGCCGATCTCGAGGGCGAGTGCGGACACCATGGCTCCGGGCATGGTGACGACGCTAACGCCCTGGAGCATGAACGGCAACATTCCGGACGCTCGGTGGCGAGCGAGCGTCCCGACGCTGATGGCTGGGGACCGGCCGCGAGCCGACTCGACTGAACGTCGAGAGATGGCTGCCCGAGAGGGGAAGCATCACGAAGGGGCTCACCGGACGACGGCTGCGCTCTCGCTGGAACTGGATCGGCCGGTCGTACGCTCCCTCCCGGGCGGGTCCGATCCTCAGACGACCGTCGCTGAACTGGCCCATCGCACCTCCGGATTGCCGCGAGGTCCGACGAGGATCCGCGATGCCCGTCGACCGCCTGGTTGCGCAGGGTCATCGGCCGTCCAGTAGTGTCGTAGAACAGATTGCGGTCCACACGGGGGTGTGCGTGACGATTGTGTTCGATGACGGGGCAGCAGATGCCCTCATCGCTGCTGCGGAGGGGGCTTCCGGGGACCTGCGGTCGCAGGCTATGGCGGATCGGGTGCGAGTCGAGGCGGCGGTTCGGGACTTCCGCGGCAGCTACGCGACGCTCTTCACGACCGACAGCACGATCCGGTCGGAGGACACGCAGCGTCTCGCCGGTGTCTTCGCTGACCTCAAGACATCGATCGATCGGGCGAAACGCGAGGCTGAATCCGAGCGGCGCCGACTCCGGGAATCGCGCGATTGGAGTGCGCGTGAGGAGGAGCGTGAGCAGCGTCGCGCGTCCGGGGATCCGCTCGCTGTGGCGTCGGCCTACATCGACGGCGTGATCGACCGACGTCCGGATGACACGGCTGTGCACCCGACCCCCGGTCACGGCAACGTTCCTGCCGAGGGCGCGCCCGCGCACGGCTGGCGGGAGCTCGGGAAGCACGTCCTCCGCGGATCCTGATGCGCTCCTGACGTTCGTCGGGGCCAGCAGAGCGGCCGACGGCAGCGCTGGGCAGCACCTGATCCGGGTGAAGAACGCCTGGACCCGCTTCTGCTCGGCTTGCTCGTGGGTGCCGGTCCAGGGTTCGACAGTCGTGGCGGGGTTCGACCAGCTGATGGCCGAGAACGCCCTGGAGGCGAGCTGGATCGAAGGCATCGCGAACGCCTTCGACCGCGCTGGCGGCGGCGCTCTCCCGGACCTGACGCTCGACGCCGTGGCGACGGTGACCGCGTCGCCAGCGCTGTCCGAGCTGCTCCGGCCGGGTCTGACCCCTGCCGAGGTCGCCGCGGCTTGGGCGAAGGTCCCGCAGACGGACGAGTACATCGAGTCCTTGCCGTTGGCGACGCAGTACCTGCTCGCAAACCTCGACGGCATCCCTGCTGCGAAGCGCGACATCGCGTCACGAGCCGTGCTTGCAGCGGCGGTGCGGGATCCGGAGCGCGTGTACACGCTCATGGGCTTCGGCGAGAAGCGCATCGGCCGGTCGGACTTCGAGGAACAGGTCAACGCGCTGCAGGAGGCCGTCGACGCGGCCGACCTCAGCGCTGAGACACTCCCCGGCCCTGCGGCGTCCAAGACGGCGCAACTCGTTGGATTCGGGGAGCACGACGGTGCGCTGGTCGCCGCCGTGTCGCTTGGGAACCTCGACAAGGCGAAGAACGTGACGGTGAACGTGCCGGGGATGAACTCGGACGTGGCTGGCATGGGCGAGCGCGTCGTGGCCGCCGAGGGATTGTTGCGCCAGGCGCACAGCGATGACCGATCGCAGACCTACGCCGTCGTTTCCTGGGTTGGCTACCACGCGCCGAACCCGGCGGAGGTGGGCGCACCCGACCGATCGGAATCCGGCGCAGGCCAACTGGCCTCCTTCGTGGACGGTGTCTTCGACAGCAGGTCGGACGGTGGCCCCGACACCTTCACGGTTGCAGCGCACTCGTACGGCTCCACCACCGCGGTGCAGGGGCTTCAGTTGACGGAACACCAGGTCGACTCGTTCGTGTCGTACGGGTCCGTCGGCTTCCCGCGCGGGACCGAGATCGACGACGTCCACGCCGCGAACGTGTACGTGACGGCCGCGAAGGACGATCCGTTCGCGCCGGTCGGTCAATGGCTGGGCGTGGCGACCCGGGCAGATCCGCTCGGGTTCGACGGCGTGCAGGAGTTCTCCTCGGAAGCAGCCGAGGGTACGAGAGGGGTGACGGGCCACGACATGTGGCACGACTCCGATTCGGACGACGTCGGGTACCTCTCGAATGACTCGACCACGCTCCGCACGCTGGCGCAGATCGTCGCAGACGGGAAGATGGGGCCATGAGAGTCAAGATTCGTCCCCGACTGCGCGGCGCGATCGTGACCATGCTCGCGGCCGTGGTGCTCGCGACGACCGGATGCGTCTCAGGCGGCGCAAGCAGAGGAGGCGACGTGACCGGACAGGACGCGCAAGACGCAGCAGGCAAGACTCAGGCGCAGGTAGCCGATCTCTCGTTGCAGGACGAGTTCGAGCTGGCTGGCGAGCGGTACGAGCACGGGCAGGCCGTGCTCGCAGCCGCACAACGACAGATCTCGGACGGCACGTGGTACTGGAACGGCGGAGACGTCCGTCCTCTGCCCGCAGGCGACGACGCGTTCGGCAAGGCGCCGGAGGGTGCGACCGACGAGAACTCCTACGCGTTCCGAGCCGTACGGATCATCGAACCGGAGGGTGCGACCGGCGCGGTGGAGGACCTCGATCCGATGCAGCGCTACTTCGATGAAGAAGGGTGGCGCTGGAGCAGCGCGAAGGTCGGTACGGATCACGAGGTGCGGGCCGACACCAGTGACGGATGGTGGGTGACCTGGAACGTGCGGCCGAACGGGCAGTACTCGCTCGGGGTGTACAGCGAGGCGTTCTGGGCACACGATGCTCCGGAGCTCATCAAGGCGATCGCACTGCGCGACCCCGCCGACTTCCCCGATGAATCCGAGCCGGGTGTCTCGGAGCCGTTCCCGAAGTGGAGCGATCCTGTCCGGCAGCGCTGATCTCCGGACGAGGGTGCGCCTCGCAGACGCCGACCGGTCTGCGAGGAACTCCCGCGTGGCACTCACTCGGTGGAGGGCCGTCACCGGCCGCCGAGCGACCGCAGCCGCACTGCTCATGGTGGTCGTCCTCTCCGGCTGCAGCGCCGGCATCGGGAAGACTCCCGAGCAGGCGAAGGAGTCCATCGCCACGTTCGTCGAGGGCTCGACCGACGTGGTGGGGGACGGCTGGGAAGTAAGCGACGGTCCGGGGCTCGGGAAGTGCGGCCGGGGTCTGGGGCAAGGGGGCGTCCAGTACGTCTACGCCATGGTCCGCTCCGCGAGCGCTGACCCGAAGGCCGACGTCAAGGCGGTGGAACAGCACTGGAAGGAACTCGGGGTCACGACCGAGCGGTACCAGACCGGCGGCGAGGACCCGATCCTCGGCGTCCGGGGCAGGGGCGGTCCGGTGAGCTCCTCCGACTTCCGCGCGGATCCCCGCGGGTACACGATCGACGGCAGCTCGCAGTGCGTCGCGGGGGACTTCGAGAAGATGAGCCTCGACAGTCAGGAGTGACGACCGCAACCTGACCACCGGAACCGAGCCGCGCCTCCAGACCTGCCCGCGACGCGAGCCCCTGCCGGGCGCGACATGGAAGACGGCCCGCCCCGTTGCCGAGGCGAGCCGTCCGGTCGGACCGGGACGCTAGCGCGCAGCCGGCACCGCCACGCGAGCGAGCTCGGCCCGCACGATGTCCGCCCCAGCGGACAGCGCACTGAGCTTGTCCAGCGCTGCACCCCGCGCCAGGGGAGCCATCCCGCAGTTCGAACTGGGGATGAGCTTGTCGGCATCGACGTACTCGAGCGCCCGCCGCAGCGCCTCCGCGACCTCTTCCGGGGTCTCCACGGTCTCGGTCGCGACGTCGATGGCCCGAGCATGACCTTCTTCCCACGGATCAGCTCGACGAGCTCGAGCGGGACGTTTGAGTGGATGCACTCCAGCGAGACGATGTCGATGGACGACTGCTGCAGGAGCGGGAAGGACTGCTCGTACTGCCGCCACTCGGCGCCGAGCGTTTCCTTCCACTTGTTGTTCGCCTCGATGCCGTAGCCGTAACAGATGTGCACGGCGGTCTCAGCGTGGAGTCCTTCGGTGGCGCGCTCGAGCGCGGCCACGCCCCAGTCCTGCACCTCGTCGTGGAAGACGGTGAAGGCGGGCTCGTCGAACTGGATGATGTCGACGCCCGCGTCCTGGAGCTCGCGCGCTTCGTGGTTGCAGATCGTCCACCTCCGCAGGCCCTCTCGCTGAGTCCGGAGACGACACGCCCGGGTCACTTCTGAAGTTGAATATCTGATGTATTGGTGAGTTGACTGCTCATTGTCGGCAACGCCGCCGACGACGAGACCCGGCGTTGGGGCCGGAGAGTGAGGGGAAGTTTCATGAAGCAGTCGACCTACGGGCGGATCGTCTCGATCGGCGCAGTGTGCGCCGTCGTCGCCACCTCCATCATTGGTGCCGCGCCAGCCAACGCCGCGGCCGCACCGCCCGCCGCCGGTGACGTTGCCGCTCCGCGAACGCCGTCTGCAGTGTTGTCGGCTATCCGCGCCGACCTCGTTGCTTCCGGAGCCTCGTCTGACGTCGCGGCCTTCGACCACCTCAACGCTGAACAGCGACACGAGCTCGCCTCGTACTTCTTGGATCCGGCTGTTGCGTCTGCCGCAACTGCCGCCTCCGACGAGAGAGTGCTTGGCCCGGCGACCGTTCGCACGAGCGGGGACTTTGAGTGGGGTGAGGTGGAATCGTCGGGGGCCGAGCGAAGCGAGGATGGCGTCGGGGTGGGGACCAGGGCGGCATCGCGGTCGTCCTGGGGCACACAGTGGTTCGCCTTCGCTGGAATCAGGCTCACCGAGACGAAGGTTTCGATGTCGTACGAGTACAGCGGTACTACGGCGAGGAAGATGCTCGGATACTCGTGCACGGTCGTCAGGAACGTGCAGCCGTTCACTCAGGTGACGACCTCCAAGAGCAGCGGCTACATCAGTGGCGGACAGGCCACCGCGAAGTGCAAGGTCGTCGTGAAGCGTGGCGTGCCGACCCCATGGGGAACGATTGCGTGGAGCACGTACTCCGCGGTCCAGCGGCTCAGCGCCAAGGGCAACGGCGCGATCACCTACAACCGCTGGGAGTGAACGAATTGACGTCTTGGACGGAGGAATAGACCATGAACCCGCTCGTTCCGACAGCGCTCGACGGAGTGCTGATGACCGTGTCACTCGTCGCTCTGTTCCTCGCACTCGCAGCGTTCATCTCGCTGATGCGATCCGGGTCGACCTCCGGCCGTCGCTTGATCGCATGGACCCTCGTCGTCCTCTTCATCCCGATCATCGGGCCGGCAACGTGGTTCGTAGCACGGCGCCGCGAGCGGTCGACCGAAGTCAACGGTGATGGGTTCGGCTCGTAGTGGTCGGAGCCGTCGCGCGAGATTCACGGACGCCATCTGGACACTGGCGCGCGAGTCTTCGCGCGGCTGACGGCTGGCGAACGGTCCGTGAGTCCCGAGGGCCGTACGACACCGCCTCGATGCTCGAGTGGGGGAGCATCACGAAGGGACTCGTGGGCACGACGGCCTGGGTCACACTCGAGGTCGAGCGGCCGGTCGTGCACTACCTCCCCGGTGTGCCCGCTGCCGAGATGACCGTTGCTGACCTCGTCCACCACACCTCCGGTCTGCCCCGGCTTCCGGCCATGATGCGCGACCGCCTCTTCGGCGACCCGTACCGAGTGTCTGTCGGGGTTCCTCTGGATTTGACGGCTGCGATACCGGCCACGCCCCGAGGCCAGTTCGTGTACTCGAACCTGGGGTACGCCCTCCTCGGTGCGGTACTCGACGAGGTACACGGCGACTGGTTCGCCGCTGTACGCCAGCACGTCCTCGAGCCGGCGGGGATCAGCTCGGCGGTCCTCGTGCCAGCTCCAGCAGACCGGGTGGTGCCGAAGCTCTTCGGTCGCGCGATCAAGCCGTGGGCGCTCGGAGAATCGTCGTTCGCGGCGGCAGGCGGCGTCTGGTCGACGTTCGACGATCTCTGTCGCTACGCCGATTGGGCGCTCGAACCCGGAGCAGGGCACTCCCGCGCGGTGAGCTGGCAGCGGGAAGGAGCATCGATCTGGATCAACGGAGAAGTGCGAGCGGGAGGAGCGGTCATCGCCAACGCGGCAGGGATCACCGCGGTGGTGCACACGCTCGCGAAGGCCCCACGCGCGGCCGACGCGATCGCCACGGCGCTCATCGAGCGGGAAGCGCGGGAGACATGCAACGGCTGATGAACGAACCGATGGCCAACGCCCGCGGCCGACGCAGGCGAGCGGGGATCTTCGCTGCCGTCGTTGCCGCGTTCCCCGTCGTCGTCGAGGTTGCGCTCACCAGCGCCTGGTGGGATCGACTACCCGAACGGATCGCCACGACGTTCGGCCCCGACGGCAGCCCGAGCGGGTACGGAACACCGTTGGGAACCGCGATCCTGCTCGCGGCGATACAGGCGCTGTGCCTCGTGGCGGCGGTCGGCTCCGCTTTTGCTCGAGATCGGCGCAGAGGTCGCATCTCGTGCGCGGTCACCGCAGGGTTCGTCGCGGCTCTCGCGATGAGCTGGCTGATCATCGTGGGATTGGCGTCTTCGACGTTGAGTCCTACTGCTTGGTGGCTTCTCGCGGCGGCGCCCGCATGGGCCGTTGTTCCGTACTGGCTGCTTCCCCGACGAGGGACTGAAAGCGGATCGCTGAGGCAGTCACCGGGGTCGAGGGGCGGTAAAGGGCGAGGGCGTTACGAACGCAACCTCGCAGCCGGACGGCAGCCGTGCCTCCAGGCCGGGTCGAGAGCCGCGCACGCGGCGGACGCAACACGAACGGCGGCTCTCTTCCGATCGGAAGAGAGCCGCCGTGGTGTTTCGCGGCGATCAGCGGGCCGACGGCACCGCCACGCGAGCGAGCTCGGCCCGCACGATGTCCGCACCAGCGGACAGCGCGCCGAGCTTGTTCAGCGCCGCACCCCGCGCCAGGGGCGCCATCCCGCAGTTGGAGCTCGGGATGAGCTTGTCGGCATCGACGAACTCGAGCGCCCGACGCAGCACCTCCGCGACCTCCTCCGGCGTCTCCACGGTCTCGGTCGCGACGTCGATCGCCCCGAGCATGACCTTCTTGCCGCGGATCAGCTCGACGAGTTCGAGGGGGACGTGGGAGTGGATGCACTCGAGCGAGACGATGTCGATGGACGACTGCTGCAGGAGCGGGAAGGACTGCTCGTACTGCCGCCACTCCGCCCCGAGCGTCTCCTTCCACTTGTTGTTCGCCTCGATGCCGTAGCCGTAACAGATGTGCACGGCGGTCTCGGCGCGCAGGCCCTCGGCTGCGCGTTCGAGCGCGGCCACGCCCCAGTCCTGCACCTCGTCGTGGAAGACGGTGAAGGCGGGCTCGTCGAACTGGATGATGTCGACGCCGGCGGCTTCGAGCTCGCGAGCTTCCTGGTTGAGGATCGTGGCGAACTCCCACGCCAGCTTCTCACGGCTCTTGTAGTGCTGGTCGGAGAGCGTGTCGATCATCGTCATCGGGCCGGGGAGCGCCCACTTGATCGGCCGGTCGGTCTGTGCGCGCAGGAAGCGAGCGTCGTCCACGAACACGGGCGCCCGGCGGCTCACGGCACCGACCACGGTCGGGACGGCCGCGTCGTAGCGGTCGCGGATGCGGACGGTCTCCTTGCGCTCGAGGTCGACGCCGTCCAGGTGCTCGATGAACGTCGTGACGAAGTGCTGGCGGGTCTGCTCGCCGTCACTGACGATGTCGATGCCACGGCGCTCCTGCTCGTGGACGGCGGAGCGGAGTGCGTCCTGCTTGCCCTCGGTGAGCGCTGCCCCCTGCAGGTTCCAGGGGGACCAGAGCTGTCCGGGCTCGGCGAGCCAGGACGGTTTCGGCAGGCTGCCGACGATCGAGGTGGGGAGGAGGGACGTCATGCGGGTGCGGGTCCTGTCAGGAGGGAGCGAGGTCAGAGGGAAACGGCGGCGTCGGCAGCGAAGCGCGAGAGGAGCGCGTGGTGCGGCGTCACAAGGTGCTCCTCGGTCCACCGGCCCTGCGTGATCCCGAGGCGACTGCGCTCCTCACGGTCGTAGGTGACCGGGGTGGGCGTGAAGTCGGTGTGGTCGAGGGTGGGGCGGTAGGTGCTCCCGGCCGGGGCGTTCGCGGCGTAGATCTCCGGGCGGTAGATCTTCTGGAACGTCTCCATGGTGGCGATCGTGCCGATGAGCTGGAGGTCCGTGTAGTCGCCGGTCAGGTCGCCGCGCGTGTAGAACGCGAGCGGGGCAGCCGCTCCGGCGGGCTGGAAGTACCGGACCCGCATGCCCATCCGGCCGAAGTAGTCGTCGGTGAGCGAGGAGTGCTCGTGCTCGTACTCGGCGCCGAGCACCGGGTGGACGTACCCGTTCCGGCGGTAGGTCTGGCTCGTCGAGACGCTGATGCAGACGACTGGCTCGGCACCGAACTGCGACCCGAACACGTCTGACTCCAGGAAGCGCTGGAAGAGCGCCCCGTGCAGCTGTCCGAAGTCGGACGGGATGCCGGACGACGCCGAGGGCAGCAGGACGGAGAAGTCGTAGTCGCGCAGGTACGACGAGAAGTTGTTGCCGAGGATTCCCTGGTGGCGCTCGCCGGTGTGCTGGTCGAGGATCGTGACGTCGAGCATCTCGAGCAGCGGGAACTCCGCGTCCGACCCGCTGTCTGAGAACTCCAGCGCCACCGAGACGATGTCGAGCTGCAGACGGTAGCGGTCGTGCGCCGCGGCCAGCTCGTTCGCGCGCCCGTCGATCATCGTCAGCGCAGCACGGAGGTTCTCCTGACGGTGCTCGCCGCGTGCCAGGTTGGCGAAGTTCGTGGTCAGCCGGGAGCTGTCGGCGGGGGAGTAGTCCTCGTCGAAGCGGGTCCTGGTGATGCTGAAGGTGAGGTCGTTCGCCATGGTCGGCAATCTGTTCGTCGAGCGCCCGTGGGTGCTGGGGAAGGGGTGCCTCGATCATGGCGGGATACCCGGGCCATCAGGTAATACCGAGACGCTATGCACCGGTATAGCCTCGTCCTATGGCTCGGGTCTCGAACGACATCACCCTGCAGCAGCTCCGGTACTTCATCGAGGTGGCGACGGAGGGCTCGATCAGCGCAGCGGCCGATCTGCTCTACGTGTCGCAGCCGACGATGTCCGCGGCGATGAAGGACCTCGAGACGCGGATCGGGCGCCCGCTCTTCACCCGATCGGCCAGGGGCGTCGTGCTCACCGTCGACGGCGTCGAGTTCCTCGGGTACGCCCGACAGGTCGTCGAGCAGGTCTCCCTGCTCGAGCAGCGGTACGTCGGCGGCCAGCGGTCGCGTCGGCTGCTCGGGGTGTCCGCCCAGCACTACTCGTTCGCGGTGGAGGCCTTCGTCCGGATGGTCGAGGCCGCGGCTGCGGACGAGTACGAGTTCTCGCTGCGCGAGACGCGCACCTGGGACATCATCGAGGACGTCCGCACCCTGCGCAGTGAGGTGGGCATCCTCTACCGCAACGACTTCAACAAGCAGGTGCTCGGCAAGTTGCTGCGCGACGCCGGTGTCGTGTTCACACCGCTGTTCGTCGCACAGCCGCACATCTTCGTGGCCAAGCGGAACCCGCTCGCGTCGCGGGAGCGTGCGACCCTCGAGGACCTCGCCGACCTGCCTCGGCTCACCTTCGACCAGGGTGCGAACAACTCCTTCTACCTGGCGGAGGAGATCCTGTCGACGATGTCGAGCAAGCGGGAGATCCGTGTCTCGGACCGGGCGACGATCTTCAACCTCATGATCGGCCTGGGTGGCTACACGATCTCGACCGGGCTCATCAGCGACGACCTCGACCCCGAGATCGTCGCCATCCCCCTCGACGTCGACGAGCGCATCGAGATCGGCTGGATCGCCCACGCCTCGGTTCCCCTCACCGTGCAGGCGCAGACGTACCTGGACGAGTTGCGTGCGGTGGTCACCAGCTATGGCGTCGAGCCGCTCGGGTAGGCAGGCGGCGGGTCCGGCGGTTCCAGCGATCGGCCTGGAGGCGCGACATGCGTCCGTCGGGAGGCTGCGGTCCCGAGCATCGCCGTCACGTGCGGCGCGCTCCACCACAGGAGCGCGTCAGCAGGTGAATCCTTCAGGTCCTCACCCCAGATCGCGACGACGGCGCCCGACATCGGAGCCGCGAGAAGCGAACCGGAGTCGCTGTCCCAAGCCCGGAGTGACCAGTTCTCGCGGAGATCGGCGACGTGTACTCGCTGTCCGCCGGGTCGAGGTCGGTCGGCACCTCGTAGAGGTAGTACGAGTCGTAGTTGAGCAGGTCGATCCCGGCCTGCTGCAGGTCGACCGCACTCGCCCGCCGCGCTCGGCGTTCGCGCCGCTCCGCTGCGTCCTCGGTGTCGCCGTCGAAGCTCCAGTACGTGACGTGGATGCGCGGATCGAGTCGCCCGACCGCAACCCGATCGATCCCGTCGTTCCAGGCCCGGACTTCGCGGTTGCCGAGCGTGACCGCCATCGCGTTCATCCAGGCGACGCGTTGGGCGGCGGTGACGTCGTCGCCCCATTCATCACCGCCGATGTGCACGGTGCGGCTGGAGGGGAAGGTCCGCTGCACCTCTGATCCCGTTCTGGGTCAGTTCTCCAACCGCAGCTTGTCCGGCATGCCGTCGGAGCACTTCGAAGTGGCAGAGATCTGATAATTGCCGGGATAGGCGTTGAAGCTCGCGGAAGTCACCGGACCGCCTCGACCACGAACTCCGGGCACCGGATCGGCGCCTCCGCTCTGGTACTCCTCGACATTGATGCCAAGGTCCTGCCAGTGCTTGCTCACCAGCTGTATGTCGCTGTCCGCATCGGCCCCCGCGGTGTCCGCGCGCTTGATGACGTACACGAAGGCCGTCCCTGTCGCGCCACCCTGCTGCTCACACTCTCGAACGCCTGGACCGCTCACGTGCTCCCAAGTCCCGCCTGCTGCCGTGGAGGAATCTTCGACGAAGTCGACCACGGATTGCTTCGCTTCTGATGGTTGCATGCCGGGTTCTCCAGGATCATTGCTGCAGCTGGACAGGAAAAGCACGGAGCACCCAAGGGTCATCGCGATAGCGATCGACCTGTTGCGCTGGGAGCGCCTCGTCGTCACGGTTGCCCCTGCATCTGCTCGAGCACGCTCTTCTCGTACCACGTCATTCCTTTGGGCTCGTGACGGGTCATTGCCTCGGGATGCCCCGTGGTGGCCTGACCAATGTTGTACAGCGATTCCGTGTCGGTATCGAGGTAGCCGCGGTGATCGTCCGTGAGGACATTGTGATCATCCACGGAGTGCTTCTTGCCATCTCCCGGAACGCCGTCGGTGCCGAACGCGGTCGCGCCGAATGCAGGAGCGTTGGGATCTTGACCGTGCGTCGGACTCAGTCTGCCGGTCTGTGCCCAGCGGTCGCCGCGGCCGGGCTCGATGGCCCAGATGTTCTGGGCTTGACCCGTGGCCCGCGAGTCGGCCTGTGCCCCGGATCTGACGGCTCGGGGCGTGCGGACGACAGTGGTGGAGTCACTTGGGTGTACGTGAAGCAGCGCGAGGGCGCGGCCGACCCGAGGGACGATCTCCGGAAAGTCGAGGCGCTGTGGAAGAGCCTCGGCATGACGACCGAGCGGTATCGGAGCGGCGGCGACGATCCTGATCTCAGGGGTCCGGGGCCGCGGTGGTCCGATCGAGACGATCGACTTCCTCGCTTCCACAGTGGGTGGCTACAGCATCGACGCTGAATCGCAATGTGCCGACGGCCATTACGGAGAGATGACCGGGAGCGGCTCGACCAGCTGATCAGGGGCTCATCAACGGACCTCCGCTCGACCACAGCTCGTGCGTAATCCTCCGGCTGCTGCATGTCCGAGATGACCGTGTCCTGCGCGAAGGGCACGCTATCCGTGTGGTGAGTCGGAAGAAGCGGGCGGCAGGTCGATGGCAGGCTCCCTCGGCCGCAACCCGAGCTCGGCAGCAGCCGTGAGGTACGCGCAGTACACCTCGCCGTACCGAGCGGTCGCGCGAGCCGCACGAGCGACGTCCGTCGGGGCGCTCGACGTTCGTCTCGTACCCGATCGTCCGGCGCTCCGCTGCCTCGTCAGCGACCGCTACCGACCACCGCCAGATGTCAGAATTCGACGCAGCCGGCGACGCATGCTGCAGCACCTCGTCTGGTACTGGGACCACTCGACGGTCGGGGGCGGCGCTGCGGAAGAAGGTGAAGAGCATCGCGGGGACGGCGACGACGCCTCCACCGAGGACCACGCCGGTGAGTCGGGCAATGATTGGCTCGTCTCCGGGCAGCAGCGGCGGCGCGACCACGAAGCCGAACGCGCCGCCTGCCATCTACCCAATCGCGAAGGCCGCCAAGGCGGACGCTGTTGCGAGCCGGGCCTGACGGCGCACGCCAGCGGGGTCGTGGAGTCGGCGCCACCGAGACGCGGTGTCGGCAGCGGGGCCGTCGCGGTCGACGTACACGCGGCCGTCGGGGGCCCGGAAGAAGGGTGAGTCTGCACGCTCCGGATCGATCACGGGACTCCGTCAGCCCTGGTCATCGCCCCTGTGGTCAGCATCCGAAGTCCGGGCCCTGGTGAGTCTGACCCTTGGCCAAGGAGCATCCGGCCAGCGACCAGCGCAAGCGTGGCCCCGAACACGCAGACGAGCACCGGCGTCCACCTCGTGATGCGTCGAGCGCGATGCTTCTGCGAGTTCACACCCTCAAGCTACGGCGTGACGCCGCCAGCTTCCGCTGCTATGTTTGCGCGCACAACAAATCCCGGACGACGATGTCGGAGGACGCGCGATGACGCACGCAACAGAGCACCGCTTCGGTGAGACGACCCTGACGGTCGTCGATGCCACCGGCGTACCCATCCCCGATGCCGACATCACGGTCGAGCAGACCCGCCACGCCTTCGCCTTCGGCAACATCGGCTTCGACTTCATCGGACTCGCCAATGGCGAAGCAACCGGCGAAGCAGGCACCGAGCACCTCGCCGACCTCTACACCGACGTCTTCAACACCGCGACGCTCCCGTTCTACTGGGGCCGCTTCGAGCCCGAGCGCGGAGCCCCGGACACCGCCAGACTCCTGACGACGGCGCAGTGGTTCCGCGACCGGGGCGTCGCCCTCAAGGGTCACCCGCTCGTCTGGCACACCGTGCAACCCGATTGGCTGCTGGGGCTCCCGCTGGACGAGGTCGAGCAGCTCCAACGCGAGCGCATCCGCCGCGAGGTCTCCTCCTTCGCCGGCGCGATCGACACCTGGGATGCCATCAACGAGGTCGTCATCATGCCGGTGTTCGACAACGGCGACAACGCGATCACCCCGCTCGCCCGGGCGAAGGGCCGCATCCCGATGATCCGGATGGCCTTCGAGGAGGCCCGCGCCGCCAACCCGCACGCCACCCTGCTGCTCAACGACTTCGACCTGTCGAGCGCGTACGAGTGCCTGATCGAGGGCGTGCTCGAGGCCGGTGTGCAGATCGACGCCATCGGGTTGCAGACCCACATGCACCAGGGCTACTGGGGTGAGGACACGATGCTCGCGATGGTCGACCGGTTCGCCCGCTACGGCCTGCCGCTGCACCTGACCGAGACCTCGCTCGTCTCCGGTGACCTCATGCCCGCGCACATCGTCGACCTCAACGACCACCAGGTGGCCTCGTGGCCGTCGACGCCCGAGGGCGAGGCGCGCCAGGCCGACGATGTCGAACGGCACTACCGGAGTCTCGTGGGGCACCCTTCCGTCGAGGCGATCACCTACTGGGGCATCACCGACGCCGGCGCCTGGCTCGGCGCCCCGATCGGACTCGTCCGCGCCGACGGCACCCCGAAGCCGTCGTACGACGCGCTCCGCCACCTGGTCAAGGAGGAGTGGTGGCTCGGTCCGACGGTGCTGCGGACCGACGACCGCGGTCGGGTGCAGATCCGGGGTTTCCGCGGCGACTACCGCGTCGACGCGCGTGGCACGTCCACGGCGTTCGCCGTCACCGACGTGCCCACGCAGGTGCAGATCGTCGCGTGACCACCTGACGGCCTGGAGGCCCGGTGCGGCCCCGCCCCGCGCCTCCAGACCGTCACCTGGTCGCGCGTCCTGCCGCCATCACGCCCCAGAAGGCTCCACCGACGAGGATCGCGGCGCACGCGACGAACGCGGGAACGTCGTCGGCGCGTCCGAGTGCGATGGAGACCAGGCTCACGACCACCGTCGCGCCGCCGGCGATGCTCGTCGGGACGATCGCTGCTCCGTGGCCGAGGACCCAGCTCTCGTCGCTCCGCATGGTCGCCCGGGTGCGGATGCCCACGAGCCCGTTCCGGCCGATGATGCCCCGCGCCGGCAGTGCGACGAAGACGATGGTCAGGACGGCGGCGGCCATCTCGATCGCGATCACGTGGTCTCCTTCTGGGTTGGTCATCGCGCTCGCGTGTGCAGTGAGCCTGAGCTCGGAGCGCGTCAGTCCAAACCTGCCGGTATCCGGTGAAATACGCAAGCGGCAGCGGAGTCCACTACCGCCGCACGTACCGGTGCTCCGGCCGTCCCGCAGCCCCGTACCGCAACTGCATCGCCACGGTCCCGTCCGCCGTGAGCTGCGCCAGGTACCGTTGCGCCGTCGCTCGTGACACCCCGATCGCCGCAGCCACCTCGGCGGCGGATCGTTCCTCACCAGCGACGAGCTGCTCGAGCACCAGCGCCGCGGTGGCCGCCCGGGACGGCGACGCTCCACCGCTGTCGCCGGCGTGCAGGATCCGGAACGCCCGCTCGACGGCCTCCTGGTCGAGGGTCGACCGCTCGTCGAGCACGTTCCGCGACCGCGCGTACGCCTGCAGCCGCTCGGCCAGCACCCCGGCCACGAACGGTTTGATCAGGTAGGCGAGTGCCCCGCTCCGCATCGCCCGACGCACGGTGCCGGATTCCGAGGCGGCGCTCAGCACGAAGGCGTCGGTGTCGATCGACCGCAGCAGGTCGAGGCCGCTGCCGTCGGGCAGGTACACGTCGACGAGCACCAGGTCCACGGTCCCGCTCGACAGCGCGGCGCGGGCGGCTGCGAGGGTCCCGACGGGTTCGAGTGCCCGGAACCCCGGTACCTCGTCGACCTGCCGCCGGTGCAGGTCGGCGACGTGGAAGTCGTCGTCGACCACCAGCACGGTGAAGACGGAACTCACGAGACCACTCCTTCCAGTCGGGCGCAGAAGACCGCGCCGTGGTCGTCACCGCCGGGGGAGGCGAGCCACACGTCACCGCCGTGCCGCTGGGCGATCTCCCGCGACAACGGCAGTCCGATCCCGAGCCCGTGCACCTGCGAGACGTCCTCCGACGCAGGAGCAGCCGCCGGCCCGCGGACGAACAACGAGTCCGCGGCGTCGGCCGGTACCCCCGGCCCGGAGTCCATCACCGACAGGTGCAGGGTCGTGCCGTCGTCGAGCACCTCGACCTCCACCCACGGGGATCCGCCGTCCCGCGACCGCTCGTCCCCGTCGAGGGCCGCCGACACCGCGTTGTCCACCAGGTTGCCGAGCACGGTCGTCACGTCGCCCGGTTCGGTGATCGTCCCCTGCACGAGCGTCTCCGCCCCGATCCGCAGCAGCACGCCCCGCTCCGCGGCCTCGACGCCCTTCGCCCCGAGGAACGCCTGCAGGTACGGCTCGGTCAACCGGTCGGCGTGCTGCACCGGGTAGCGCAGCGGCCCGCGCTCCTGCACGTCCGCCAGGTACGCCCGCGCTCGCGCGGTCTGGCCGATGTCGAGCAGGCCCGAGATCGCGTGCAGCCGGTTCGCGAACTCGTGGCGCTGCGCGCGGAGCGCCGTGCTCATCGCCCCGACGGCGTCGAGCCGCCGGGTCAGGGCCTCGACGTCGGTGCGGTCGCGCAGGACCGCGACCCGGCCCAGGTCGCGTCCGTCCCGGAACACGGTGCGGACGTCGACGAGCAGCACCCGGTGCCCGGCGACGATCGTGGCGCTCGCCGAAGCGGCCGGAGCCGCGGGGGACGCGGCGAGCATCGACCCGAGCGGTGCGGGCAGGTCGAGCGACGTCACGGGTCGACCGACCGGGTCGGTCAGTCCGAGCAGTCGCACGGCTTCGGGGTTGCAGACGGTGACGACCCCCGATGGGCCGATCGCGATGACGCCTTCACCGACGCCGCCGAGCACGGCCTGCTGGTTCTGCACGAGCGTCACGAGCTCCTCCGGTTGCAGCCCGAGCGTCAGCCGCACCAGCCGCCGCCGGATCAGCACCGAGGCGATCACCGCGAGCAGGACCGCCGCCAGCCCGGCACCGATCACCGGCATGCTGTCCTCGACCAGGGTGTCGTAGACGCGTGCCCGGTTGAACCCGACGCTCACCTCGCCGACGACGGGGGACTGCCGGGAGGCCCGGCTCGCCTCCGCCCCGCCGGCCGCGGGCGCGGAGACGGGCACCTTCGCCCGCGCCGACTCACCGAGCGTGCCGCGCGCCCAGGACACGGTCTCGCGACCGGCGAGTGCGGCGTCGGGGGAGGTGCTCACCATCTCGCCGATCCGGTCGACGTCGGGGTGGGCCAACCGGATGCCCCGGTCGTCGGTGACCACGACGAAGAGTGCCCCGGTCCGGCGCTGGGCCGCGACGGCCGCACGCTGGACGGGTCCGTCGGCGAGGACCGCGGGGTCGAGGTCGGTGCCGTCGACGCTCAGCCGGGCGACCGCGGCCCGGACGTCGGACTGCGCGGCGACGCTCTGTGCGATCGCGAGGGCGGTCCCCTCGGCAGCGCGCTCGAGCCGGGTGACCTCGATCCGGACGAACACGGCGCTGGTCAGGGCGACGACGGCGACGACCACGGCGAGCTGCAGCACGAGCACCTCGGTGGCGAAGCGGAGCCTGGGGCGCCGTGAACGGTCGTCGGTCACGACCCCAGCGTACGGAGGGCGAGCGGACGTGCCTGCGCACAATGCGCAGAAAGCGGTCAACGCGCGATGGTGCGCCAATGTGCAGAAGCGCGCCGCGCCTCCAGGCCGGGTCGTAGCGTGCCCGGACTGCCAGACACGGACGAAGGAGTCCTGATGCTCGTCATCCTCGGGTACGCGATGGTCCTGACCTTCATGGTCCTGATCATGACCAAGCGCATGTCGCCCATGCTCGCGCTGATCATCGTGCCGACCGTGTTCGGACTGTTCGCGGGGGCGGGTCTGGGACTCGGCGACATGGTGACCGAGGCGATCGGCACGCTGGCACCGACGGCCGCGCTCCTGATGTTCGCGATCATGTACTTCGGGCTGATGATCGACGTCGGCCTGTTCGACCCGCTCGTCAGGTTCATCCTGCGGGTGACCGGCAACGACCCGGCGAAGATCGTGCTCGGGACGGCCCTGCTGGCCGGCGCAGTGTCGCTCGACGGAGACGGCTCGACGACGTTCATCGTGGTCACGGCGGCGATGCTGCCGATCTACCTGAAGCTCGGCATGAGCCCGGTCGTGATGACGTGTGTGGCCGGGCTGACGAACGGCACGCTCAACATCGTGCCGTGGGGCGGTCCCACCGCCCGTGCCGCCGCCGCGCTGAAGATCGACCCGACGGACATCTTCGTGCCCCTCGTGCCGTCGCTCGTGGTGGGGCTGCTGCTGTGCTTCACGTTCGCGTGGACGATGGGCCTGCGGGAGCGCAAGCGCCTCGGGCTGATCGAGTTCACCGAGGCCACACGGGGCGCACGGGTGCCGGAGCGGGCGAACGCCCGAGCGGGGTCACGGGTGCTCGCGGCGGTCGGCGGGACCGGCGGCGGGATGTTCACCAGCCCCACGGTGGCCCTCGGACTGCGCGGCGGCAAGGCCGACGGTCGGCGTGCGGACGGCGATGGCGTGGACGCCGTCGGGTCGGGGGACGAGAGCACGGGCACCGGCACCATGGCCGAGACGATGCTCGACCCGAACCGTCCGACGCTCCGTCCGAAGCGCATCTGGTTCAACCTGGCGCTGACCGTCGCGGTGATGGTCGCGCTCGTGCTGGGGCTCCTGCCGCTGCACTTCGTGTTCATGATCGGCACGGCGATCGCCCTGCTCGTGAACTTCCCGCAGCTCAAGCAGCAGACCGCGCAGATCGTCGCGCACGCCCCGAGCATCGTCGGTGTCGTGTCGATGGTGTTCGCCGCCGGGGTGCTGATCGGGGTGCTCGACGGCACCGGGATGGTCGCGGCGATGGCCGACTGGCTCGTCGCGGTGATCCCGGACTCGATGGGCCCGTACCTGGCGGGCATCACCGGTGTGCTGAGCATGCCGCTGACGTTCTTCATGAGCAACGACGCGTTCTACTTCGGGATCCTGCCGGTGCTGTCCGAGAGCGCCGCGGCGTACGGGATCACGCCGGCCGAGATGGCGCGGGCCTCGGTGGTCGGGCAGCCGGTGCACATGCAGAGCCCGCTCGTCCCCGCGATCCTGCTGCTGGTGTCGCTGGCGAACGTGAACCTCGGCGACCACCACAAGAAGGTGCTGTGGCGGGCCGCCGTGGTGGCCATGGCGATGCTCGTGGTGGCGATCGTGGTGCGGGTCATCCCGTTCGGATGAGCCGGCGGACGGTGCCGGTCCGGCGCGCGCCGGGCCGGCACCGGGCCGGGCGGCTCAGGCGGCGTCGAGCTCCCGCGTCAGAGCAGCGACGAAGTCGTCGATGTCCTGCTCCGAGGTGTCGTACGCGCACATCCACCGCACTTCGTTGCGGCTGGCGTCCCAGTCGTAGAACCGGAAGTGCTTCCGCAGCCGCTCGGCCACCCCGGCGGGCAGGGTCGCGAACACGCCGTTCGCCTGGGTCTGCTGGCTGAAGCCGACACCCCGGATGCTGCCGTCGGCGATGCCGGCCTCGAGTGCACCGCGCAGTCGGGCGGCCATGGCGTTGGCGTGCCCGGCGGAGCGCAGGTACAGGTCGTCGCTGAGCAGGGCGATGAGCTGCGCGGAGACGAACCGCATCTTCGACGAGAGCTGCATGTTCATCTTGCGCAGGTAGTGCAACCCCTCCGACGCCGAGGGGTTCAGCACGACGATCGCCTCGCCGTAGAGCATGCCGTTCTTCGTGCCGCCGAAGCTCAGCACGTCGACACCGGCGTCGGTGGTGAAGTCGCGCAGGGGCACCCCGAGGGATGCTGCAGCGTTGGAGATTCGGGCGCCGTCCATGTGCAGCTTCATGCCGAGCGAGTGGACGTGGTCAGCGATCGTCCGCACCTCGTCCACCGTGTAGGCGGTGCCGAGTTCGGTGGTCTGCGTGATCGACACGACGAGCGGCTGGGCGCGGTGCTCGTCGCCCCAGCCCCAGGCCTCGCGGTCGATGAGTTCGGGGGTGAGCTTGCCGTCGGGTGCCTCGACCGGCAGCAGCTTGATGCCGGCGACGCGCTCGGGCGCTCCGGCTTCGTCGGTGTGGATGTGCGCGGTCGCGGTGCACACGACCGCTCCCCACCGCGGCAGCATCGACTGCAGGCCGACGACGTTCGCGCCGGTGCCGTTGAACACCGGGAACGCCTCGGCCTGCGACCCGAAGTGGTCCCGGATCACCTCGTTGAGACGTGCCGTGTAGACGTCCTCGCCGTAGGCGATCTGGTGGCCGTCGTTGGCCGCGGCGATGGCGGAGAGGATCTCGGGGTGGACGCCGGCGTAGTTGTCCGAGGCGAAGCCCCGCAGGTCCAGGTCGTGCAGTCGGAGGGTCACTCGTTCATCCTAGGTTCGAGGGATCGGGCGCCGTGAGCGGGATGCGGGCCCCGTTGACGTCGGCCGGTGGGGTGTCCCAGAGCCGGACGACCTCGGCGCCGAGCTGCGCTTCGAGGCCGGACAGCGCGCCGACGACGAACACGGCGGCCGCCGCGGTCTCCGGCGCCTCCTTCCGGAACCCCTGCGCGACGGCACGGACCCAGGCGTCGGACGCGGCCTTCGCCGCCGCGTAGTTCGCGGCGCCGGCGGTGGGGGAGTCGACCGCGGTGGACGACACGAACGCGAGCCGTCCGGCAGGGGACGCCACCAGGTCGTCGTGGAAGACCCGGGTCGTGTTCCGCAGGGTCCGGAAGGCACGGTCGAAGAAGTCCCAGTCCGCGTCGGACTGACCGACGATGCTGCCACCGCCGCGCCACCCGCCGACCAGGTGGACCAGTCCGTCGACGCGGCCGGCGTCCGCGTGGACGTCGTCGGCCAACGCGGTGACCGCACCGAGGTCCGACAGGTCGCACGTGCGGGTCGTGACGCCCGGGACGGACGCACGCAGGGCCTCCAGGGCGTCGGGTCTGGTGCCGACCGCGACGACGGCCGCACCGGCGGCGGTGAGTGCGCGCGCGACGGCCGCGCCGCTGGCACTGGTCGCACCGGCGATCAGTACCAGGCGACCGGCCACCGAGGCGTCGGTCACGCGGCGGCCTCGCCGACGAGCTCGGCGTCCGTGGTGCCGGTGATGCCGGCCGTGGACGCGATGACGGTCGCCATCTTCTTGTCGAGGGCCTCGTAGAACATCGACAGCGGGAACTCGTCGTCGAGCACCGCGTCGGTGTAACCGCGCGGCGGTCCGGCGAGCGTCTCGTCGGGCAGGCCACGCGCCCACTTCGACGCCGGGTGCGGCGTGAGCGTGCGGGTCAGCATCTCGTACGCGGCGAGCCAGTGCGCCGACTTCGGCCGGTCGATCGAGCGTCGGTAGAGCTCGTTGATCTCGTCACTCAGGGCGATGATCACGTCCGGTACCTCGGGCCAGTCGATCGTCAACTGCGTGTCCGTCCAGTGCAGGACGCCGTGCTGGTGCATCCAGGCGAACAGCAGCTGGCCGCCGAGTCCGTCGTAGTTGCGGACGCGGCTGCCGGTGATCGCGAAGCGGAAGATGCGGTCGAAGACGACCGCGTACTGCACCAGGCGCGCGTGGTCGCGGATGGCGCGCTGCGCATCCTGGAGGCCCGCGTCGGGTCCGGCGGACAGCTCGCGTTCCAGACGCACGGACTCGCGGAACGCGGTCAGGTCGCAGCGGAGCTCCTCGAGCGAGTAGAGGAAGAACGGCATCCGCTGCTTGATCATGAACGGGTCGAAGGGCAGGTCCCCGCGCATGTGCGAACGGTCGTGGATGATGTCCCACATCACGAAGACCCGCTCCGTCAGCTGCTGGTCGTCGAGCATCGCAGCGGCCTCGGCCGGCAGCTCGAGCTTGGTGACGTCGGCGGCGGCACGGACGACCCGGCGGTAGCGGGCGGCCTCGCGGTCCTGGAAGATCGCGCCCCACGTGAAGGCGGGGATCGTGCGCATCGCGACGGTCTCGGGGAACAGCACCGCCGAGTTCGTGTCGTACCCCGGGGTGAAGTCGACGAACCGCAGCGCGACGAACAACGCGTTGCCGTGGTCGCCGGCCTCGAGCTCGGCGATGAACTCCGGCCAGATGACCTCGACCAGGACCGCCTCGACGAACCGCGAGGTGCTGCCGTTCTGCGTGACCATCGGGAACACGACGAGGTGGCCGAGCCCGTCGACGCGGTGCTGCTGCGGCTGGAACGCGGTGAGGGAGTCGAGGAAGTCGGGGACCCCGAAGCCCTGCTCCTGCCAGCGAGCGAAGTCGTGCTGCAGCACCTGCAGGAACGCGGCGTCGTGCGGGAAGTGCGGCGCCAGCTCGGCGACGGCCGGCACGATCACCGCGACGTGACCGGCGGCAGCGGCATGGTCCGACGGTTCGGGGACGGAGCCGTCCCGCGTCTGCAGGGCCTGCAGGCCGACGACTGCACGCTTGAGCCGGAGCCAGGCGGGGTGGGCGGCGATCTCGCGCACCGACAGGTGGTCCTCGACGACCTCGGGCTCTCCGACGATGGCGTCCTGCGAGATCTTCTGGACGAACTGGGACATGTCGAACCTCCCGTCATTGGGGTCGGCCGCGGATCTGCGGACGAGTGGTGCGCGTTACCGGATCGTCTCGAGCCTAGGGAAGTTCGGGGGACGCAAAGTTGCCCATGTCCGGTGGAATCGTGCGTCGTCACGGCGCTCGCGCGTGGATCCGACTGCTGCGCACACGGAACCGTCGCCAGTCGTGCGTGGGCGGTCAGCGAGGTCGGAGTCAGCGGCGCTGGGCGGTTCACCCGGAGTCGATGTCCCCACGGGTCGCCGAGTCGATGTGCTCACGCTTGGTGACGGCATCGATCGCTTCGCTCACCGTCGAGTCCGGATGGGTCTCACGCCAGCTCCGCACCTGTGCCGGGTCTGGTGCTGACCCCGGGGCGATCGGCGTACTCCCGACGATGCTCGGAGCGAAGGCGGCGTAGGTGATCGTCGCGAGCGCTGCCAAACACGCGTAGAGCAGATCGAGCGAGAGCCAGGCGCCGACCGTCGACACGATCCCGAAGAGCACGATGCAGGCCGGCGCCCGGCGCCTCATCGGAAGCGCCCTCGCTTCACTGCCGCGATGCCGAGGAGCTCAGCCCCAGCGCAGCCGCAGCCCCGCCGAGGGCCCGGATCTTCTCCCAGCTGAAGGACGCGCCCCACATGATCCGGACTGCCTTCGTGACGCCGCCGAGCGAGTTGATCAAACGCTTGATCCTCACTTCTTTCAGTCTCTTTTCCTGGGTGTTGGCCCGGTGTGGGCCGCCGAGAGATGCATCACCGCGGTTCTGCGCGGAGCTGTCGGAACCACCCGAGCGCGAGTGGAATCGCGGTCCAAACGACGAACGACGTCATTGCGGGGCCGACGCCGACGCGGGTTTCCGAGGCGATCGTCCAGTCAAGACCAGGCGCCGCGAGCCACGACGCGAAGGCGTATGGATTCAGCCAGTTGAGGAGGGCTGGTGTGAACGCGAGGCCGATCGTGAGGAACAACGGACCGAACACAGCGATGACGAGTGCGGGCGCTGTTCGTAGCACCAGGCCCGCCACAGCCGTCGCGGTGAGCGTCGCGGCGATCGTCGTCGCGAGCATCTCCCAGAACTGCCGGAGTACCGCGATGTCGAAGACAGAAGCGGCTGAGGTGGGCCGTGTGACGGCAAAGACCACGGCAGCGAGGAGATGGATGACGACGAGCGTCGAGACGCCGAGGATCAAGACCGCGACGTAGCGGGCGCCGAGGATCCGCTGGCGTCGTGGCGTGATCGAGAACGTCGTCAACGCCGCACGCGTGGTCCATTCGGCCGTGAACGCCATGACAGCCAGGAGACCCATGAGCAGGGGAAGAGCCACGCTGAGTCCCGCCACGAAAGCGACGAACGTCTTCGTTTCCCACCCGATAAGGAAGGACAGCACCACTCCGCTGACAGCTGCGACTGCGAATGCCCATCGGGGACCGCGTGTGTCGAGAGCGCGTCGCATCTCGACGAGCACCAAACGGATCACACCATCCTCCCCTCGTACTCCGTGGCGGTGAGGGATGCCAGGTACGCGTCGAGCCGGATGTTCTCGCTCCTGAGCTCGAGGAGCGCGATTCGTGCATCCCGCGCAGCACGACCGACCTCCTCTGGTGCAAGGTCCACGAGCAAGCCTGCTCCCGTGGGGAAGGGATGGCTGCCGACGCGTCGGAGTGCCTCCTCAAAGCGCGGAAGATCTTCAGCGACGACGAAGGTGCGTCCGGCTTGTGTCCGAAGATCATCGAGTCGGGTTTCATCCACGATCCGTCCGCGGGAGATCACCACCAGGCGGTCGGCGGTCCGTTCCACTGCCGCGAGTTGATGAGTGGAGACGAGGACTGTTCCTCCCTGCTCCGCGAAGTGGAGCAGCAGGTTGTCGAGCCAACGCATTCCTTCGGGATCCAGGCCGTTGGACGGTTCGTCCAGCACGAGGGCACGTGGGTGCCCGAGTAGCGCGTGCGCCAAACCGAGTCGCTGACGCATGCCAAGGGAGAGTTTCCCGACTCGTCGGGCGGCAACCTCTGACAGGCCAACCATCTCGAGACACTGATCGACCCTTTGGAAGGGCTCGCCGATCGTGAAAGCTGTGAGCCGAAGAGTTTCGCGGACGGATCGACCTGGGTGGAAGGCTGACGCGTCCAGCAGGCAACCGAGGAAGCGGGCCGGATCGGAGAGCTGTTGGAGTTCCTGCCCGTTCACGAACGCGGCTCCGACATCGGCTCGGGTGATTCCGGTGAGGATCTTCAAGGCGGTGGACTTGCCGGCGCCGTTCGGCCCACAGAACGCTGTGATCGTCCCCTCGGGACAGGAGAAGGAGACGTCATCGAGCGCGATGCGTTTGCCGTAGGTCTTACCGACCCGACGGAGTTCGATCGGATCGGTCACGACATCAGCTGATCGAGCAGAAGTGCTGCCCCGATCGCTCCGACGCAGACCAAGAAGGCGGCGGGTGCCACCTTGCTCCTCGGTTCGACGATGCCAGCAAAGCCCGCTGCGCTGAGGCCGGCCGCTCCGGCCGCCACCGAGAGCGGCCACCCGGCGGCAACGAGGACGACACAGGTGGCCCCGAGCAGGACGGCCATCGCTGCGAGTCCAGCGCTGAGCAGTGGTCGTATACGAGATTTCCTTGCAGCCACAACCCCTCCTTACGTTGGGGCTTCGAAGGGGTGGTGCAGCCACCACCCCTTCGAAGCTGGGTCAGTTGAAGTACTTCCAGATGTCCCAGGCCGTGATGAGCGTGCTGACCGTCCCTACGGCAGCCTTGATTGCGGGCCACGCAGTGCGCTGGAAGGTTGCGAACGACTTCTTGACACCGTCCGAAAGCTTCTTCCACAGCGCGGGGACCTTCTTCAACGCATTGATCGCAGTGCGGATGAGCGATATCCAGCTCCGCTCGGTCTCGCCGACACGATCGGATGACCCCGCCGGTGCTGCGGTGTTGGAGAGGGGCCGCGCCCAAGCGGGGGCACCGGTCGCGGCCGCGCTGCGAGTGGTTGTCGGGCCGTGGGTCGGTGCGCTGCTCGACGCGGAGACCGGCGTCGATGCCGGGGCCACCGCAGCCGTCGCGGGCACGGATGTGCCGAGGACAGCTGCTGCCGTGACGCAGGCTACGACTCCTGTCGACGCTGCCCAGCTCCGCCGCTTGCGCTGATACATGATTGCTCCTTCGCGATCCGTACGTGCCGGTCCTGGTCGACCGGCAGGCTGTACGGGCAGCACGCTACCAACGTTTCACCCGCTGATGTGTAAAGTCTTGAAATATTACGAACGCGCTCATCGATCGGTACGGTGGTGGCCATGGCCCGATTCACGCCCCCAGCCGCCGACGCGATGCGCGCCCGGCTCCTGCTCGCCGCGCGGGACGAGTTCGCCGCGGTCGGACTGGCCGCCGGCAGGGTCGAACGGATCGGTGCCGCAGCGTCGAGCAACAAGGCACAGGTCTTCCACTACTTCGGCAGCAAGGAGGGGCTCTTCGACGCGCTCGTCGCCGACACCGTGACCGAGACGTTCGCCGAGGCACCGCTCGACACCGCCGACCTCGCCGCCTGGGCCGGCCGGGTGCACGACTCGTACGTCCGTCGCCCCTGGGCACAGCGGCTCGCGACGTGGCACCGGCTCGAGCGCGCCGACGTCCCGCTCGAATCCGTCGCGACGAGCTACGCCGACGCGGTGGCCGAGGTCGAGCACGCCCAGCGTGCCGGGGTCCTGCCGCGGGCGTTCCGGCCGGCGGTGCTGCTCGGACTCGTCCTGCACACCGCCGCGTTCTGGAGCGCGACCGCTCCGGAGTACGAGCCGCTGGTGCAGGCCGTGACGCCGCCACGGCGTCGCCAGGTCGTGGTCGACGCGGTCACGGCGCTGGTCCGCGGGAAGTCCTGACCGAGGGGCCCCGCGGACCAGCGTGAGCGTGCTCGGACCGAGCGTGCGGGACGGAGCCGCGCCGGGCCTCCTGGGCGTCCCTCAGTCGGCTGCGCCGGCGGCGACCCGCAGCGTCCGCTCCGCATCGTCGAGGTAGTCGGCGAGCAGCGCCGAGGCGGCGTCCTGGTCGCCACCGCGCAACGCGGACACGATCGCGTCGTTCCGGTCGACGAAGTCGGCGTGGAACGACGCCGGGTCGTCGGTGGTCAGGAAGGCGAGTCGCATCTCGGCGAGCAGCCCGTCCATCAGTGCGTGGATCCGCTCGCTCGGCACCGCGCGCACGAGCTCGGCGTGGAAACGGATGTCGGCGGTGCCGACCGCGCCCCACTCGCCCGCGGACGCTGCTGCCCGGGCGTCGGCGACCGCTGCTGCGGCCTCGGCGAGTGCCGGTGCGTCGGGGGTGCAGGCACGGACGGCCGCCTCCTCGAGCACCCGCCGAGCCGCGTAGAGATCGGCGACGTCGGCAGCGGAGAGTCGTCGGACGAACACCCCGCGGTTGAACACGTGCTCGACAAGGCGGTCGCGGGCGAGTAGTCGGAAGGCCTCGCGCAGGGTGTTCCGTGACACCCCGAGCTGGTCGCTCAACCGTTCCTCGGACAGCTGCGCCCCGGGGGAGAACCCACCCGACGCGATCATCGTGCGCAACCGCGTGGCCGTGGAGTCAGCGCCGCCGACGGTTCGGGTCATGGCACCGATCCTGGCACGGGTGGCGTTTGTGAAGGGCGTGTTACAGAGCGGAACCGGCTCTTGCGATTGTTGAACAATGCGGTCCAGACTGTCCCGCATGTTCGTCCTCATCGGCGTCGCCGTCGTCATCGTCGGCTTCGCGCTGCGCATCAACGCGCTCCTCGTCGTCACGGTCGCGGGCATCGTGACCGCGGCCATCGGCGGGATCGGTCCCGTCGGCATCCTCGACGCGTTCGGCAACGGGTTCGCCTCGAGTCGTTCCGTCACGACCTTCGCGCTCGTCCTGCCCGTCATCGGCCTGATCGAGCGCTACGGCCTGCAGGACCAGGCGAAGCGTCTGATCGCGAAGCTCGACAAGCTCACGACGGGTCGTCTGCTCGCGGGCTACCTGGTGATCCGCCAGGTCACCGCGGCGGTCGGCCTGACCAGCATCGGTGGCCCGGCGCAGACCGTGCGCCCGCTGGTGTACCCGATGGCCGAGGGTGCGGCGACCAAGAAGTACGGGCGGATCGACGACCGGATGCGCGAGAAGATCAAGGGCTACTCGGCCTCGTCCGACACCGTCGGCGTGTTCTTCGGCGAGGACGTCTTCGTCGCGGTCGGTTCGATCCTGCTCATCACGACGTTCGTCGACTCGACCTACGGGCTGTCGCTCGAACCGATCGACCTGGCCCTGTGGGCGATCCCGACGGGCATCGCGGCGCTCATCGTGCACGGCGGACGCCTGCTGCTGTTCGACCGCCGACTCGACAAGATGGCGGCGGACGCCCGTGCCGACGCCCCGACCCTGGGGGCAGCAGCGTGATCACCAGCGAATGGCTCTACTGGCTCATCGGCGCGTTCTTCATCGCCGTCGCCGTCCTGATCGTCACCGACACCGCGCACGCGAAGCGCCTGGGCAACGCGGCGTTCTGGGGCATCCTGGGCCTGTCGTTCTTCTACGGCACCTTCGTCGCCGCCGGCACCGTGCCGGCCTGGACGCTCGGGATCGCCGTCCTCGTCATGGTCGCGCTCGCCGGACTCGGCTTCACGGGCACGACGAGCCGCACCCGGGTCGCGAGCATCCCCGGCGCGGGCACGGGTGCCGAGACCGGCCCCGCCGAGCCCACCGGGGTGACGCAGAAGATCACGAACGCCGGAAGCGGCAGCGGCAGCGTGCTGGCCACCACCAGCCCGGACGAGCGCGCCGCGTTCGCGACGAAGTACGGCAACCGGCTCTTCATCCCGGCCCTCGTGGTGCCGGTGGTCGCCGTGCTGGTCGCGACGCTCGGCCCGCTCGTCTCGTTCGGTGGCGAACCGCTCCTCGCCGAGGGCAGCGCGACCCTGACCGGCCTGGGCATCGGTTCGGTGCTCGCCGTCGTCGTGGCCGTGTTCGTCCTGCGCCCGCCGAAGATCGCCACTCCGATCCGCGAGGGTGGTCGGCTCCTGCAGGCGATCGGCTGGGCGGCGCTGCTGCCGCAGATGCTCTCGACGCTCGGCATCGTCTTCACCCAGGCGGGGGTCGGTGACGCCGTCGGCACGATCATCAAGTCGGTGCTGCCCGACGGCTCGCTGCTCGCCGCCGTGGTCATCTACTGCCTGGGCATGGCCCTGTTCACGATCATCATGGGCAACGCCTTCGCCGCCTTCCCGATCATGACGGCCGCGATCGGCTGGCCCGTCCTGGTGCAGGGCTTCGACGGCAACCCCGCCGCGATCTTCGCGATCGGCATGCTCGCCGGCTTCTGCGGCACGCTCGTCACCCCGATGGCGGCGAACTTCAACCTGGTGCCGGCCGCCCTGCTCGAGATGCGGGACAAGTACGGCCCGATCAAGGCGCAGATCCCCACCGCCGCCATCCTGCTCGTCGTCAACATGGGAGTCATGTACCTTGTCGCATTCTGATGCCGCCCCGATCGACCTGACCCGGGCCGCCTGGGCCGACCGCTTCGCGGCCGTCGCCGCGGACAACACGACCCGCGAGTACCCCTACGCCGCGCACCACGCGACGTCCGGACCGGACGACCGAGCCCTGCCCGTCGAGCTCCACCCCGCCTTCGCCACGTCGTACGACTGGCACTCGTCGGTGCACATGCACTGGCTCGCGGCGCGCCTGGTCGCGCACGGCCTGCCGACCGACCTGGAGGCCCGTCTCACCTCGATCCTGCAGGCGCACCTCACGACGGATCACCTCGCGACCGAGGCGGCCTACCTGCGTGAGACGCCGCACTACGAGCGCCCCTACGGCTGGGCCTGGCTCGCACGGCTCGCCGCCGAGGTGTCAGCGTCCGAGGCACCCGCCGTCCGGGCGCTGGCACCGGGGTTCGCGCCCGTCGTCGACGTCCTCGAAGACCTGGTCGTCCGGTGGATCGACGGCGCCGCGCACCCGGTCCGGCACGGCGTGCACTCGAACTCGGCGTTCGGGTTGCTGCTCGTGCTCGAGGCCGCCCGGTCGCTCGACCGTCCGGCCCTGGCGGCTGCGGTCGAGGGGGCTGCGAAGGACTGGTTCGGCGCGGACGCCGGGTGGCCGTTCGCCTGGGAGCGGAGCGGGCACGACTTCCTGTCCGCGGGCCTCGCCGAAGCCGACCTGATGCGTGCGGTGCTGCCCGCCACGGAGTTCGCCACGTGGGCGCGCGGCTTCTTCGCCGCGGTGCAGCCGGGCGACGCGATCCTGCGGTCGACGGTGGTCCGTGACGAGAACGACCCGCAGCAGGTGCACCTGTTCGGGCTCGACCTGTCGCGGGCGGGCTCGGCCCGGCGCATCGCGGACGCACTCCGCGCCGGGGCCCCGGACGACACCGGGATCGCCGACCTGCTCGACGACGCGGCCGATCGGCTGCTGGCCTCCGGGCTCGCGGCGAGCGTGGGCGAGGAGTACTACTCCACCCACTGGCTGGCGAGCTTCGCGTGGGACGCCATGGAGGCCCGGGAGCACGCCGCCCGCTGATCGTTCGTCGGAAGGTCGGTCCTCTCCGGACACAACGAGGATCCGGAGGTACCTTCGGGGCCATGAGCGATCCGAAGGACGACGAGACCCTCGACGACTTCCGCGAGGCGCAGGAGACCGACTACGAACCGGAGCCGACCGTGCTCGACCCCGACGACCTGCCGGTGGTCGACGACGCGGACGACGAACTGCTCCCCGACGACGACCGACCGGTGCCGCTCGACACCGACGACGACGCGATCTGAGCCATCGCGCCGCCGTCGTGCAGCGGCGTCGGCGTCGGCGTCGGCGTCGCCTCAGTCGAGCGGGAGGGTCCGCGCGAAGGTGCGGGTGACCGGTGTCGCGGCGAGGAACGGTGCCATCGCCGGAGCGCCCTCCGGCGTCGCGCGCCAGGCCACGTAGGTGTCGTGGTCCTCGGCGGTCGTCCACGACTCGACGACGACCATGCGCGCCGGGTCCTCGTCGTCGACCAGGACCTCGAGCGACTCCAGGCCGTGGAACGACGCCGTCTGTTCGAGCGTCTCGCGGATCGCACCCTGCAGTGCGTCGGAGGGGGCATCGCTCTGGAACTGGACCTCGAGCAGGACGGTCATCGACATGGGGAGCCTTTCGTCAGCGGTGTCCAAGCCAACCCCTGACCCCCTGCGCTTGTTCCGGGTCGGTCAGTCGACGATCCGGAACCGGAGCGGATCGCCCGGACGGAGCTGTGCAGCGAGGTCGATCGACGCCGGCGTCAGGACCGCGACGACCGGGTACCCGCCGGTCACCGGGTGGTCGGCGAGGAACAGCACGGGGAAGCCCTCGGGCGGCACCTGCAGTGAACCGGTCTCGACGCCCTCGCTCGGCAGCTCGCGTGCCACGGAGCGGACGAGCGGCTTCTCGGCCGTGGTGCGGACCCCCACGCGGTCGCTGTCCGCACTGACGGAGAAGTCCTGACCGGTCAGGGTCGTACGCCACTCCGGGGTGAACCAGTCGTCGCGCGGTCCGGGCACCACGTCGAGCACGACCGGCTCGTCGGGCCACCGCGGCTCGGGCTGCGGCACCGCGTCGACGATCGGCCACGACACCCGGGCGTCACCGACGGGCAGGACGTCACCGGCCGACAGCGGCGGCGGACCGAGGCGCGCGAGGGAGTCCCACGAGCGACTGCCGAGCACCGGGTCGACCGCGAAGCCCCCGAGGACCGCGACGTAGGCGCGCAGGCCCACGGTCGCGGTGCCGATCCGGAGCGTGTCGCCCGGGGCCAGGAGCAGCACCTCGTGTGACGCCGCCCCGCGGACCGACCCGTCCGCCCGCTCGACCTCGACGGGGCAGGCCGCGCCGGTGGTGGCCGCGACCACGTACGCGTCTGCGTGGAGCGTGACGGAGCCGAGCAGGGCCTCCAGGACGGCCGCGTCGGGACGGTTGCCGACCAGTCGGTTGGCGAGCGCCGCGGAGCCGCGGTCGGCGGCCCCGGCCGCGCCGAGGCCCATGTCGCTGAAGCCCGGGCGCCCGAGGTCCTGCGTGGTCGCGCCGTAGCCGACCTGCACGACGGTCAGCGCGCTCATCCCGCACTCGCCACGACGAAGCGGACGAGCGTGCCGGCGGGCGCGAGCGCCGGGGATGTGCGTTCGAGCGACCACATCGGCACGTCGGTGCGACCGATGAGCTGCCAGCCGCCGGGCGAGGTCCTCGGGTAGACGGCGCTGAACTCGCCGGCTACCGCGACGGCCCCGCTCGGGACCGCCGTGCGGGCGGTGCTGCGGCGGGGCAGGTCGAGCGGTCGATCACTGCCGGTGAGGTAGCTGAAGCCGGGTGCGAAGCCGCAGAACGCGCTCGTCCAGAGCTGCCCGGTGTGCCATGCCACGAGCTCGTCCCGCCGCATGCCGGTCAGCTCGGTGACGGTGTCGAGGTCCTCGCCGTCGTAGGTGACGGGGATGACGAGCGGCTCGGTGTCGTGTGCTTCGAGCGCTGCGCTGACCGGGCTGACCTGCGTGAGCTCGGCGCGGAGCCGCCCGGCGTCCGTCGTGGTCGGGTCGAACCGGAGCAGCAGTGTCCGGGCGCCGGAGACGATCTCGGTCAGCCCCGGCAGGGCGGCCTGCGCGAGCCCGGCGCGGAAGGCGACGACGTCGGCGAGGGACTCGAACGTGGCCAGGAGTGCGCTGCCGCCCGCGGAGCGGACCTCGGGGCCCGTCACGGTGCGAGCGGCGGGGACGGTGCGAAGGGAGCGATCGTCACGCCGTGCTCGGTCAGCAGCGCTCGGATGGCTCGGGCCATCGCGACCGCGTCGGGGGAGTCGCCGTGCACGCAGACCGAGTCGGCGCGCACGGCGATCTCGGACCCGTCGACGGCGGTCGCGACGCCGTCGGTGACCATGCGGAGCACCCGGGCTGCGACCTCGTCCGGGTCGTGCAGCACCGACCCCGGCTGCTTCCGTGACACCAGTGAACCGTCGGGTTCGTAGGCGCGGTCGGCGAAGGACTCGCTCACCGCGCGGAGCCCGTGGCGCTCGGCCGCCAGCAGCAGCTCCGACCCGGGCAGCGCGAGCACGGCGAGGGACGGGTCGACGTCGGCCACGGCTCGGACGACGGCCTCGGCCTGCACCGGGTCGGCGCAGGCGGTGTTGTACAGGGCGCCGTGCGGCTTGACGTAGGTGACGGCCGTGCCGGCGACGTGCGCCGTGGCGGCCATCGCGCCGAGCTGGTGCACGACGTCGGCGTACAGCTCGTCGGGCGTGACGTGCACTGGTCGGCGGCCGAACCCGATCAGGTCGCGGTAGGCCACGTGTGCGCCGACCGCCACCCCGCGCTCGGCGGCGGCGCGGGCGGTGGCGAGCATGATCGTCGGGTCGCCGGCGTGGAACCCGCACGCGACGTTGGCGCTCGAGACGACGTCGAGCATCGCGGCGTCGTCGCCCATGGCCCAGGCGCCGAAGCCCTCGCCCAGGTCGCTGTTCAGGTCGATCGTGGTCACGGGTGCTCCCTGTCCTCGCGGGTTGTTGAACAATCTACCGATCGCCCCGGTCCCTGTCACCCGCTGCCTCCGACCGGACGGCGGTTTCCGAGGTGCGCCACGTACTGTCCGAGTCCTCAGTACCACCGGCGGCAGTGCTGCCGGATCGATCTCTGCACTGGAGCAGCTCATGACCGACAGTGACAACACGCACGACGCCCCGAAGAACGACTCCGAGGGCACCGAGAAGCCGGGCGGCCTCGGCGACGACAACACCATCCCGAACAACCCCGACGGCCTGGCCGCGGGCCACACGGGTGACGACTCGCACTTCAACCCGGAAGAGGACGGCGAGCACTAGCGGCTCCTTCCGGCCTGCGGGTCGATGCAGAACGACACCGTCGTTGTCCTCCGACAGCGGCGGTGTCGTTCTGCGTCAGCACCACGTCCGTCAGCACCCGACGAAACATGCGCGACAAAACCTTCCGGCACGAGGTTTCCGGTGCTACAGTCCCGATCACCTAGCAGCACTAGGGATTCAGCGGGCGCCGAAGCCCCCTGTGACTCGAGGAGGAGTCATGTCGACACCGACGTCGAAGGAAGAACCCACGCGGGGCATCGCCGGGACCGCGTCCCCAGCGGTCACCGCAGCCGCCGGAGCCACCGCCACGGACGCCGCGGCGTCCCGGGCGTTCTCGGTCGAGGGCATCACGCAGTCCGTCAGCACCGTCCGGGTGGGTCGGGGGTACCTCTGGGGCCTCAGCTTCGCCCAGTTCGGTCTGTTCGTCGCCCTGCTCACCCCCGTCTTCGTGAGCATGTCGATCAAGGCGACGGAGCTGAACCCGACGAGCCCCGAGACCGTCGTCGGCTCGGTCCTGCCGTTCGGAGCGCTCGGCGCCCTGTTCGCCAACCCCCTGTTCGGCGCGCTCTCCGACCGCACCCGGACGCGGTGGGGTCGTCGTCGCCCCTGGATGGTCGGCGGTGTCGTCGTCTTCGTCGGTTCCCTCGCCTGGCTCGCGTTCTCGCCCGACGTGCTCCAGCTCACCCTGGCCTGGGTGCTGGCGCAGGTCTCCGCCAACGCCGTCCTGTCCACGCTCACGGCGAGCTTCGCCGACAACGTGCCGGAGTTCCAGCGCGGCAAGGCGTCGAGCGTCATCGCCCTGGCGCAGAACATCGCGATCCTGGCCGGGCTCTACCTGGCCGTGTACCTGGTCGGCAACCTGCCGCTGCTCTTCATCGCACCGGGCGTCCTGGCGATCGTCGCGGTCCTCGTCTACTCGTTCGTCGCCCGTGACGACCTGCCGACGACGCCGGTCAAGCCCTTCAGCTGGATCAACCTGATCAGCTCGTTCTGGACGAACCCGATCAAGCACCGCGACTTCGGGCTCGCCTGGTGGGGCCGCTTCCTCATCACCTTCGGCACGTTCATGTTCACGACGTACCGACTCCTCTACATGCAGGACCGCATCGGACTCCCGCAGGCCGAAGCGGTCGGGGTCGTGGCGTTCGGCGTGCTCCTCTACACGATCGCCCTGCTCGTCAGTGCCGCCGTCTCCGGCTGGGTGTCCGACCGGATCCAGCGTCGCAAGGTCTTCGTCTGGGGTTCGACGGCCATGACCGCCGTCGGCCTGGTGATCCTGGCCCACGTCGACAGCGTCGGAGGGTTCTACTTCGCCGAGATCGTCCTCGGCTTCGCCTTCGGCATCTACGCCGCCATCGACACCGCGCTGATCGTCGACGTGCTGCCCGACCCGGAGCGCCCCGGCAAGGACCTCGGTGTCATCAACATCGCGAACGCCCTGCCGCAGTCGCTCGCTCCCGCCGTCGGCCTGTTCCTGCTCGGCATCGGTGGTGGCCAGAACTACACGCTCATGCTCTGGGGTGCCGGCGTCGCCGTCATCCTCGGTGCCCTCGTGATCCTGCCCGTCAAGTCGGTCCGCTGACCGACGCGACCGCCTGGAGGCGCGACCCGCGCCCGCGACGCATCCCGCGCCTCCGGACGGTCACCTCCACCGCACGTGCCCGGCTCCGCGGGCGCGGTGACGGGCAGGGGTGGCGTGGTTCAGAGCTGCGGTGTGCGCTTGCCGAACAATGCGTCGAGGAACCGCGAGAACCGCGACTCCGGTTCGTGAGTGGTCTCGATCGAGCGGGTCGGCGAGCGGAACGCCAGGTCGTGCAGCATGTTCCGCTTCGACCCGTCCCAGTTCGCGAACAGGTAGGTCCCGCCGATGAAGGACATGCTCCGGACCGGCGTGCGCTTCCACGAGTCGGCAGCCACGTAGTACCCCGCGTGGCCGGCGCGGATGTGCTGGATCACAGTGTCCACGTCGATGACACCGGTCGGTGTCACGACGGCGGTGATGCCCGTGCGGTCGCGGGCGACGTACTCGATGAGGTGTTCGGTCACGATGGAACTCTTCGTCACGGTGGTGAGGCGCCACGGCAGGGAGCGTGGCGAAGGGGATTCGGAACCGCCGTTGCTTCCGTTTCCAGAGTACGTCCGCGGCGGGCGTGCCGTTCCCGGATGTCCACCGTTCGCAGACGGACGAGCGTTCAGCGGATGGGGGTCCGGACGGCCCACTCCGCGATGCGTTCGATCGTGTCGCCGAAGTCCCTCGTGCCGGGTCTGTTGAGGAACGCGTGACGGCTGTCCGGCAGGACGTGTCGTTCGACTTCGATGCCCGCGGTCTCGAGCTCGTCCGCGAAGCGCTCGCCCGAGGCGCGCATGACGTCTCGCTCGGCGTCGATCACCAGGGTGCGGGGAAACCCGCCGAGGTCGTCGGACGCCGGGTAGACCGCAGCGGGGCGGCCGCCCGCGTACGCCCGGTTGCTCAGGTCGAGCAGCAGCGGCACGTGCGTGAGCCGCCGGTGCCCTCGGACGAGTCGCCGCACCGCCGGGTCACGGGGGAGTCGGGCGTGGAAGAACCCGTAGGTCAGCACGAGGCCGGCCAGCGGCGGGGCGCTCGCGACCGCGGACGCCGCCAGGCACGCACCGGCGCTCGCGCCGCCGAGCAGCAGGCCGGACGGTGCCTCGTCGTGCAGGTGGCGGAGCACGGCGACGGTCTCGTCCCGCGCGTGCGGTGCCCGTCGTCGCCCTCGCGGTCCGCCCCGGCCGAGCCAGGGCAGTCCGGGCAGCGGTCCGAGGCGGTAGTCGACGGTCACGACCGGCAGGCCGTGCTCGGTGAGTGCCCGTGCGACGGCGTCGGACTCGGGCAGCTCGAGGTCGCCCCGGAAGAACCCGCCACCGTGCATCCAGACCAGGGTCGGGGACCCCGTGCCGCCGCTCTGCTCCGCCGGTCGGTACCGCCGGATGGGGACCGGTCCGTGAGGTCCGTCGATCCTGTCGTCCGCGACCTCGATCGCGTCCTGGTGCATCCCCCGCATGGGAGCAGTGTCGCAGCACGCGGGCGCGAATGAGGCTCACGGCGCTTGAATAGGCATACTTTTGTAGCGGCCAAAGGGGCACAGCCCGGAAACCATGCGTCAAGGCGGACGAGGCCAATGCGGACGCCTCGGACGGCACCACCGCGACCTTCACCTGGAACGGCGAGACCGGCCGCGTCGAGATGACGGGGGACACCCCGCCCGAGGGCAGATCGCGGCTGCACGACCACGTCGTCACTGTCGGTCGTGGGTGATCCATACGCCGAAGTCGACGCGCTGGCCGCGGGAGTCGCAGTGCTCCACCGTGCCGTCCTGCCCGTCGCGGCCACCGATCGTCCGCGGGCGCGTCATGCTGTTCCCATGCAGTCCGTCCGTGCCGCCGCCCCCGGTGTCGCCCTCGCCGTGGCGATCGGCATCGTCGCCACTCTCGTCGGCCGTGTCGTCCCCGTGGTCGGTGGTCCCGTCCCCGCCGTCATGATCGGTGCCGTCGTGGGGTGGCTCGTCCGGCGTCGCACCGGTGGCTCACTCGCCGCACTTGCTCCCGGGGTGAAGTTCTCGTCCAGCCGGGTGCTGCAGTTCGCGGTGGTCCTGCTCGGCGCGCAGCTGTCCATCGGTGAGGTCCTTCGCATCGGCGGTGAGACCCTGCCGGTGATGCTCGCGACGCTCGTCGTCTGCCTGGTGGCTGCGTGGGGGATCGGCCGACTGCTCCGGGTCTCGGGCGCGCTCCGCACCCTGATCGGCGTCGGGACCGGCATCTGCGGTGCCTCGGCGATCGCCGCCGTGACACCGGTCATCGGCGCGGTCAGTGCGGACGTCGCCTACGCGATGTCCACGATCTTCCTCTGCAACATCGCGGCCGTCTTCGCCTTCCCGCTGCTCGGGCACGCCCTGGGCCTCAGTCAGCACGCCTTCGGCGTCTTCGCGGGCACCGCCGTGAACGACACGTCGTCCGTCGTCGCCACGGCGACGGTCTACGGCCGCCAGGCGACCGACACCGCGGTCGTCGTGAAGCTGGTGCGCACCCTGATGATCGTCCCGATCGTCATCGGGCTGGCCGGACTGGAGGCCCGCCGCGCCTCCCGCGAGCAGCTCGCCCCCGCCTCGGGGCCGGGCCGCGGGTTCCGTGTGTTCCGGTTGGTGCCGTGGTTCCTGATCGGGTTCCTCGTGGTGGTGCTGCTCCGGACGGTCGGGGCCCTGCCCGCGTCCGTGGCACCGGGGTTCGCGACGGCCGCCTCGTTCCTCATCACGGTGGCGCTCGCCGCGATCGGCTGCTCGACGGACTTCGCCGCGCTCCGCCGTGCCGGGTTCCGGCCGATGCTGCTCGGCATCGCGCTCTGGGTCCTGGTGGCGGGGACGAGCCTGGGCATGCAGGCGGCCTTCGGTCTGCTGTAGGGCTTGCCGAGGTCCTCCATATCGTTTATCGTTGCATCGAAATTCGATGGTATCGATGATCGACAGGGAGACAGTCATGACCACACCCGTCTACGAACCGCCCCGCGGGCGGAGCTCCTACCTGGCCTACGTCGTCTCGTGCGCGATCGGCATCGCGATCGTCCTGTGGCGGTACGTCGACCTGCTCGTCCACTCGATCACCTCGGGCACGGTGGCGGTGCCGATCCGGATCCGTGAGACCAGTGCCGTCCCGCAGCCTCCGGGTGGTGCGACGGTGACGTCCGACCAGCTCGTGCTCCGGGCGCCGATCGCCGACGTGCCAGGTGGTGCGATCGGGTACATCCGCGTCGGCGACGCCCTGGAGGCCCTGCTCGTCAGCGCCCTCATCGCCCTGGTCGCGGCGGTGGCCTGGAAGATCTCGCGCGGCGGGCTCTTCGACCGCTCGACCACCCGGATCCTCGACTGGCTCGCCGGCGCGGTGCTGGCAGCCGGGTTCCTGCCGTCGTTCGTCCGCCGCATGGGGTGGAACTGGGTCGTGTCCGGCCTCGGCTGGGACGGGTACCTGCCCACACCGGTGGTGGACCACCAGTTCCTGCCCGTGTACCTCGGCCTGCTCGTCGTCGTCTGCTTCCGGTTCGCGCTCACCGCCTCGCAGCGGATGGTGCGGGACCAGGCCGGGCTGGTCTGATGCCCCCGGAACAGGAGGACGGCCACGCGGTCGTCTGTCACCTCGACGACCTGCTGGCCGCGCGGGGGATGACACTGACCGAGCTCGCCGACCGCGTCGGTGTGACCGTTGTCAACCTCTCGGTGCTCAAGAACAACCGGGCTCGCGCGATCCGGTTCTCCACCCTCACCCGACTGTGCGAGGTGCTCGGCTGCCAACCGGGCGACGTCTTCTCGGTGCGCACGGACTGACGACGGGAGGCCCGTCCTGCGTGAGCGGATCTGCTCACGTGGGACGGGCCTCCTGGCCGGGTCTGCCGTGCCTGCCGCGCCGGCGGCGTCAGCCGCGCAGTGCCTCGGACAGCTTCACGCGACTTCCGGTGCGGAGCAGGGCGTTCTCGTAGACGCGGGCGCCGATGACGACGACCGCGACGACCGAAGCGGCGACGATGAGGAGCGAGAGGATCGGCTCCCACCACTCGGCCGTCCCCAGGAAGATCCGCATGGGCATGCCGATCGGGGCGCTGAACGGCACGTACGACATGATGCCGAGGATCGTCGGGTTGTCGTACGCGACGATGATCAGGAAGTACGGGATCATCACCAGCATCATCACCGGGGTGGTGACGCTGCCGACGTCCTCTTGCCGGGAGACGAGCACGGCCGCCGCGGCGAACAGCGACGCCAGGAGCACGAACCCGATCGCGAAGAAGCCGATGAACCACAGGATGCTCGGGCCGAGCATCGCGAACATGTTGTCCTGCCCGGTCACCGCCAACGTGACGATGGCGGCGACGGCCACCGCGACGATCTGGGCGAAGGCCATGATGCTGTTGCCGAGCACCTTTCCGGCGAGCAGCGCCCGGGCCGGGATCGCGGACATCAGGATCTCGACCACCCGCGTCGACTTCTCCTCGACGACGCTCTGCGCGATGGACTGGCCGAACGTCACCGCCGACGCGAAGTACACGACGCCGAACGCGATGGCGATGAGGTAGACCAGCCCACCCGGGAGTGCGTCCGGGTCGAGCAGCTCGATGCGCGGGGTGACGCTCAACGCCGAGACGACCTCGGACGGGGCCTCGTCGAGTCCGACGACCTTGTAGCCGAGCGGGTCGTCCGACGGCACGATCGCGGCGTCGACGTCGCCCTTCGTCACGAGCCGTTCGGCGTCGTCGACCGATGCCGACTTCGTGACGTCGAGCCCACTCGTGGTCGGCAGCGAGACGCCGTCGACGACGGCGACCGGGGTGGTGTCGTCGGCGGTGGCCTTGCTCACGATCCCGCCGACGACGATCGACGCGACGACCATGCCGATCAGGATGAGCGCCGAGACCACGAAGGCCTTGCTGCGGATGCGTGCCTGGATCTCACGTGCGGAGACGAGCCGCACGGCCTGCACGAAGGAGTTGTTCATCGGACGACCTCCCGGAAGACCTCGCTGAGCCGCGGCACCCGCGGTGAGAACGACCCGACGGTGCCGTGCTGGACGGCCCGCTGCAGGACACGCTGGGCGGTGGCGGCGTCGGCCTCGAAGACCGCGTACCCGCCGTCGAACTCGCGCACGGCCACACCCGGCTCGTCGCGGAGCCAGGCGACGTCCCCGTCGACCAGCAGCTCCCAGGCGGCCGGACCGGCCTGCCTGCGGAGTTCCTCCTGCGGGCCGGCGGCGCGGATCGTGCCACCGGCGATGACGACGACGTCGTCGCAGAGCCGCTCGACCACGTCGAGCTGGTGGCTCGAGAACAGCACCGGGACGCCCCGGGCAGCGGTCTCGCGCAGCACGCCGAGCACGGTGTCGACGGCCATCGGGTCGAGGCCCGAGAAGGGCTCGTCGAGCACGAGCACCTCGGGGTCGTGGGCGAGCGCCGCCGCGATCTGGACGCGCTGCTGGTTGCCGAGCGACAGCTTCTCGACGGGGTCGCCGGCGTGTGCGGTGAGTTCGAGGCGTTCGAGCAGCTCGCCGGTGCGGCTCGTCGCGGCGCGCTTGTCGACGCCGTGCAGCCGGGCCAGGTAGGTGATCTGCTCGGCCACCGGCATCTTCGGGTACAGGCCGCGTTCCTCGGGCATGTAGCCGAAGCGGCGGCGGTCGGCGGGCCGGACCGTGGTGCCGTCGATCGAGACCGTGCCGGCGTCGGCCTGCAGGACACCGAGCATGATGCGCATGGTGGTGGTCTTGCCGGCGCCGTTGCCGCCGACGAACCCGGTGAGGCGTCCGCTGCCGACCGTGAACCCCACGTCGTCGAGCACCCGGCGGTCACCGAAGTGCTTGGTCACCCCTTCGATGGTGAGCATGTCGTTCCCCTTCGTCGCGACGCTGGTCGTCGCTGCGTCCGACGCTATTGGCCGGGAGGCACGCCCCGCCTCCGCCGTCAGGCGGGACTCGGGTGGGTGCCCGGCTCCACCGCGTGGGGGAGGAGGGCGGGCGGGTCGCGCCGTGCCGTGCCTCCAGGACGGATGCGTGTGCATGTTCCGACGTTCCACGCGTCGATCGACTCACGTTCTGTCGGAACTTGCACCCACATGCGATGCGTGTGCATCTTCCGACGTTGCACGCGTCGATCGAGTCGTGGAAAGTCGGACTTCGCGGCGGCAGCCGGTCGACGAGTTGCGCTCGGTCAGCCGGCGACGCCGTGCTCGAACGCCCAGACGACGGCCTGGATCCGGTCGCGCAGTGCGAGTTTCTGGAGCACGTTCGACACGTGGGTCTTCACGGTGGCGTCCCCGACGTAGAGCTCGGCGGCGATCTCCGCGTTGCTCAGACCTCGGGCGAGCAGCCGCAGCACCTCGGTCTCCCGCTCGGTGAGCCCGGCGGCGGCGAGTGCGTCCTCGCCCGTCGTGGCGGGTGTCGTGGTCGTGGTGGTCGCCGGGGGCTGCGCCGCAGCCGACGCCGTCGCCCGGCTGATCACCCGGCGCGTGACGTCCGGCGCGAGCAGGGCGTCCCCGGCGGCGACGGTCCGGACCGCGTCGATCAGCCGCTCGGGGGAGGCGTTCTTCAACAGGAACCCGCTCGCCCCCGCCTCGAGCGCCTGGAACAGCGCGTCGTCGCTGTCGAACGTGGTGAGGATGAGCACCGCCGGCGGATCCGGCAGCGCCGCGATCCGCCGTGCCGCCTCGAGCCCGTCGACGCCGGGCATCTGCACGTCGAGGCAGACCACGTCCGGGCGGAGCTCCTGCACGGCCTCGACCGCACGCGCGCCGTCCGAGGCTTCGCCGACCACGCGGAACCCCGGCTCGGACTCCAGGATCACGCGGAACCCGGCGCGGACGAGCTCCTGATCGTCGGCCAGCACGATCGTCAGGTCGGTCGTTCCGTTCACGTCGTCGGCAGCCATGCGCGCACCAGGTAGCCTCCTCGGGCTCGTGGCCCGATCTCGATCCGTCCGTCCACGGCGGCGACGCGTTCCCGCATCCCGACGTGTCCGAGGCCGCTGCCGGAGGTGCTCCGGGCGGCACGGGCACCGAGCCCGTCGTCCGTGACCTCCACCTCGACGCCGTCGTCCAGGTACCGCAGCCGGACGTCGGCGCGGGCGGTCGGGCCGGCGTGCTTGAGGATGTTCGTCACCGCTTCCTGCACGATCCGGTACGCCACCGCGGCCACCGTCGGCGGCACCGGGCGCTCGTCGCCCACGACGACGTACTCGGCGGGGTGGCCGGCCACCCGGGCGGACTCGGCCAGTTCGGCGATCCGCGTGATGCCCTCGGTGCTCGGGCCGTCGCCACCGGCCGCCCCCAGGCCGCCCGCGTCGTCGTCGGAGCGCAGGGTCCCGAGCATCCGCCGGAGTTCCTCCACCGCGGTGCGGGCGCTCTCCTCGACCACCCCGAGCGACGCCGTCGCCTGCGCCGGGTCGCGGTCGATCACGCGCCGTGCCGCACCCGCCTGCACGCCCATCAGCGAGACGTGGTGGGCGACCACGTCGTGCAGCTCGCGGGCGATCCGTACCCGCTCGATCGTGACGGCCTGGGCCGCTGAGCGCTCCCGCTCGGCGGCGAGTTCGGCGGTGCGTTCGGCGAGCTCGTGTCGTGCGACCGCGGAGGCCCAGGCCCGGTTGCCGGCGTACCAGGCGGCGCCGAAGTAGATCACGTTGATGACGATGTTCAGCAGCGAGATGGCGACGTAGGGCGCCACCGGCGAGTCCGTGTCGTTCGGGAGCGCGTTCGGTGACGCCCACCCGAACGAGATCGCGACGAACAGCCACGCGAACATGCCGCCGATGACGACCCAGCGCACCGCTTCGGCCCGCACCCGATCCGAGCACCACGCGCCCACCGTGTAGAGCGCGATGAAGAGCGTGAAGTTGACGAGGAAGACCTCGGGCACCTGGAGCAACTGCGTCGCGGCGAACGCCACCGCCGACACCAGGGCCACCGACATCGGGAACCGCCGGCGGAACGCGATCGGGGCCGCGTTCGCGACGATCATCAGCGCGGAGACCCACCAGGAGGCCTGGTCGTCGCCGTAGGTGCCAGCCGACCCGTACAGGAACGTCGTGACGGCGAGCCCACCGGCCAGCACCACCGCGAGCACCGTGTCCTGCCGGTACTCGTGCTGCCCCACCGGCAGTCGCGACCACTCCGCCGTCGTCCCCATGCAGGAAACGCTACTGGGTGCCCCCGGTCAGGAGTAGCCTCCCGCCAACGAGCAGGGGAGACGCGATGCAGTTCCTCGTCAACGTCATCGACGACGGCCAGGCCGCCGCCGTCGGCGACACGTACTCCGCTACCGACGCCGAAGCCGCCGCGGTCGACGCCTTCAACGAGCGGATGGCCGACGCGATCGTGTTCGCCGCCGGGGTCTCCGCACCGGCCGACGCCACCGTGGTCGACGCCCGCGGGGGCGCGGCCGACACGAGGACCGGGCCAGCGACGACCGGGCCAGCGACGACCGGGTCCGCCACGGCGGGGTTCGCCAGCAACTCCGACGAGTACGTCGCCGGGTTCTGGGTCATGGACCTCCCGGACGCCGAGACGGCTGCCCGGGTGGCGCACCAGGCGTCGCAGGCGTGCAGCCGGAAGATCGAGCTCCGCCCGCTGCTCTGACGGCACGGACCCCACCCGGCCGACGGACCACCGCGGGGACGGCGCTCGCCGCGGTCACGACCGCCCCGACCACGAACGTCGCGACGAACCCGATCGCACCGACGAGCGCTCCGGCAGCCGCCGCACCGACGGCCTGCCCGAGCACGAGTGCGACGAACAGCATCGAGGTGCCCGCCGACGACCGCTCGTTGTCGATCTCGGTCGTCCACGCGATCAGGGCGCCGGTCGCCGCCGTGTAGCCCCAGCCGAACACGGCACACGCCAGCAGTGTCGCGACCGTCGACTGCGGCGCTGCCCCCAGGACCACGACGGCGACGGCGACCGAACCCGCCGTGAGCGCCCAGAGCGTCCGGGCGCGCAGCGCGTTCGTCCAACGCGCGGTGACCACGACGGCGGCTCCACCGATCCCGAGCGCGATCCAGGCCGACACCGAGACAACGACCGACGCGCCGGCCTCCACCAGCGCCGAACGTCCGTAGGTCCAGACGACGGCGGACCCGGCCCCGAACAGCAGCGCCAGCACGAGGACCCCTCGGTGCGCGACGAACCACGGAGCGCCGGGCAGCGGTGACCGGGACGCAGCAGCCCCGCCGCGTGACACCACGAGCAACAGGGCTCCGACGGCCAGGGCGAACACCCCGGACACCGCCCAGGCCGTCCGCCAGTCGGGCAGCAGCACGAGTGCGAGCACGCCGGCGCCCACGAGTCCGGGGCCGGTGCCGGCGTTCACGATCGCCTGCGCGCGGCCCTGCAGCCCCTGGGGCACCTGCGCCGCGACGATCCGCACGAGGGCGGGGGACGCGAGTCCGGCACCCGCCGACGCGAGCACGGCGCTGATGCCGAACGCCAGCGACCCACCGGCCGTCGCCATGGCGATCGCACCGGCCCCCGCCACCAGGGTCGCGACCGCGACGAGCACCCGGGGCATCCGTGCGGCGAGCAGGAACCCGGCCACCGCACCGACGCAGTACAGCGCCGAGGCGCCCGACGAGACCCACCCGGCGGCGTCGGACCGGAGCCCCAGGTCGCGCTGCACGTCGGGCAGGAACAGCCCGTACGCCAGGCGCACCAGGCCGTAGGTGGCGGCGATCAGGCCGAGTCCGCTCACGAGGAGCAGTCGATGTCGTAACGAAAACGAGCGTTTCACTTTTCAGAGCCTAGGGTGCTCTCATGGTGATGCGCCCAGGGACCGAGCAACGGCTGCTCGACGCCGCCGAGGAGCTCTTCTTCTCGCAGGGCATCGCCGCCACCCCGATCGACGCCGTCCTCGAACGGGCCGGGGTCTCGACGGCCACGCTGTATCGCGGCTACGCGAGCAAGGAAGCGCTCGTGGCGGCTGCCCTCACCCGTCGCCACGAGGACTGGATCGCCACCTGGGACCGCGCGGTCGCCGCCGAGCGTGACGACCTGGGCCGACTGCTGGCGGTGTTCGACGCCCTCGACGACTACCGCTCGACGCCCACGGGCTCCCGCTGGTGCGCCTTCCTCGGCACCGCCGCCGAGTACGCCGACGCCCCCGCCGAGGTCCGACAGGTCCTGGACCTCGAGACCAACACCCTGCGCCGGCGGCTCGTGGCGCAGGCGGTGCCGGTGGTCGGTCCCCGTGCCGACGCGCTCGCCGATCAGCTGCTCCTCATCGTCTCCGGTTACCTTGCGATGCGGTTGCGCGACCCCGCGCTCGACACGACGACGGCACGGTCCGTCGCCGCGTCCCTCATCCGGGAACACACCACCCCGGACGGAACGATGCCCCGGGCCTGACGCGACCCGCGCCCGGGACGCCACCCGCGCCCGGGACGCGCGTCGAGGCGGACAGGAGGCCCGTGGCGGCCCCGCGCCGCGCCTCCAGGCCGTTGACCGTCACCCCACGGCCCGTGCCGCTCTGCCGAGCGCTCAGGCGCGACCGCGGTTGCGGCGCCGGATCTCCTTCGGAGCCCGCCCGGCCATGAAGGACCGTGCAGGATCGACGAGGAAGCCCTGCCGGAGCGCCTCGCGACCGACGAGCATCCGGAACCCCATCTGGTCCCGGTTGCTCAAGGTGACCTCGGACTCGACGACCTGCCCGGCCAACGCGACCCGCGTGCGGACGACGATGCGCTCCTGGGTGTGCCCGGTCGAGCTGCGGACGATGCGGCGGTCGTGCACGTCGCACTCGATGGTGGAGGCGTCCGCATCGGTGTCCTGCCAGGGGTGCAGCGAGAACCGGACCCGCTCGCCGGGCAGTTCCTCGAGGTCGAAGGCGTGCAACGCGGAGCTCCGGGCGCCGGTGTCGAGCTTCACCTTGATCCACGGCACGCCGAGGTCCGGCAGCCCCGCCCACTCCCGCCACCCGGCGACGACGAGCCCGCTGTCGGAGGACTTCGGAGCTCGGGCCATGTGCCCATCCTGTCGCATGCTCCGCGGCCACGTCCGCATGCTTTGATGGAGCGTCGCCGTCGATCCGACCCAGCGGAGAACCCCTCGATGAAACTCGCCATCCTGTCGCGCGCGCCCCAGGCGTACTCGACCCAGCGCCTCCGCGCAGCGGCACTCGACCGCGGTCACGAGGTCAAGGTGCTCAACACCCTGCGCTTCGCGATCGACCTGTCCGGCGACGACCCGGACCTGCTCTACCGCGGCAAGCTGCTGAGCGACTACGACGCCGTGCTGCCGCGCATCGGCAACTCGATCACCTACTACGGCACCGCGGTGGTGCGGCAGTTCGAGCAGATGGACGTCTACACGCCGAACACGGCGAACGGCATCACGAACTCGCGCGACAAGCTGCGGGCGAACCAGATCCTGTCGCGGCACGACATCGGCATGCCGGCGACGACCTTCGTGGCCGGCCGCAACGACGTGCGCGGGGCGATCGAACGGGTCGGCGGCGCGCCCGTCGTCATCAAGCTCCTCGAGGGCACGCAGGGCATCGGCGTGATCCTGGCACCCGAGGCGAAGGTCGCCGAGTCGATCGTCGAGACCCTGCACTCCACCAAGCAGAACGTCCTGATCCAGCGGTTCATCGCCGAGAGCCGCGGTCGGGACATCCGGGCCCTCGTCGTCGGCGACCGGGTCGTGGCCGCCATGCGCCGCACCGCCTCGGGCGACGAGTTCCGATCGAACGTGCACCGCGGCGGCACCGTCGAGAAGGTCACGCTCTCGCCCGAGTACGAGGCCGTGGCGGTGCGCTCGGCGCAGATCATGGGCCTCAAGGTCGCCGGCGTCGACATGCTCGAGGGCAACGACGGGCCGCTCGTGATGGAGGTCAACTCGTCGCCAGGGCTCGAGGGCGTCGAGCGCGCCACCGGCCTCGACATCGCCGGTGCGATCGTCGACTTCATCGCGAACCAGGTCGCGTTCCCCGAGATCGACGTCCGCCAGCGGCTGTCCGTCTCGACCGGCTACGGCGTCGCCGAGCTCCTCGTGCACACCAACGCCGACCTGGTCGGCAAGACGATCAAGGAGTCCGGGCTCTGGGACCGTGACATCACGGTCCTCACGCTGCACCGCGGCTCGAACGTCATCCCGAACCCTCGCAGTGGCGTCGCCCTCGAGCCTGGGGACCGCCTGCTCTGCTTCGGCAAGCTCGAGGAGATGCGGTCGATGATCCCGGAGCGCCGCAAGCGGCGCGCGAAGGTGCGGAAGCTGCCGAAGGACGTCTGAAACGGGCCGTCCAGCGCATCCGGATCGCGCACACAGGCCAGATGCGGAAGTATGTGTCGGTGACGATCATGACGGAACGGCCGGTCGACCAGGCATCGAGCAGTGAACCGGAGCAGCCCGGCAACGCCACGGCGAAGCACCGGAACGTCTCGCTGCTCTCAGTGGCGACCACCACTGCGGAGCGTGTGACGACCTCGGCCGACATCGAGGCCAAGCTCCGAGGGGTCCTCCGTCGGCTCCGTCTGCCGATGGGACTGCTCGAGCGCGTCGCCGGGGTCATCGAGCGTCGCAACTGGGGCGAGGGGCAGACCTTCCAGGACGCCGCGATCGACGCCGGCCGTCGTGCCATGGCCGAAGCCGGTGTCCGTCCGGACGAGATCGGGCTGCTCATCAACACCTCGGTGACGCGCCCGCACCTCGAGCCGTCGGTGGCCGTCCGCCTGCACCACGGCCTCGGGCTGCCGTCGTCCGCCATCAACTTCGACATCGCGAACGCCTGCCTGGGCTTCGTGAACGCCATGAGCGTCGCCGCGGGCATGATCGACTCCGGGCAGATCAAGTACGCCCTCGTCGTCGACGGCGAGGACGCCGACCAGGTGCAGCTCAACACCATCGACCGCCTGAACCAGGGCGGCCGGAACCGCAAGGACTTCATGAGCGAGTTCGCCAGCCTGACCCTCGGGTCCGGTGCCGCGGCGGCCGTGCTCGGCCCGGCGGACCTGCACCCCGAAGGCCACCGGATCGTCGGCGGCGTCACCCGCGCGGCGACCCAGTGGTATGACCTGTGCGTCGGCAGCGTCGACGGCATGTTCACGGACGCGAAGATGCTGCTCAAGGGCGGCATGGAGCTCGTCGTCGCCGCCTGGACCGAGGCCCGAGCCCACTTCGACTGGGCAGACATGGACCGCTACGTGCTGCACCAGGTCTCCGACGTGCACACCAACGCCTTCGTCGAGGCGATCGGCATCCCGCGCGCCAAGGTCCCCACCACGTACCAGCGGTTCGGCAACGTCGGCCCCGCGTCGATCCCGATCACCCTCGCCGACGAGGTCGCCTCCGGTGGGATCCGTCGCGGTGACCGCGTGTTCCTGGGCGGCGTCGGCTCCGGCATCAACACGGCGATGATGGAACTCCACTGGTGAGGTCCCGGCTGCCCCGCGTCGCCGCGAGCACGGCTCCGGCGACGCAGCCGCCCTCCCTGCCCGGCCTCGACCCGGCCTGGTCGCGTCTGGTCACGGTTCCCGCGTGGTCCGCAGAGCGGACTGGGCCCACGCCGCCGGTTCCGGAGCGACGCGCCAGCGGCGGGCCGGCCGTGCCGGTGGGGAGAGGCACAGATCGCGCCGTGCGCACCTGGCACCTCCTGGACACGGCCGGTTCCCTGGCCGCGCTCGGCGTGGAACCGGTCGGCACGATCCTCTGCGTGCACGGCAACCCGACCTGGTCGTACCTGTGGCGGTCGGTGCTCCGCACCTCGCTCGAGGTCGCCCGGGCCGGCGGACCGGCCTGGCGCGTGGTCGCCGTCGACCAGCTCGACATGGGCTTCTCGGAGCGCACCGGCGTCGAGCGGGGACTGGCGCAGCGCGTCGCGGACCTCGGAGCCCTGACCGACGAACTCGGGCTGACCGGACCGGTCGTCACCCTCGGCCACGACTGGGGTGGTGTGGTGTCGCTCGGTTGGGCGGTCGACCACCCGGACGTCCTGGCCGCCGCGATGACGTGCAACACCGCCGTGCACCAGCCCGACGACGCCCCGATCCCGGCACCGCTGCGGCTCGCCCTCGGCCCGGGGATGCTCGGCCGCGCGACGGTCGTGACCCCGGCGTTCCTGGAGACCACCCTGGCCATCGCGCACCCGAAGCTCGAGCGGGCCACAGCCGACGGCTACCGGGCGCCCTACCGCGGTGCCGCCCGACGCGGTGGCATCGGCGGCTTCGTCGCGGACATCCCCGTCGACGCCCGGCACCGGAGTGCCGCCGAACTCGACCGCATCGCCGCCGGGGTCGCCGCGCTCGACGTGCCGGTGCTCCTGCTCTGGGGTCCGCGCGACCCGGTGTTCCTCGAGCGCTACCTGGACGACCTGACCGAACGCGTGCCGCACGCCGACGTCCACCGGTTCGAGGGCGCCGGGCACCTGCTGCCTGATGACGCCGACGTCGCGGGTGCGGTGTTCGACTGGCTCGGTGACCGCCTGCCGGACGGTGGCCGTCCTGCTCAGGCCCCCACGGGCCTCCAGTCCGAGGTCGTGGACCCGGGCCAGCCCGCACAGGCGACCCCGCCGCTCTGGGCGCGGCTCGACGAGCTGCGTGACAGCGACGAACCCGCGCTGGTGGAGATGGCCGCCGCCGGTGGCCCCCGCACGATCACGTGGCGGCTGCTCGCCCGACGGGTCGACGAGATCGCCGCCGGACTCGACGACCTGGGCGTCCGGAGCGGCGACCGTGTCTCGCTCCTCGTGACCCCCGGCGCCGACCTGACCGCCGTCCTGTACGCCTGCGTGCGGATCGGGGCGGTCGTCGTCGTCGCGGACGCCGGACTCGGACTCGGCGGCCTGACCCGGGCCGTCCGCGGAGCCCGACCGGACTGGATCATCGGCGCGCTGCCCGGGCTCGGTGCCGCGCGCGCCCTCGGCTGGCCGGGGCGACGCATCGCGACGGTCTCGTTGCCCGCGCCGGCACGGAAGGCGCTGCGTGTGGAGCACACGCTCGTCGACGTCGCCCGCCGCGGTGCCCGCCGTCTCGCCCACGGCACCGCGCTGCCGGCGGCACCGTCGTCGGACGCACCCGCGGCCGTGCTCTTCACCTCGGGATCGACCGGGCCGGCGAAGGGCGTCGTGTACACGCACGGGCAGCTCAGCGCCGTCCGGGACGCCCTGGCCACCCAGTACGACGTCGGTGTCGGCACCGGCCTCGTCGCCGGGTTCGCACCGTTCGCGCTGCTCGGCCCGGCCCTCGGGGCACGGTCGGTCGCGCCCGACATGGACGTCACTGCCCCGCGCACCCTGACGGCGAAGGCGGTCGCGGCCTCGGTCGCCGCGGCTGACGCCACCGTGGTGTTCCTGTCGCCGGCGGCACTGGCGAACGTCGTCGCGACCGCGTCGGAGCTCACCGACGCCGACCGCCAGGCACTGAAGGGCGTGCGGCTGTTCCTGTCGGCCGGGGCTCCGGTCTCGGCTGCGCTGCTCACCGCGGCGACCGAGCTGATGCCGAACGCCAGCGCGCACACCCCCTACGGCATGACCGAGGGGCTGCTCATGACGGACGTCGACCTGGACGGGGTCCGTGCCGCCGGCCGGTCCGATGACGAGGGGATCTGCGTTGGGGTGCCGGCAGCGAACGTCCGCGTCCGCATCGCGCCGCTCGACGGTTCCGGGCGCTCGACCGGAGCCCTGACGGACGAGCCCGGGGTCACCGGCGAGATCGTCGTCGCGGCGCCCCACGTGCGCGACCACTACGACCGGCTCTGGCGCACCGACCGGGTCTCGCGCCTCGGCGTCGACGACCCGCGCGGGCACCGCACCGGGGACGTCGGGCACCTGGACGCCGCGGGACGGATCTGGGTCGAGGGCCGGCTGCAGCACGTGCTCACCACCCCGAGCGGGGTCGTCACGCCGGTGGGGCCGGAGCAGCGGATCGAGGGCGTCGACGGTGTCGGACGTGCCGGGGTCGCGGGCATCGGGCCGATCGGCACCCAGCAGGTGGTGGCCGTCGTCGAGACCGACCCGGCCGTGCGCCGGCCCGGGTTGGCGTCGCCGTCGCTCGCGGCAGCGGTCCGTGCCGCCGCCGGAGTGCCGCTCGCCGCGGTGCTCGTCGTGCCCGTGCTGCCGACCGACATCCGGCACAACTCCAAGGTCGACCGCACCCGGCTCTCACGCTGGGCCGGCTCGGTGCTGTCCGGTGGACGGATGGTGCGCCCGTGAAGGGCGCGTCCGGCATGACCTCACGCGCTCACCGACACTTCGCGGGCCGTCAGACGCGTGACCTGTCGCTCAGCACGAATCTCCGACCCGCCGCGGTTCGAGACGGCGGACGGATGGTGCGCCCGTGAAGGTCCTGGTCACCGGGGCCAGCGGGTTCCTCGGGCAGGCCACCGCCGCTGCGGTGCGGGACGCCGGGCACGAGGTCCGGACCTTCCAACGCCGTCCCTCCGGAGTGTCGGGCGTGCAGGACGTCGCCGGGACGATGACGGACGACGCTGCGATCGCCCGCGCGGTCGACGGGGTCGAGGCGGTCGTGCACCTGGCCGCGAAGGTGTCGCTCGCCGGGGACCCGGCCGACTTCGCCCGGGTCAACGTCGAGGGAACCCGGTCACTGCTGGGGGCCGCCCGTGCCGCCGGCGTCGGGCGCTTCGTCTTCGTGTCGTCGCCGTCGGTCGCGCACACCGGTTCGTCGCTCGTCGGGGCCGATGCCGGTCCGGCCGAGCCGTCCCGTGCGCGTGGTGACTACGCCCGCACCAAGGCCGCGGCGGAGCTGTTGGCACTCGATGCCGACGCCCCGGACTTCGCCGTCGTGGCGGTCCGGCCGCACCTGGTGTGGGGTCCGGGCGACACACAGCTCGTCGGACGGATCGTCGAGCGTGCCCGAGCCGGACGGCTCCCGCTGCTCGACTCCGGCGCTGCGCTCATCGACACGCTCTACGTCGACAACGCCGCGACGGCCATGGTCGCGGCACTCGAACACGTCACGGACGACGGCGTGCACGGCAACGCCTACGTGGTCACGAACGGTGAGCCCCGACCCGTCGCCGACCTGCTCGCCGGCATCTGCACGGCGTCGGGCGTCCGGCCCCCGCAGTGGCACGTGCCGGCCGTTGTCGCCCGGGCAGCGGGGTCCGTGGTCGAGGCCGTCTGGCGCGTCCGACCAGGCGAGGACGAACCGCCGATGACCCGGTTCCTGGCCGAACAGCTCTCGACGGCGCACTGGTTCGACCAGCGGCGGACCCGGCGGGATCTGCGGTGGACCGCGTCGGTGTCGATCGACGAGGGGCTCGAGCGACTGGCGGCGGCGGCGACAGCGGCAGGGGCAGCGGCGGCGGCGGCTCAGGCGTCGTCGGCGGCGACGTAGACCCAGGCCGTCCAACCCGAGGCGAGTGTGACCCGCACGCGCTGGTAGTCGGCGACCTCGTACGCGTCGACCGCGCGGAGCTGCCACTCGTACCCGAGGGACAGGGCCACTCCCTCGACGACGTCGTCAGCAGTACCGCGGCGCAGGATCGGGTGCTGGTCCGAGCCGCTCGTCCGGATGACGTCCGGGTCGGTGATCGTCACCCGGTCGACCCGCCAGCCGGGCAGGGAGTCCGGGGTGGTCGGGACGTGCTCGCCGAACAGTGACTCCTGCACGAGGGGCTGCTGGAGCGTGCCGTAGGAGAACACCCGCTGGGTCTGGCCGGGCAGGTGCTCGGGTCGCCGGACCGGCTTCGGACCGATCGTCGGCGTCGAGGTCCAGACGAGTGCCCCCGCGAGCCCGGTGAGTCCGAGGTGGAGCAGTCCGACGACGGCGAGGACGCTGCCCCACAGGATGCTGCTGGTGTCACCGGGGCACGCGTACTGCAACCCGTCGTCCTCGACGTCGACGCAGGTGGCGGCGCCGTTGCCGATCCCGACGGCGATGGCGATGATGCCGACGACGAGGCAGACGAGCGCGAACGCGCCGAGACCGATGACCCAGCGCTGGCCGGGGGAGAGACGCTTCACGTCGCGAGGGTAGCGGACCGGAGGCGCGGATCACGCGAGCCGATCGGCTCACGTGATCCGCGCCTCCGGTCCGGCGACGTCACCCGCAGAACTCGTACGGGACTTCCGCCTGCGAGCTCACCCAGACGCCGCCGACGGTCGAAGCCTGCCCACCGAGCTCGAACGTGATGTGACGACCGTCGCGCTCGATCGTCCACAACCCCGACCCTTCTTCCTCCGAGTAGTAGACGGAATCGACCGACGTCAAGTCCGGGTACGCCGCGCGGAGCTCGTCCAACGTGCTGCCGACACCGAGTCCCTCCGCGGTCGTCGGTGCGTCGACGTCCTCCCCCGAGAAGCCCGAGATGTAGACGCCCCACACGAGCCCGTCCACCGCGACGACGGTCAACGCAGCAGACCCGTCCCGGCGGAAGTTCGACACGTTCGGGTTCGGGCAAACGCCTTCCACTGTGCCCGGGTAGGCGTCCGCCACCTCGTCGAGTTCACCCGAGACCGGACTGCCGAAGGCGATGGGCCCCACCTCGCTGCCGGAGATCGTCCAGGTGTCCGGATCCGACAGCGAGTACGGCGGCCGGGTCGACGTCGGCGTCGGCGTCGGCGTCGGGTTCGTCGTGGGCGTCGGGCCGCCCACGACCGGGGCCCCGGACGAGGTCTCGGTCGGCGACGGCTCGGGTGTCGTCGTCGCGGTGGGGGCGGGCGCGGTGGTGATCGACGTCGGGATGAGGCCGAGCGCGACCCCGCCGCCGGCAGCACCGAGCAGCAGCACCCCGACGACACCGATCGCGATGCCTGCCCGGCGGCCTCGTCGCTTCGGGCGAGGGGTGGCCCGCTCGAGGACGTTCTGCTTCATCGAGACGAGCATGCGCTGCAGGTCGTCTCCCTGGGGAGGTTCAGTGTTCATCGTGCGTCACCGCCTTCCTGAGTCGTCGGCGGGACCGGGAGACCCGCTGGGTGACCGCCCCGACGCTGAGTCCGAGCAGTTGTGCGGCTTCGGCGTAGGAGTACCCCTGCAGCAGGCAGAGTTCGCAGATCCGGCGATCAGTCTCCGGCAGTGCGGCGATCTCGGCGCGGACCCAGCGGAGCTGCTCGGATGCCTCGGTGGTGTCAGCGGGGGCGGCGAGGTCGAAGGGGAGCTCGTCGCCGGCGTGCTTCTGGTTGCGCCGTCCCAGGTTCTTGGCGTGGTTGCGGCACACCACCAGCAGCCACGGCAGGAGTGTGCCGGTCGGGAGCTGCAGACCGTCGGCTCGCTGCCAGAGCGTCAGGAATGTGTCCTGGACCAGCTCTTCGACGTCCTGCTTGCTCCCCGCGATCGCCCATGCGTACCGGGTCAGCGTCGGCGCGAACCGGTCGAACGCCGTCGCGAGTGCTGCTCTGTCCCCCGAGGCGAGGCGCCGTGCGAGGCCGGCGTCGTCTTCTGCGGTGTTGTCCACGGTGCTCCCTTCACTACGACAATGTCGTGAAGAGGCCGAACCTGACACGGATCACGACACGAGTCGTCCGTGTCGTGATCCGATGGTGATGTGGGAGCGCCATCCGCGCGCTCGGCGGACTCGGCGATCTCCTCGCGGAGCTCCGTGCGGGCCCTGCGGGCGGGCGGCGGTGCAGGTGCCGGCGTGTCAAGCGGTGAAGCGTTGCCAGAGGTCGGCGACGATCGGCCAGACGTCACCGGCGCGGTCTGCTGACCCGATGGCGACGAGGACGATCGGGACGATCGTGACGGCGACGGCCACGAGGACGGCGAGCACGACGGCCGAGGCTGCGGTCGCGGTGTGTCGTCGCGTGAAGGCGAGGACGAGCAGCGCGAGGACGACCAACGACCCCGCGACCGTGGCGAGTGCCACCCGCACGAACGGGAACGGCACGAGTCCCGAGGTGGTCGCGGTGACGCCGCCGAGGAAGCCGACGAGGGGCAGGAACGCCCCGAGTGCGGTGCCGAGGACCAGCACCACGCCGATGCCCGAGGCGATCCAGACGCCGCGCGGGCGGGGGCGACGGAGCTTCGCCCGGCGGTTCCCGGACCAGGCGGTGGTCACGGCTGCTCTCGGCGGTGCCGTGCTGCGTCGGTCTCGGCCGCGTCGGCGGAGTCGGCAGCAGCGGATGCGGCGTCCTCAGCAGCGGCGGCCGCATCGGCTGCGGCGTCCGCGGCCTGCTCCGACGCCCGGGCGAGCGACTCGGCGGCGGCGTCACGCACGTCCTCGGTGGTGTCGGCGGCGGTCTCGACGACGCCCTTCGTGGTCTCGGCGGTGGCGTCGGCTGCGCGCTTCGACGCGTCAGCCGTGGCATCCGCTGCGCGCTCCGCCGCGTCGGCGGTCGCGTCCGCGGTGCGCTTGGTCACGTCGGCGGTCGCTGCGGCAGCGCGCTTCGTCGCGTCCGCCGTGGTCTCGGCGGCCTGCTTGACGGCGTCGCCGGTGGTCTCGCCGGCCTGCTTGACGGCGTCGGTCGCGGCCTCGGTCGCGCGGCCCAGGCGTGACTGCTCGTCGTCGAAGGGGCCGTGCACGTCGAGGACTCGGACGTCCACGCTCGTCGGGAGCTCGGACAGCTGCCGCGTCGCGGCGGTCACCTGCTTCCGCACCTCGTCGGCGACGTGCAGCACCGGCGCCGGGTAGCTGACGACGATGGAGACCTGCACGCCGAGCGCGCCGTCGTCCTCGTCGACCTGCACACCGGCGGTGCCGGCGCTCCGGCCGAGCTGCTTGCGGAGCTGGTCGGCTGCACGGGCGGCGATCCCGCCGAGGCGGTGCACACCGGGCACGCCGAGTGCGGTCTCCGCTGCGATCCGGGCGACGATCGTGACAGTGCTCGCGTCGTCGGGCAACGGCTCCGTCAGTTCTGCGGGCAGGGCTACCTCGGTGACCTGCGTGTGCGCGTTCGGGTCGTGCTGCATGGTTCCTCCTCGTTCGGGATCTGCGCGGGGACGCATCGGGGCACCCGTTCGACGGGGGCCCCGATGCGGTCGGGCGACCTACTTCTTGAAGACGTCCTTGACGTCCTCGCCGGTCTGCTTCGCGCTCGCAGCTGCCTGGTCCTTCTTGCCCTCGGCGACCTTGGAGTCGTCGTTGGTCAGGTTGCCGACGGCTTCCTTCGCCTTGCCGGCGAGGTCCTGAGCGGCGTTCTTGATCTTGTCGTCGAGTCCCATGACGGGTCCTTTCGTGGGTGGGCGGTGCGCCCGGTGTGGTGTGGTGGTGGGCCGGGAGGCCCGGGGTGCGTCCGGCTGACGGGTGTCAGTGGACGCGGGTCGACTTCGCGAGCGCGGAGCGGGTACCGCCGGTCAGGTGCACGAGCACCGGGACCGGACGGCCGAGGGTGCGGTCGAGGACCGCGACGGCTCGGTCGACGGCGTCGAGCACGGTGACGGCGTCCCCGCCGCGGCGGACCGCGACACGGATCCGTGCGGCGCGCTGCCGGCGGACGAGGTAGGTGTCGACACGGGAGCCGACCACGTCGCGGACACCCGCGAGTTCGTGTTCGACGACGTCCCGCACGAGTGCAACGTTGATCGTGACGGCGTCGTCGCCCGAGTGCTCCCGGACGGCGACGGACGTGCCACCACCACCGCGGGTGAACACCCACACGAGCGACAGCACGATCACGAGGGCCGCGGCCCCGGCGACGACCCACAGCGCCGACGCGGGAACGTCGAGGCTGCGGGGGAGGTCGACGTACGGCTTGACGGCGTCCTGGACGGCGGGCAGCACGCCCGCCCCCATCGCGATCCCGACGACGACGGCGACGAGGCCGAGGACGAACAGGATGATCCGGTTGAGGGTCCGGTTGCTCTTGGTCATGCGAGGGTTCCCTTCTCCTCGACCCGGACGCGGACGCGTCGGCCGAAGCGCTCGTCGAGACCGCTCAGGCGCTCCACGACTGCGGCGCGGACGTTCGCCTCGTCGACCGGTACGCCGGTGACGGGGACGATGCGGACCTCGGTGGAACGGCCACGGGCGGTGGCGGATGCGTTCCCCTCGGGGACACCGGCCGCCATGCCGGCGGCGTTCGCCGCGGTGGAGGCGACGATGCGGGAGTCGATGACGACCGCACCGCGGTCGTGCTCGACGACCGATCGGTGCTGGCGACCGGGCTTGAGTGCCAGGACGACCAACACGACGCCGAGGACGACGAGTGCACCCGCGATGACCTCGACGATGGTGACGAACGCGGCGTCCGGGCGGAGCGCCGTGTCGACGACCGTCTGCGGGTCAGCGAGGAGCGGTGGGCGTCCGATGGCGCTGAGCACTGACTCGGTGCCGATCCAGGCGGCCACCAGGGCGAACACCACGAGGGCCACCGCCACTGCTGTGGAGCGGGAGCGGTGGACGCTCCGACGACGGATGCGTCGTTCGACGGAACCGTTGCTCATGATGGCCTCCTAGCGGGCACGGGACTCGTGCGCGCGCACGATCCCGGTGAGTTCGATGTGGGCACTGCCGACACGGCGCCCGGTCAGGTCGCTCACGCGGCCCTTGACCTGGTCCGCGATCCGGATCGACCCGGAGACGATGTCGTCGCTCGCGGCGATCGGCCCGGTGATGTCGAGGGACAGTGCTCCCGAAGCGTCGCCGAGTCCGACGCGCACCCGCTTGGCGGGGGCGCCGAGCCCTTCGGCTGCGACGGCCCGCGCCAGCGAGGTGAGCGCGCGTGCGGTGATCTCGACGCGGCCCGGGACGTCCGGGCCGGCGTTCACCGGGAGCTCCGGCGTCCGGTCAGCACGTCGGTCAGGGCACCGCGGTCGATGCGCCCGGTGGCGAGGGCGGCCACGAGGGCCCCGATCGCACCGAACACGATCACGAGCACGAAGCCCCAGAACCCGAACTGCAGTGCCACGACGGCGAGGACTGCGCCGATGAGGGCGCCGATCAGCGTGTTGCTCATGCGACTCGGGCTTCCTTCTTCTCGTCCTCGTTGTCGTCGTCGTCACCCGGGATGTAGACGTCCTGGATGGTCACGTTGACCTCGGCGACCTCCATGCCGACGATCTGCTCGAGGGCTCGGGCGACACCGGAACGGACGCCGTCGGCGACCTGCTGGAGCGACACCGGGTACTCGGCGACGATCACGATGTCCGCGGCGACCTGCTTCTCGCCGACCTCGACCTTGACGCCCTGACCGAAGTCACGCTGGCCGATGGCGTCGCGGAGGGCACCGATGGCACGGGCTGCGCCGTTGCCGAGGGAGTGCACACCGTTGACCTCGCGGGCGGCGATGCCGGCGACTTTCGACACGACGGTGTCGTCGATGACGGTCTTGCCGGTGACGCCGCTGGTGCCGGCGTGCGAGGTGGCACGGGTCGCCGTGGCGGCCGGGGTGGGGGTGATGGTGTCAGCCATGTTCGTTCCTTCCGTTGACCCGCCGGGCGTTCCCAGCGGTTGCTGTTCACGGATGAGACGGGCTGTGGAAGAGGTTCGTCACACACGACTTCTCGCATTCGGCGGAGATCCAGGGAACCCCGGAAACACGGGGATCCACGTGTACCCCCGGGGTGTTGCGTCAGGCGGTTCCGCTGTTTCCGGCCGCGTCGTTGCGTTCTGCAGCGGCCCGCATGGCGCGCACGCAGGCCATCGGGGACTCGCCGCGCTCCTCGCGGAAGAGCTGCTGCAGGCGTCGGGGGAGCACCCCGGCCGCGGCAGCGATGTCGTCCAGCGTGAGGGCGTCGTCGAGGTGCTGCTCGATGAACGCGACCGCTCGCCGGACCCGCCACGAGGCCCTGCCGGCCTCCGGTCGCGCGGCCAGCGACGCACGCTTCGTCGTGGCCGGGTCCTCGCTGAAGCGGTCGCGGTAGGTCTCGGCGAAGCGCCCGGGGTTGGTGAATCCCCAACGTCGGGCGATCGCGGCGATGCCCGTCGATCCGTTCGTGCCCCCGGCGCGGTCCGCGCGCAGCAGTTCCTCGCGCACGCGGTCGAGCCGGTGGTCGCGGAGGAACCGGTGCGGGGTGGTGTCGAGGGTGCGGGCGAAGACGTCCTGCAGCCCGCGCTGGCTCAGCCCGCACGCGGCGGCGATCGTGGGGACCGACGGGCGTTCGGCGGCCTGCAGCTCGATGAACCGGATCGCGTCGCGGAGCCGGTTCGCCACGGGCACGTCGTCACCGCGGTTGCGGATGGGGAACGTGTCGAGGATGACGACGGCCAGCCGGCGGTTCAGGGCGGTCCGCATCGGTCCGAGCACGCGGTCGTCGACCAGGGCCGGCCCGAGCTCACGGACCAGGTGCCGCAGCGGCTCCCGCCGGGCGATGACCGCGTCCTGCTGGTCGAACAGCAGGGGACCGTCGGGCAGGCGGTAGCCGAGGTCGCGTCCGACGGACCGCAGGAATCGATCCGCGACGTGGATGCCGTTGTAGACGGTCCCGCTCGACTCGAACCGGTAGGCCTCGGATGCCGACGCGATGTACGGGCTGCCCGGTTCGACGACGCGGGTGCGGTCGGCGAAGTGCATCTCGAGCCGACCCTTGGTCAGCCAGAACACCACGTGGTCGTCCCGCACGCCGATGACCCCGCCGCGTCGACCGCCCTCGGCGCGCATGGTGCGGAGCGTCAGGTCGTCGTCGCCCACGACCGTGTACTCGTACCTGGCGTCGTCGGTGGCGAAGGTCTCGGAGGCGAAGTCCGAGCCGCCGTACTCGGCCTCGAAGATGTCCGAGTAGTCGGAGCCCGCGCCGTCGGAGAACCGCAGCCGGCGGAATCCGTTCGTCGTCGAGGGGTCCATCCGCCGATCATGCCACCGGTTGCGCGCGGACGAGATCGGAATACCCTAGGGGGGTACCGTATTGAGAACGGTGGAGGCGGACATGCACGAACACGTCGGGTACATCGGCGACAAGGACGACCTGCTCAAGCGACTCCGTCGCGCCGAGGGGCAGGTGCGCGGCATCGCGCGGATGGTCGAGGACGAGACGTACTGCATCGACGTCCTGACCCAGATCTCGGCGGCGAACCGGGCGCTCGAACGCGTCGCGCTGTCGCTGCTCGAGGACCACCTGGCGCACTGCGTCGCCGAGGCCGTCGCCGAGGGCGGGGACGGCGCCGACGAGAAGGTGCGCGAGGCCAGCCAGGCGATCGCCCGGCTCGTCCGCTCCTGACCCTGACGACCCACCACCGAGAAGGAGACACCATGACCACCGAAACGCTGCTCGTCGAGGGCATGACCTGCGAACACTGCGTGATGAGCGTCACCGAGGAGCTCACCGAGGTCGACGGGGTGTCGGGCGTCGACGTCCGACTCGTCCCCGGCGGGTCGTCCGAGGTCACCGTCAGCTCCGCGGCACCCGTCGACGCGGACGCCCTCCGCGCCGCCGTCGCCGAGGCGGGGTACGAGGTCGTGCGCTCGTGACCGACCGCACCGTCGAACTCGACATCACCGGGATGACCTGCGCCTCGTGCGCGAACCGCATCGAGCGGAAGCTCGGCAAGCTGCCCGGGGTTACCGCCACGGTCAACTACGCCACCGAGAAGGCGCAGGTGCAGGTCGCCGCGGACGGCACCGCCGACCCCGAGGCGCTCATCGCCGCGGTGGAGTCGGCCGGGTACGGCGCCACGGTGCCGGCGCCGCCCGCCGCTGCTGACGCCGACCCCGCGCTGGACGAGGACCCGACCGGCCCGCTGCGCCGACGCCTGGTCGTGTCCGCCGTGCTCGCGGTGCCCGTCGTGGTGCTCTCGATGGTGCCGGTCCTGCAGTTCCCGAACTGGCAGTGGCTCGCCCTGACGCTCGCCGCGCCCGTCGCGGTCTGGGGCGCGCTCCCGTTCCACCGGGCCGCGTGGGTCAATGCCCGCCATGGTGCCGCCACCATGGACACCCTGGTGAGCGTCGGGGTCCTCGCTGCCTTCGGGTGGTCGCTGTACGCCCTGTTCTTCGGTGACGCCGGCACGACCGGCATGCACATGACGTTCTCGTGGTTGGCCACGGACCCCGAGGCCACCGACCTGTACCTCGAGGTCGCGACGGCCGTGACGGTGTTCATCCTCGCCGGCCGGTACATGGAGGCCCGTGCGAAGACGCAGTCCGGCGCCGCACTCCGGGCACTGCTCGAACTCGGCGCGAAGGACGCCACCGTCCTGCGCGACGGTGCCGAACACCGCGTGCCCGCGTCGTCCCTCGTCGTCGGCGACGTCGTCGTGGTGCGACCCGGCGAGCGGATCCCGAGCGACGGCCTGGTGCAGGACGGCTCCTCGGCCGTCGACCTCAGCATGCTCACCGGTGAGTCCGTGCCGGTCGAGGTCGGCCCGGGCGACCTGGTCACCGGCGCGACGATCAACGTCGGCGGCCGGCTCGTCGTCGCGATCACCCGCGTCGGCGCCGACACCGAGCTCGCCCGGATGGGTCGCCTGGTCGAGGACGCCCAGACCGGCAAGGCCGAGGTGCAGCGCCTGGCCGACCGCGTGTCCGGGGTCTTCGTGCCGATCGTCATCGCGCTCGCCGTGCTGGCGTTCGTCGGCTGGCTCGTGTTCGGCGGCTCGGTCACCGCGGCCTTCACCGCGGCCGTCGCCACCCTGATCATCGCCTGCCCGTGCGCCCTCGGACTCGCCACGCCCACCGCCCTGCTGGTCGGGACCGGCCGAGGCTCGCAGCTCGGCATCCTGATCGGCGGTCCGCAGGTGCTCGAGCGCACCCGCGGGGTCGACACCGTCGTGCTGGACAAGACCGGCACCGTCACCACGGGGTCGATGACCCTGCGGTCGGTGACCGCCGTCGACGAGACCGAGGACTTCGTCCTGCGCCTCGCCGCCGCGGTCGAGGACGGCTCGGAACACCCCGTGGCCCGTGCCGTCACCACCGCGGCGCGTGCCCGAGGCGCCGACCTGGCCGAGGCCGAGCAGTTCACCGCGACCGCGGGTGCCGGGGTGCAGGCCGTCGTGGACGGCGACGTCGTGCTCGTCGGCACGGCCCGCTGGCTCGCAGACTCGTGGTCGATCGCCCTGCCGACGGTGCTGTCCGACGCCGTCGAGCGCGCCGAGGCCGCCGGGGCGACCGCGGTCGTCGTCGCCCGGAACGGCAGCGCCCTGGGCGTGGTCGTCGTCGGGGACACCGTCAAGCCCGAGGCCGCCGACGCGATCGCCCGGTTCCGGGCGCTCGGCCTGCACCCGGTCTTGCTCACCGGCGACAACGAGGGTGCCGCACATGCGGTCGCCGCCCGTGTCGGCATCGACGAGGTGCATGCTCGCGCGACCCCGGCGTCGAAGCTCGAGACCGTCCGCCGGCTGCAGTCCGAGGGCCGGAGCGTCGCGATGGTCGGCGACGGGGTGAACGACGCCGCCGCGCTCGCCGCGGCCGACCTCGGCATCGCCATGGGGGCCGGCACTGATGCGGCCATCGCGGCGAGCGACATCACGGTGGTGCGCGGTCGGCTCACCGTGGTGGCCGACGCCATCCGGCTGTCGCGCGCCACGCTCGGCGTCATCAAGGGCAACCTGTTCTGGGCGTTCGCGTACAACGTCGCGGCGATCCCGCTCGCGATGGCGGGGCTGCTCAACCCGGTGCTCGCGGGTGCGGCGATGGCGTTCTCGTCGGTCTTCGTCGTGACGAACAGCATGCGCCTGCGTCGCTTCGCACCGCAGCCGTGAACCCGGCGAGCCGACCGCGGCCCTGAACACGGCGAGCCGACCGCGGCCCTGAACACGGCGAGCCGACCGCGGCCCTGCACGCGACCGGCCCGGGGGCGTGACGCGCGCAGCGAACGCGAGCCGCGCCTCCCGGCCGACTGTGCGCACCACCTGCCGGAGCGCACTACGCTCGAAGACGGTCCGCGACGCAGCGCTGCGTGACCCGCGGGCTGTACGTCCAGAAGGTGATCCAGGAGGACCCCGTGACCGAATCCGCTCCCGTCGACCCCACATCGACCGAAGGCTGGAAGAAGCTCGACAGCATCGCTGCCGACTTCACCCCGGACCTGCGAGGGTGGTTCGACAGCGACCCCGGTCGTGCCGAGCAGTACACCTTCCAGGCGGCCGACCTGACCGTCGACCTGTCCAAGGGCCTGGTGACCGACGAGATCCTCGCCGCGCTGCTGCAGGTCGCGAAGGACACCGGCGTCGCCGAGCGCTTCCAGGCGATGCTCGCCGGCGAGCACATCAACGTCACCGAGGACCGCGCCGTGCTGCACACCGCGCTCCGCCGCCCGAAGGCGACCGAAGGCCTCGTGCCGGCGGCGCCCCTGACCGTCGACGGCCAGGACGTCGACGCCGACGTGCACGCCACGCTCGACAAGGTCTACGGCTTCGCCGAGCAGGTCCGCAGCGGCGCCTGGACCGGTGTCACCGGCAAGCGCATCGAGACCGTCGTCAACATCGGCATCGGTGGCTCCGACCTCGGCCCGGTCATGGTCTACGAGGCACTCAAGCCCTACGTCCAGCCCGGACTCGAGGCCCGCTTCGTCTCGAACATCGACCCGGCGGACATCTACGAGAAGACCGCCGACCTCGACCCCGAGACCACGCTCTTCATCGTCGCGTCGAAGACCTTCGGCACGCTCGAGACCCTGACGAACGCACGCCTCGCCCGCCAGTGGCTGTGGGAGGAGCTCGGCCTGACCGACGCCGCCGACGACGAGAAGAAGAACGCCGTCGCCAAGCACTTCGTCGCCGTCTCCACCGCGCTCGACAAGGTCGAGGCGTTCGGCATCGACCCCGAGAACGCCTTCGGCTTCTGGGACTGGGTGGGCGGCCGCTACTCGGTCGACTCGGCCATCGGCACGAGCGTCGTCATCGCCATCGGCAAGGAGAACTGGGAGCAGTTCCTCGCCGGCTTCCACGCCATCGACGAGCACGTCCGCACCACGCCGCTCGAGCAGAACGTCCCCGTCCTGATGGGCCTGCTCAACGTCTGGTACACGAACTTCCTCGGTGCGCAGAGCCACGCGGTCCTGCCGTACACGCAGTACCTGCACCGCTTCGCCGCGTACCTGCAGCAGCTCACGATGGAGTCGAACGGCAAGCGCGTCCGCTGGGATGGCTCGCCCGTCACCACCGAGACCGGCGAGGTCTTCTGGGGTGAGCCCGGCACGAACGGCCAGCACGCGTTCTACCAGCTCATCCACCAGGGCACCCGCCTCATCCCGGCCGACTTCATCACGGTCGCCAACCCGGCCCGTCCGCTGAAGGACGAGACCGGCGACGGCAAGGGCGTCGCGCCCGGCACCGACGTGCACACGCTGTTCCTGGCGAACTTCTTCGCGCAGACCAAGGCGCTCGCGTTCGGCAAGAGCGCCGACGAGGTCCGCGCCGAGGGCACCACCGACGAAGGCATCGTCGCGGCGCGCACGTTCCCCGGCAACAAGCCGACCACGTCGATCATCGCGCCGGAGCTCACCCCGAGCGTCCTCGGCCAGCTCATCGCTCTGTACGAGCACACCGTGTTCACCGAGGGCACGATCTGGGGCATCGACTCGTTCGACCAGTGGGGTGTGGAACTCGGCAAGCAGCTGGCGCTGCAGGTCACGCCGGCCGTCGAGGGCGACCAGGCTGCGCTCGACGCGCAGGACCCGTCGACCAAGGCGCTCATCGCGAAGTACCTGGAGCTGCGGAAGTAGCGGACGCCCCCACCTGACGGACGGGAGGCCCGTGGCGGACCCGCCACGGGCCTCCCGTCCGTCGTGTGCGTGCGCTGGCCGCGGGGGTGGACGCCGGGCCGGTTTCGCGGTCAGCGACACCTCACGCGCCCCGCGGCCCGTGAGGTGTCGCCCAGCGCGAAACGCGCCTGCCGCCGCGCCCCGTCACCGCGCCGGACGGTCCGCCGGTGTCGGTCGGAGCGGCTACGGTCGAGGGCATGGAGCGTTCGGAGATCCTCGCCGCGGCTGCTGCCGCGCACGCCGCCCGCATCGCAGCGGCCGGTGGTGACGACGTCGCAGCGCGTGAACGGGCCGACAGCGTCCGGCGCCGGGCCGACGGGCTCACCGACCGGTACGACACGGTCGAGGGCACGGACGGCGAGTCCGATGCCCGCGACGCCGCACGCCGACGCGCAGGCGAGGCAGACCGAGCGGCCTCGCGCACCGAGGGCGTGCTGTCGGACTGGCACCGGATGGGCACCCGTCGCGGCGTCACCCCGGACGCGCAGGTCCGCACGGCCTGGACGGTGACCGGGGTCCCCGAGCGCGGCGACGCCCGGGCCCTGGCCAACGTGCTGCTCTCCACCGCGGGGCACGCCGGACGCGTCGCCGACGCCGCCCGACGCAACCCCGCCCTGTCCGGTGCCGCGAGTGCCGCCGCCCGACGGACCGTGCGCCGCTACACCGACCACGGTGCCGACATGGCCTCGTTGGGGGACGTGCTGGGCGACGGCCCCGTTGACGACGAGCGCTGAGCCCGATCCGCGGGTTGGACCGCTCCCGTCCTCATCAGGCCTTCTGTGGACCGATCCAAACGACCCCACGACAGAATGTCCAATTGACAGGACATGGAATCGGGTTACGATCGGTCCACGCGATGAAGCGCGATCACCGACGAAGGAGTCACCGAATGGTCGACATCAAACCGACAGCCCCGACTGTCGCACTGCCCCCGTTGGGGACCGGGCCGCACCGCCGACGACTCGGCGTGCTGGCCCTCGTCGCCACGTTCGGCGGGTTGCTCTTCGGGTACGACACCGGTGTCATCAACGGTGCCCTGAACCCGATGAAGGCGGAGCTCGGCCTCACGAACTTCACCGAGGGCGTGGTCACCAGCTCGCTGCTGTTCGGTGCCGCGATCGGCGCCATGCTCGGCGGCCGCATCGCCGACGGCTGGGGTCGTCGCAAGACCATCATCCTGCTCGCCGTCACGTTCTTCGTCGGCACGCTGATCTGCGTGTTCGCGCCGACGTTCGAGGTCATCGTCGTCGGTCGTGTGCTCCTCGGCCTCGCGGTGGGTGGCGCGTCCACGGTGGTGCCGGTGTTCCTCGCCGAACTCGCCCCGTACGAGATCCGCGGGTCGCTGTCCGGCCGCAACGAGCTCATGATCGTGATCGGTCAGCTCGCCGCGTTCGTGGTCAACGCGATCATCGGCAACCTGTGGGGTGAGGGCAACGGCGTGTGGCGCGTCATGCTGGCCGTCTGCGCGCTCCCCGCGATCGCGCTGTTCGTCGGGATGCTGCGGGTGCCGGAGTCGCCGCGCTGGCTCGCGTCGAAGGACCGCTACGACGAGGCGCTCTCGGTCCTCGAGCAGGTCCGGACCACCGATCGGGCCCGTGCCGAGCTCGACGACATCAAGCGGAGCAACGACCTCGAAGCGAAGGTCGAGCGCGTCAGCGGCTGGCACACGCTGCGCGGGAACAAGTGGCTCATCCGCATCGTGCTCATCGGTGCCGGGCTCGGCGTCGCGCAGCAGCTCACCGGCATCAACTCGATCATGTACTACGGCCAGACCGTGCTCATCGAGTCCGGGTTCCAGGCGTCGGCCGCTCTCATCGCGAACATCGCCCCCGGCGTGATCGCCGTGGTCGGTGGCGTCATCGCGCTGTACAACATGGAGAAGATCAACCGCCGCACGACGCTGATCCTCGGGTTCACGCTGACGACGATCTGCCACTTCCTCATCGGCATCGCGTCGGTGGCGCTGCCCGAGGGCAACCCGGCTCGCCCGTGGGTCATCCTGTTCCTGGTCGTCGCGTTCGTCGGCTCGATGCAGACCTTCCTCAACATCGCCGTCTGGGTCGTGCTGTCCGAGATCTTCCCGACCCAGATCCGTGCGCTCGGCATGGGGATCTCGGTGTTCTGCCTCTGGATCGCGAACGCCTTCCTCGGGCTGTACTTCCCGACGATCGTCGCCGCGACCGGCATCACCGGGACCTTCTTCGGCTTCGGGGTCGTCGGGCTGCTGGCGTTGCTCTTCATCTGGAAGTTCGTGCCGGAGAGCCGCGGCCGCACCCTCGAAGAGGTCGAGGAGGGTGTCACCACCGGCAACATCTTCACCGTCCCGGAGAAGGCGTCGCGCCGCTAGTCCGCACCACGCAGGAGACGTCGGGGCGCCCCAGGGCCCCCGACGTCTCCTGTTCTGCGTGACGGGCGACCTTGGTGCCCACGGATCGGCGGGTTCCTACACTCGACCCGTGCATCCCCTCCTCCTGGCGACCGGCGCCGGTCTGGCCTCCGGTCTCGCCCTCGTCGTCGGTGCCGCGATCGCCTGGTTCGTCCGGGTGCCGCGGACGGTCGTGGCGACGATCACCGCCTTCGGCGCCGGCGTCCTCATCTCGGCGCTCTCCTTCGACCTGGTCGCCGAGGCCACCCGGTCCGGCACGTTCTGGACGGCGATGGCCGGGTTCCTCGGCGGGGCGGTCGTCTACGTCGGTCTCGACGTCCTGCTGGAACGACGCGGTGCACGGAAGAAGCGCAGCGGGGCCGGCTCGACGGGATCCGGGACCGGCCTCGGCATCGCCCTCGGCGCGTTGCTCGACGGCATCCCGGAGACGGCGGTGCAGGGAGTCGGGCTCGCCGCGGGCGGCTCGCTGTCGATCGCGGTCGTGGCCGCGGTCATCATCTCGAACCTGCCGGAGGGGCTGTCCAGCACGTCCGACATGAAGGAGAACGGTCGGGGAGCGCGGTACGTGTTCTCCGTCTGGGGCGCCATCGCCCTCGCGTGCGCCCTCTCGGCGCTCGGCGGGTACGCGATCCTCGGGCAGGCACCGGCCGGGGTGCAGAGCGCCGTGACCGCCGTCGCCGCCGGAGCCATCCTGGCGATGCTCGCGGACACCATGCTGCCCGAGGCCTTCCGGAAGACCGGCCCCTGGACGGGCCTCATCGCTGTCCTCGGGTTCTTCGCGGCGTACGGCATCCACGTGATCGGCGGCTGACCTGGAAGCACTCAGCGCCGGTGCGTTCCCGGTGCCGGTCACCCTGGTCTGCGCCGCGCTGCTCGTGATCGCCGTGGGCTGCGCGGCGTTCGTGGCGGTCGACGTCGCGCCGCCCGCCGCAGATGCGCGTCATGGCGTTCGTGTGGCCGCTCACGATGCTGTTCGGCAGCGTCGTGTGGCTCGTCTTCTACCTGCGCCGGGGTCGGGCCACCGCGCCTGTCCACGGACGGTGGGCGGGCAACGCGATCGACACGAGTCACTGCGGTGCCGGCTGCGCACTCGGTGACCTGATCGGGGAGTTCGGGCTCGCGGCGTTCCCGGCGGTCGGGGTGGCGGTCGGCCTGGGCACGCTCTACCAGGACCGGATGATCGCCGGGTGGATCGTCGACTTCGTCATCGCGTTCGTGCTCGGCATCGCGTTCCAGTACTTCGCCATCGCGCCGATGCGGGGCCTCGGCGTCCGGGCCGGGCTCGTCGCAGCGCTCAAGGCCGACACGTTGTCGATCATCGCGTGGCAGGTCGGCATGTACGGACTGATGGCGGTGTGGCAGCTGGTCGTGTTCCCGGCACTCGTCGGCGGACGCGCGAGCGTCTTCTCGCCGGAGTTCTGGGTGGCGATGCAGCTGGCGATGGTGGCCGGCTTCGTCTGCTCGTACCCCGTGAACGTGTGGCTGGTGCGTCGGGGGATCAAGGAGGCCATGTGACGGACCAGCGAACGGACGGGAGGCCCGGTGCCAGCTGGCACCGGGCCTCCCGTCCGTTCTGTGGTCGCGCTACGGGCGCAGGAGCACCTTGCCGACGCGGCCGGCGGTGTCGCTGGCGCGCACGGCGTCGCGGACCTGCTCGAAGGCGAAGGTCTCGGCGACGGGGAGCGTCAGCGAGCCGTCGAGCACGCGGGTGATGAGCTCACCGAAGAGCTGCCCCTTCGTCTCGTCCGGCATCGTCTTGCTGACGACGGAGCCCCAGAAGCCCTTCACGGTGAGCTGGCCGAAGATGACCTTGCCCGACGGGATCTCGAGCGTCGGCGACGCCATCGCGCCGAAGACGACGAGGGTGGCGTTCTCGCCCAGCACCGAGGCGATGTCGCCGGCGGCCTTGCCACCGACCGACTCGACGCCCGCGATGATCGGGGCGCCACCGGTGATCGCGGCGACCTGGTCCTGCCAGTCGTCGGCGTCGGTGGCGACGATGCGCTCGATGCCCTGCTCGCGGAGCTCGTCGACACCGGCGGCGCGACGGACGAGTCCGATCACGTTGATGCCGCGGGCGGCACCGAGCTGGGCGACCATGCGACCGACCGCACCGTTGGCGGCGTTCTGGATGATCCAGTCGCCCTCGTGCAGGTCGAGCGAGTGCAGCAGGCTGATGGCGCTGAACGGCATCGAGACGAGCTGGGCTGCGGCCTCGTCGGTCATCGCGTCCGGCACCGGCACGAGTCCGGCGGCGTTCGCGGTGTAGTACTCGGCCCAGACGCCGAAGGCACCGCCGGCGACGCGCTGGCCGACCTGCAGGTTCGTGACGCCCTCGCCGAGTGCCTCGACGACGCCGAGTGCCTCGGTGCCCGAGGCGGCGGGGAGCTCCGGCTTGAAGCCGTAGGTGCCGCGGACGGTCCACAGGTCGTGGTTGTGGATGGGGGAGAGGACGGTGCGGACGAGGACCTCGCCGGCGCCGGGCGTCGGGACGGGGCGCTCCTGCACCTCGAGGACGTCGGCGGGCTCGGCGAACGTCTCGTGGACGACGGCGCGCATGGTGGTGGGGGTGGTGGTGCTCATGGGTCAGTCCTCCGAGACGACGATGGTGACGTCGATGTTGCCGCGGGTCGCGTTCGAGTACGGGCAGACCTGGTGGGCAGCGTCGGCGAGGGCCTGGGCCTGGTCGTGCTCCAGGCCGGGGATGACGACCTCGAGCATGACGGCGAGCTGGTAGCCACCGTTGCCGTTCGGGCCGATCGACACGCGGCCGCCGACGGAGGAGTCGGTGATCTTCACCTTCTGGCTGCGGGCGACGCCCTGCAGGGCGGAGTGGAAGCAGGCGGCGTAGCCGGCGGCGAAGAGCTGCTCGGGGTTGGCGCCGTTGCCGGAGCCACCCATCTCCTTCGGGATGGCGAGGTCGAACTCGACCGTGCCGTCGCTCGTGGCGACGTGGCCGTTGCGGCCTTCGCCGGTGGCCAGGGCCTCGGCGGTGTAGAGGGCTTCCATGGGGTTCCTTCCTTGTGGGCGGATCGTGCAGGACGTGGGCGCTGCGTTGGGGTGCTGCGTGCTCTCGCGCTCAGCGACAGTTCACGGGCGCACGTGGGCGTGAGCTGTCGCTCAGCGCGAAACGGCGCCAGCGGGATCGGCCGCCGCGTGCATCGTCTCGGTCAGCCGGTGCAGCGTCGCGATCAGCTCGGCGGCGGCGCGTTCGTCGGCCAGGCCCATCCCGGCGGCGATGCGCGCGGGGATGCCGCTCAGCTCGGACCGCAGTTCGCGGCCGCGCTCGCCGACGGTCACCGTGACGACGCGCTCGTCGGTGCTGCGGCGCTCGCGGCGGACCAGGTCGCTCTGCTCCATGCGGCGGAGCAGCGGCGAGAGGGTGCCGGAGTCGAGCTGCAGGTGTTCTCCGAGGCTCGAGACGGTCTGGTCGCCCTCGACCCACAGGGTGACGAGCACCAGGTACTGCGGGTACGTCAGGCCCCAGGGTTCGAGCATCGTGCGGTACGCCTGCGTGGTGGCGCGGGACGCCGCGTAGAGGGAGAAGCACACCATCTCGTCGGTCACGGGCATGCGTCCACACTGTCACGCAACTGAGTTGTGTGCAACCTACATCGACGGTTCGCAGGCGAGCTCACAGCGAGCGCCGGGCAGGTGCCCCGCCTCGGCGAGTGCGGCCTGGGCGTCCCGGAACGACGAGTAGGGCACGTGCACCCCGCGGACGTCCCGGTAGTCGGTCAGGCCCGGACCGGCCCAGTACACGACCCCGTCGTCACCGACCTCGGCGATCGCCCGGCGGATCGCCCGCGCCGGGTCCGGCTCCTCGACGACCAGCGCGTCGTGCCCGCTCGCCCGCGCACCGTCGACGATCGCCGCCCGGATCGGGGCGGGGGCCTCGAAGCGGGGATGGTGGTCGGCCACGACGACCACGTCAGCGGCCTCGGCCGCCACCGCTCCCATCGCCGCCCGCTTGCTCGGGTCACGGTCGCCGTCCGCCCCGAGGACGATCCCGACCCGGCCCGGCGCGAACGCACGCACCGCCGCCAGGCTCTTCGCGAAGGCGTCGGGGGTGTGCGCGAAGTCCACGAAGACACGGGGCCCGGTCGCCGCCGACGCATCCGCCATCCGCCCGGGCACGACGACGTCGAGGCGGCCTCGTGTCGCCTCGAGCAGGGCGGGCACCGGCACGCCCGCGGTCGCGAGCATCGCCACCGCCAGGCCCGCGTCCGCCGCCATGTGCACGCCGAGCAGCGGGAGGTCGAGGTCGATCGTCGTGCCGTCCGGTGCGGTCAGGGTCGACCGGGTGCCGTCGGGCCGCTGCTCCCGCACCAGCACGGTCCAGTCGGCCCCGGCCGCGGGGGCGGTCGAGATCGTCGTCACCGGGACCGTCGCCCGCCCGACGATCCGTCGGCCGGCAGGGGAGTCGAGTGACACCACGCCGGCGCGCGACCGAGCGGGCGTGAACAGCAGGGCCTTCGCCGCCAGGTACTCGTCCATGTCGGCGTAGTCGTCGAGGTGGTCGTGTGACAGGTTCGTGAAGCCCGCCACGTCGAACCGGACGCCGTCGGTGCGGTGACGGGAGAGGCCCTGCGCACTCACCTCGAGGGCGGCTCCGTCGACCCCGCGTTCGGCTGCGCGTGCCAGGAACGCGTGCAGTTCGGGGGCTTCCGGTGTCGTCAGCGCACTCGGCAGCGACTCGTCGTCGACACGGCGCTCGACCGTGCTGCTGATCGCCGACCGCCACCCGAGCCGGCGCATCAGGGCGTCGAGCAGGTGCACCGTCGACGTCTTGCCGTTCGTGCCGGTCACCCCGAACAGCGGGAACGGCAGCGACTCCGTGCCGGCGAGGAGCCGTGCGACGGCGCCCAGGTGGGCGCGGACGTCCGGGACGACGAGGACCGGCAGCCCGCTCCGTCGCGCCGCGGCCTGCCCGTCCGGGTCCGTCAGCACCGCGGCAGCACCGGCGTTGCGCGCCGCCTCGGCGAACTGCGCGCCGTGTGCGAGGCGGCCGGGGAGCGCGGCGAACAGCATCCCCGGCCGGAGTTCGTCGGTGGCGAGCGCCAGGCCGGCCACCGGGACGGCGCCGGGGCCGACACCGCCGCCGGCACCCGCGAAGGGCCCGGCACCCCCGCCGGGACCGTCGACACCGAGTGCTCGGGCGAGCTCGTCGAGCCGGACCGGGCGCGGTCGGGCCGGTCGTAGGGCGTGCGGCATCGCGGCTCCTCGTCGTGGGCGGACCCCGATGGTGCGCCACGCTCCCGGAACGGCGTCCCAGGTCCGCCCGCAGCGCACGACGAACACGCCGACGGCCGAGGCGGTTAGGCTGACGTGACCCACGATGACCAGCAGCGACCTCGACACCACCACGACCCCCGGCAACGGATCGGCGTCCTCCCACGGCAAGACGATCCTGATCGGTGAGCACGCCGTGGTCTACGGCGCACCCGCTCTCGTCCTGCCGGTGCTCGACGCACGGGTCGTGGCGACGGTCACCCCGGTCGCCGCCGACGCCGAGCAGCCCGGTCACAGCCTGCAGTCGACCGTGCACACCGGCCCCCTCGACCTCGCACCAGCGGCCGTGATGCCGACCGTCACCGCCGTCACCGCGACCCTGCGCCACTTCGGGGTCACCGACCGCCACTTCCACGTCCGGGTCGACAGCGAGGTCCCGACCGCCCGCGGCATGGGCTCGAGTGCCGCGGTCGCCGCCGCCGTGACCGCCGCCGTCGCCGATGCCCTGGGCGAGACCCTCGACGTCGAGACCCACCACGAGCTCATCCAGGAGTGCGAGCGCGTCGCCCACGGCCGACCGTCCGGCCTGGACGCCCGGGGCGTCGTCGCGTCCGCGCCGGTCTGGTTCGAGGCCGGCCGGATCGAACCCGTGACGCTCGGCGCCCGGTTCACCTTCGTCGTCGCGGACACCGGCGTCCCCGGGCACACCCGCGAGGCCGTCTCAGCCGTCCGCGCCCGCCACGACCAGGACCCGGTCGGTGTCGGCGCCGTGATCGACCGGATCGGCGCGCTCGCCCGGCGGGCACGGGGGACACTCGAGGACGGCGATGCCCAGGCTCTGGGTGCCACCATGGACGCCGCGCACGACCTGCTCAGCACACTCGACGTGTCGAGTGGCGACCTGGACCGGCTCGTCGACGCCGCACGCGATGCGGACGCCCTCGGCGCGAAGCTCACCGGCGGCGGGCGGGGCGGGTGCGTCCTCGCGCTCGCCGCGGACGACGACCACGCGGACCGCATCGCGGCCGCACTCCGCGGCGCAGGGGCCGCAGCCACCTGGACCACCACGATCGGAGCCCGCGCTTGCTGACAGCCACCGCCGTCGCGCACCCCAACATCGCCCTCGTCAAGTACTGGGGGAAGGCGGACGCGCAGCTCGCGCTGCCCGCCACGGGCAGCGTCTCGATGGGGCTCGACGTGTTCCCGACGACGACCACCGTCACGGTGGACGGCGGACGGGAGGCCCGTGACGCGTTCACGCTGAACGGTCACGTCGTCGACGACGGTGCGCTGGTGCGCGTGCAGCGGTTCCTCGACCTGGTGCGCGAGCTCGCGGGGTCGTCCGAGCGGGCATCGGTGGTGTCCGAGAACACGGTCCCGACCGGTGCCGGGCTGGCATCGAGCGCGTCCGGCTTCGCCGCCCTGGCGACCGCGGCCGCCGCGGCCTACGGCCTCGACCTGTCGCCACGGGACCTGTCCCGTCTGGCCCGTCGCGGTTCCGGCTCGGCCACGCGCTCGATCCCCGGCGGTGTCGCCGTCTGGCACGCCGGCGACGACCAGGGCTCCTTCGCCGAGCCGATCCCGGCCCCGCCGATGGCGATGGTCGTGGTCACGATCGACGCCGGCCCGAAGCCGATCGGGTCGCGCGAGGCCATGCGCCGCACCATCGCGACGTCGCCCTTCTACCCGGCCTGGGTGACCTCGACGACCGAGACCGTCGGCGACATGCTCACGGCCTGCGCGGCCGGTGACTTCACCCGCATCGGCGAGATCACCGAGAGCAACGCGCTCCGCATGCACGCGACGATCGAGGGCGCGTTCCCGCCGATCCGCTACCTCAACGCCCGCAGCGTCGCCGTGTTCGACGCCGTCGCCGAGCTGCGTGCCGGCGGCACCGAGGCCTACGCCACGGCCGACGCGGGCCCGAACGTCGTCGTGCTCACGAAGCCGCAGGACCGGTCGGCGGTCGCCGGCGCGCTCGCGTCGCTGGGGGACGTCATCGAGTCCGGCACCGGACCTGCCGCGCGGGTGCTCCGCTCCGAAGAGATCGGGAGCAATCCCGACCAGAAGGAGTCCGCGCAGTGATCGAGTTCCGTGCACACGGCAAGCTGTTCGTCGCCGGCGAGTACGCCGTCGTCGAGCCGGGCCAGCCGTCCGTCCTGATCGCCCTCGACCGCGCCATCACGGCGAAGGTGCGCGAGGGCCACGGCGCGGGCAGCGTGCACTCCGAGGAGTACGGGCACCTGCCGCTCACGTGGACCCGTGCCGAGGACGGCCTCGCGCTCGACCGTGAGCGCCACCCGTACGACTACGTGATGGCCACGATCGACCTGGTCGAGAAGCTCCGCGCCGAGCACGGCATCGCCCCGCGGTTCCACGACCTGCGCATCGAGAGCCAACTGGACGACGCCAGCGGCCGGAAGTTCGGGCTCGGGTCCTCGGCCGCGGTCACCGTCGCCACCGTCGGCGCTCTCGACCGGTTCTACGGCATCGGCCTGACGCAGCGCCAGCGCTTCCAGGTCGCGCTGCTCGCCACCATCCGGGTGAACCCCCGGGCCTCCGGCGGCGACCTCGCCGCGAGCACGTTCGGCGGCTGGCTGCGCTACAGCGCCCCCGACCGCGAGCGCCTCGCCGCGATGCTCGGCGACCACGCCGTGTCCGCGATCCTGACCGACGCCGACGCCTGGGACGGCTTCGACGTCCAGCGGCTGCCCGCCCCCGAGAACCTGCAGCTCCTCGTCGGCTGGACCGGCTCGCCCGCGTCCACCACGAAGCTCGTCGACGTGGTGCGTCGGCACCGCGACGGCGGGTACCAGGCGTTCCTCGACGAGAGCCGCAGCTGCGTCGACGACCTGACCACGGGCCTCCAGACCGGCGACGCAGCGCGCACGCTCGGGGCCCTCCGACGCGCCCGCGGGCTGCTGCAGCGCCTCGGTGCGTCCGTCGGGTCGCAGATCGAGACCGAGCGTCTCGCGACCCTGTGCGACGTCGTCGAGGCCGCGGGCGGGGCGGCGAAGCCGTCCGGGGCCGGCGGCGGCGACTGCGGCATCGCGCTCGTCCCGGCGGACACCGACCCCGCTGGCATCCACCGCGCCTGGGAGGCGCACGACATCAGACACCTCAGCGTCGCGGTGCGAGCACCAGAAGGAGCCCTCGATGAGTGACCTGCTCACACCGATCCCCACCAAGTGGGTCGGCCCGATCCGCGTCAGCGGCAACGCCGTGCAGGGGGAGCACGAGGTCCCCCTCGCCACCTACGAGTCGCCGCTCTGGCCGTCCGTCGGCCGCGGCGCACGCATCTCGCGCATGGTCGAGGACGGCATCGTCGCGACCGTCGTCGACGAGCGCATGACCCGCTCCGTCGTCGTCCGTGCCGACAGCGCCGCAGCAGCCCACGTCGCCGCGGGCCAGATCCTCGCGCGCCAGGACGAGCTCGCCGCGATCGTGTCCGGGCAGAGCCGGTTCGCCAAGCTCATCGAAGTGCACCCGGAGATCGTCGGGGACCTGCTGTTCCTGCGCTTCGCGTTCACCACCGGCGACGCCTCCGGCCACAACATGGTCACGCAGGCGGCGGACAAGCTGCTGCCGGCGATCCTGGACTGGCAGCCGGGCCTGCGGTACGTCTCGGTGTCGGGCAACTTCTGCACCGACAAGAAGGCCACCGCCGTGAACGGCATCCGTGGCCGTGGCCGCAACACCATCGCCGAGATCGTGATCCCCGGCGAGGTCGTCGAGAAGCGCCTGCGGTCGAGCACCGCGCGCATCGTCGAGCTCAACATCGCGAAGAACCTGATCGGGTCGACGATCGCCGGGGCCATCCGCTCGGCGAACGCGCACTACGCGAACATGCTGCTGGGCTTCTACCTGGCCACCGGGCAGGACGCCGCCAACATCGTCGAGGGCTCGCAGGGCATCACGAGCGCCGAGGACCGCGACGGCGACCTGTACTTCGCGACCTCGCTGCCGCACCTGATCGTCGGCACGGTCGGCAACGGCAAGGGCGGTGACCTGCCCGTCGTCGAGGACGCCCTGGTGCGCCTCGGCTGTCGCGAGGACCGCGAGCCGGGCGGCAACGCCCGCCGCCTCGCTGCCCTGTGCGCCGCGACCGTCCTGTGCGGGGAGCTCTCGCTCCTCGCCGCACAGACCAACCCGGGCGAGCTGATGGCCGCCCACGTCGCCATGGAACGTCGCGGCGCGAAGCCCGCAGGGGGTGCGGCATGACCGGCGTCGGCATCCACGACATCGCGATCGCGACCGGCCACCACGTGCTCGAGCTCGACGACCTGGCCGAGCGGCTCGGCGTCGACCCGGCGAAGTACCACGTCGGCATCGGGCAGGACGCCTTCAGCGTGCCCGCGCCCGACGAGGACATCGTCACGATGGGCGCCGCCGCAGCGAAGGAGCTCATCGACCGGCACGGCGTCGACGGCATCCGAACGGTGCTGTTCGCCACCGAGTCCGGCGTCGACCAGTCGAAGGCCGCCGGTGTGTACGTGCACGGCCTGCTCGGGCTGCCGAAGGCCGTCCGCGTGGTCGAGCTGAAGCAGGCCTGCTACGGCGGGATGGCCGCCGTGCAGCTCGCACTCGGCATCGTCGCCCGCGCCCCGCACGAGCGGGTGCTCGTCATCGCCGCCGACGTCGCCCGGTACGACGTCGACACCCCGGCCGAGCCGACCCAGGGTGCCGGTGCCGCCGCGATCCTGGTGTCCGCCGACCCCGACCTGATCGAGGTCGAGCCGGCGGCGGGTGTCTACACCGCGGACGTCGACGACTTCTGGCGGCCGAACGACCGCTCCACCGCACTGGTCGACGGGCGGCTCTCGGTGAGTGCGTACGTCAACGCGTTCGTCGGCGCCTGGGACGACCTGGCGGAACAGGGCGGCCCGGCGTACGACGACATCGCCCGGTTCGTGCACCACCAGCCCTTCACCAAGATGGCGATCAAGGCGCACCGCAAGCTCACGCAGCACGTCGGGGCAACCTTCGACGAGGCCGACCTGGCGATCGGGTTCACCTACAACCGGCAGACCGGCAACACCTACACGGCGTCGCTCTGGATCGGCCTCGCGGCACTGCTCGACCTCGACGACGACCTGGCTGGGGAGCGACTCGGCCTGTTCAGCTACGGCTCGGGCAGCGTCGGCGAGCTCATCACCGGCATCGTCCGGCCCGACTACCGCGAGCACCGTCGTACGGGTCGCGTGCGGTCGCTGCTCGAGGCACGGGTCCCGCTGACGGTCGACGCGTACCGCGCGCTCCACGCCGCGGGTGCCGCCACCAGCGAGGACGTCGAGCGTCCGCGCGTCACGACCGCGCCGTTCCGGTTCGCGGGCGTTCGCGGCGGCGCGCGCCACTACGAGGCGTCCTAGACCGGACACCGGGACGGACGGGAGGCCCGTGGCGGCGCCGCCACGGGCCTCCCGTCCGTCTGTCGGTCACGCTGCGGACAGGACCTCGCGTTCCAGCCGCTGGTAGCTGGCCTCCATGCCCTCCGTCATGCCGGTCGCGAGGATCGCGTCCCGCTGCTCCCGGTCCGGGTAGGTGACGAGCAGGGTCATGAGCGTGACGCCGTCGTCCTCGTCGAACTGCAGGTCGTTCGTGTTCGGCGGGAAGGGCGCCCCGGTCATGCGTTCGGTCGACACCATCCGGCGTTCCGGTTCGACGACGAGGTTCTCGCCCTCGAACCCGAAGGGCTCACCCTCGGTGTCACCCGTCGGCGCCCAGGCCTGCCGGAACGCGCCGCCCGGGGTCAGGTCGTTCTCGTACACCGTCATCTCCCACCCGTCGGGGCCGAGCAGCCACCGGCGCACCAGGTCGGGCTCGGTGTGCGCCCGCCAGAGCAGGTGTCGCGGCGCCGCGAACGCCCGGGTGATCCGGACGTGGGTGTCGTCGAGGACCTCGGTCCCGGTGCCGGCACGGAGGGCCCACTCGCGCAGGTCGGCGAGCACCCGGTCGAGCTGGCCGAAGGCCTGCTGGTAGCCCTCGAGCATGCCCATCTGGAGCATCGCGTCGAGGTCGGCGGCCGAGGCGAACGAGGACACCACGGAGACCCGGGCGCCGCCCTCGGCCGGCTTGAACGACAACACGGTCTCGCCTGCGGGCAGTGACTCGTCGACGGTGCCCTGGGGGTCGGTGAACAGGTCGCGGAAGACGATGCGACGGGGCTCGTCGACCTCGGTGACCTGCCAGACGGCGTGGAACCGCTCGCCCTGCGGTGACGTCATCCGGTAGTCGGCACGGCCACCGGGGCGCAGGTCGAACGTCGTGAACGTCGCGGGGAACCCGGGCGGTCCCCAGAACCGCTCGAGCTGGCGCGGGTCGGCGAAGGCGGCCCAGAGGCGTTCGACGGGGACGGGGAACTCGGCGACGAGGGTCATCGAGAGGGTGTCGGGATCGGTGTGGACGGACGTGGTGGGCATCATCGCTCCTGGTGTCGTCGGGTGTCGTCTGGTGCTGGGTGTCCGGAGGCGTCGCCGTCGAGGAGGTCGCCCAGACGGTCCATCCGGCTGTGCCAGAGGCGGCCGTAGGCGTCGAGGAGGGCACGGACCCGTTCGAGCTGCTCCGGCTCGGCGCGCACGATGCGGGTGCGGCCGCGGGCTTCCTTGCTCACGAGTCCGGCTCCTTCGAGGACGGCGACGTGCTTCTGGACGGCGGCGAACGACATCGAGTAGGCGTCCGCGAGCTCGCTCACGGACGACGACCCGACGAGCGTGCGCCGGACGATGTCACGACGGGTCGCGTCGGCGAGTGCGTGGAACACCCGGTCGACCTCGGCGTCGGACAGTTCGATTCGTACAACCATTTGGTTGTAGGTTACGTCCGGACGGTCTCGTCCACAAGGGGGACCTGCCGGTAGTCTTGCCGCGGAGATCGGAGGGGCGATGGCGGAGCAGCTGGGTGCGTCCGATGCCGTCCGTGCCCTCGTCGCCACCCTGCCCCGTGCGCCGCAGCTGTCCGATGTGGTGACCGGCGTCGGTCGGATGGTCGGCAAGCCCACGCGCGTCGTCGACGTCGACGGGCCGAGCTGGGGTCCGCTCACCGCGCTCGTGTCGCAGTTCGAGCACGAGAACCTGGTGCTCGTGCCGGCCGACGCACCGCCGCTCTACCGCATGCACTGCGTGCTGCACGAGCTCGGGCACCTGGTGCACGGCGACGTCGGCACACCCACCCCGTCATCCGTCGCCGAGTTCGCCGCCGGGGGTCACGTCTGCCGTCGTGCGCTCGACGCCGACTCCGGGCTCGTGAGCATCTCCGACGACGACGAGCACTTCGCCGAACGGTTCGCCTACGAGCTCGCGACGGTCCTGCTCGCCGGGGCCACGGGCGCGGACGAGCGGGCCTACGGCTGATGGCCGTCCTGCACGCCGCGGCCTTCTGGTTCGCGGCGCTGATCTTCCTCGCCCGCACGCCGTACGTGCTGCGGAACCCCCGTGGTCGGGCGGCCTGGGGTGCCACCGGCGTCGGGGCGCTCGGGCTCCTGACGCTCGGCAGCGTCGTGCCGCAGCCGGCGCTCGACGGCGCCCTGGGCGGCTCGAACCTCATCAACCTGGTGCAGAACGTCTGCGCGACCGTCGCGTTCTGGCTGATGCTGCGCGCGAGCACGGACGACCTGCCGGAGCGCCCGGTGCTCGCCAGGCCGATGGCGCTGCTCGTCGTGGTCGTGGCCTTCACGGTGCCGTTCCTGCTGGTCGAGGAGCGCGGCGGGACCGACTTCCACTTCATCGTGCGCGAGATCGAGCAGACGCCGATGTGGCTCTACGCGAGCGTGTACATGGTGGGCGTGGGACTGATCGCCGCGACGACACTGCGTCGCGGCGTGCTGCAGGACCCGGTGGCACTCGTGGTGTTCCGCGTCGGGCTCGCCCTGGTCGTCGTGGCGAGCGTCGACGAGGTCGCGTCGCTCACCGCCGACCACTTCGGACTCTTCCCGGCCGGGGTGCGGGACGGCCTGCGCCTGGCCTTCGATCCGCCGTTCTACCTCGGCATCGTGCTCATCGTCGTGGCGATGGCCTCGCTGACGTTCCGACGGTGGGGTCGTGACCTGCGCCACCGCGGGCACCACCGACGCCTGCGCCGCATCGCCCGTCGGCACGCGGTGCGGGCGGTCGAGCGGCCGGGGGACCCGCAGGCCCGGACCTACGACCTGGTCATCGCGATCCGCGACGCCGAGGTGCAGGGACGGACCCTCGACGACGCCGAACTCGCGCAGGTGCGGTCGGCGGAACGGACCCTGACCCGGAGCCTCGGAGGATGACGGCGTGACGATCGTGTGGTGGGTGCTCGGAGCGCTCGTGGTGCTGGTGGCGGTGTCCCTGGTGGTCCTGGTCGTCCTGCGGAAGGTCGTCGGCAGGATCGTGCTGCCCGGCGGCGATCGGTGGACGCCCGTGATCGAGTCCGACGCTGACTCCGTCCGGCTGCCGATCACCGACGACACCGTGCGGCCGGGGGAGTACGGGCTGTGGCACGACGGCCCCGGGCACACCACCGTCGGGCCGGTGCTCGAAGTCGACGAAGCCGCCGGGTTCGTGCGCCGGGCCGTTGTGCGGACGACCGGCGCGGTGTCGTCGCGGGTGCGGTGGAGCGGACACGTGCACCCCGACCCGGCGGCGATGGACGTCGACTGGTCCGAGGTGTCGCTGCCGACCCCGGTGGGGTCGGCACCCGCGTGGGTGGTGCGGCCGGGTCCGGGCGGCGCTGCCGACCGCGCTCCGTCTCCCGACCGCGCGGCTGCCCAGGGTGCGGACCCCGAGGCTGTCCGCACGTGGGCCGTCCACGTGCACGGGATCCGGACGACCCGGGTCACCGCGCTCCGGACCGTCCCCGCGGCGCTCGAGCTCGGCTGGACCTCGATCGTCCCGTCGTTCCGCGGCGATGGCGAAGCACCGTGGGAAGGACGGGCCTCGCACCTCGGCGCCCGTGAGTGGGCGGACGTCGAGGCGGCGCTCGACCACGCCGTCGCGAACGGCGCCCAACGGCTCGTCATCGTGGGGTGGTCGATGGGCGCGACGATCACGCACGAGCTCCTCGCCCGCTCCGCGCACCGCGACCGCCTGGCCGGGATCGTGCTCGTCGCCCCGGCCCTGGACTGGTCCGTCACCGTGCGGTCCCAGGCCCGCCGCGCAGGACTGCCGGGCCCCGTGGTGGGCGCTGCCCTCGGGGCGATGGCGGCACCGGTCCTCTGCCGGCTGGTGGGGCTGCGCTCGCCGGTCGACGTGCGCGCGCTGTCCTGGTTGCGCGCACCCCGGTCGCTGCCCCCGACCCTGCTCATCCACTCCACGGGCGACACCACGGTGCCGTTCTCGGCCAGTCAGGAGTTCGCCGATGCGCACCCGGGCACGGTGACCCTGGCGGTCAGCGAGCCCGCCGAGCACGCGTGGGAGCGCAACGTCGACGCCGTCTGGTTCGACCGCACCATCACGAACTGGGCATCGCACCTCGAACACACCGGAGCGCAGGAGTAGAAGGAGCCATGGGGCAGCTCATCTACGACGGCCAACCGCTCGACCTGCGGATCGACGACCGCGCGCTCACGCACCTGCAGATCGTCATCGTCAACATGCTCCGACGCGACCACCGCTTCGCGTTCTCGTGGAAGGACGACGTCGTCCACGGCAACGGTCGCAGCACGATCTGGCTGAACCCCAACGTGAGCCTGCACTTCAAGTTCACGGGCAGCCGGGTGCCGTCGATCAACCGCAGCTGGCTCGAGGACCTCTACGCCTCGGCCACCTCGGGGTCGGGGCTCGTGCTGACGCCGGAGCCGCCGGACACCAGCACGGCGGCCGACTCCGCGTGGTCGCGGGCGGTGGCGCCCGGCGACGCGGACGACGCCTCGGGGACACCGAGCGGGAGCACGGCGCGCTGATCCCGGGAGCAGTAGCACAGCGGGCTGATCCGGGTCAACGGGTTCCACTCGAACTCCACACCTCGTACGGTTTCCGTACCGCGGTTCGCTGTCGTCCCCCCGCACCGGCCCGCCAGGGCGCCGGTGCTGGCAGTGTCCGCGGCAGGAGGGGAACCCGAACAGCCCGTGACGCACAGCGAGTCCGGTGCCGACCAACCACCGGTGGCCGAGACGAGCGAGGGACGTGAGTCCCGGATCAGGGGACTCCCTGCTCGGGTCACCGGCGCCACGCGTCGGTGATGCGTGCGTCACGCTGCAGGGCTCGCCGGTCCGCCCCCATCGACCGGCGCTCCTCCGGGACCGCCCCGGCCATCGGATTCGGGTTCCGTGGCCGGGGCGGACTCATCCCGTCTGCATGCGGCTCAGTAGACGTCGCGCACGTACCGCTTCGCGCGACGCATGTCGGCCAGGTACGCCTGCGCGTCGTCCTCGCCGCGCCCGCGTCCGGTCCGGATGACCTGGAGCAGCGCGGCCTCGACGTCCTTCGCCATGCGTGAGGCGTCGCCGCACACGTACACGTGGCCGCCGTCCTCGAGCCAGGCGAAGAGCTCCGCCGAGCGCTCGAGCATCCGGGTCTGCACGTAGACCTTCTCGGCCTGGTCTCGCGAGAACGCAAGGTCGAGGCGGTCGAGCACGCCCTGTTCCTGCAGCTCGGTGAGCTCGTCCTGGTACACGAAGTCGGTGTCCCGGTGCTGGTCGCCGAAGAACAGCCAGTTGCGTCCCGTCGCCCCGGACACGGCCCGCTCGTGCAGGAACCCGCGGAACGGCGCGACACCCGTGCCCGGTCCGATCATGATCATCGGGGCCGACTCGTCCGCCGGCACCCCGAACGACGCGTTCGGCTGCAGGTAGACGTCGACGGTGCCGTCCGGGTCGACCCGGTCGGCCAGGAACGTCGACGCGACACCGGCGTACATCCGGTGCGGGTCGCCGTAGCGCACGGACGCGATGGTCAGGTGGATGCGGTCCGGGTGGGCCAGCGGACTCGACGAGATCGAGTACTGCCGCGCCTGCAGCGGCCGCAGGTTCGGCAGCAGCTCGTCGAGTCCCGGGGCGGCCGGTCCGGCGTCGCGGAGCAGGTCGAGGACGTCGCGTCCCCAGAGCCAGCGGTCTAGCTCGTGCTTGTCGCCGTGCGCCACGACGGCCGCGAGCTCGCTCGACGGCGCGCGCTGCACCAGGTCGGCGATGAGGTCCTTCGAGGGCGTCCGGATCTCACGGTCGGTCCGCAGGACCTCGGTGATCGGCCGGCCGTCGAACGCCTCGCCACCGTTCGCGCCGACCTGCTCGAGCAGGTCCGCCACGAAGACCTCGTCGTTCACCGGCACGACCGCCAGGGCGTCGCCGGCCGCGTACTCGATGCCCGAGTCGCCGAGGTCGAACTCGTAGTGCCGGATCTCCTTCGCGCTGCGCGGCGAGGAGAGCAGCCGGTTCTCGACCAGGCGCGACGGGTACGGGTTGCGCTTGTTCCACTGCGACCCCGGACGGGAGGCACGGCTCGCGCCCGCCCCGCCGGTCGCGCCGGCACCGTCGCCGGCACCACCGCCCGCGGTCGCGCCGGGTGCAGCCGTCGCGCCGGCCTCGGCGGCGAGGCGGTCGAGGACCGCCGCGGTCCACAGAGCGGCCGGGTCCTCGAAGTCGACGTCGCAGTCGACGCGGTCGTGGACCCGGGTCGCGCCGAGCTGCTCGAACCGGGTGTCGAGGAGCTTGCCGGCCTGGCAGAACTCGTCGTAGCTCGTGTCGCCGAGGCCCAGGACGGCGTACTGCAGCCCCTCGAGCCGCGGCACGGTGCTCGCCTGGATCGCGTCCCAGAACAGCCCGGCGTTGTCGGGCATCTCGCCCTCGCCGTAGGTCGAGGTGACGACGAGCACGTGCGACATCTCGGCGAGCTGCTCGGGGGTGACGGCGTCGAGCGCGCTGGCACGACCGCCGAGTCCGCGGGCCTTCGCGCCGGCGACGAGCTCGTCGGCCAGGAACTCGGCGTTGCCGGTCTGGGTGCCGAAGAGCACGTCGATCGTCGTCGTGGGCGCGCTGGCTGCGACCTTCTTGCCGGCGGCGGCGATGCCCGCGATGAACCCGGCGAGCCAGGACTCCTGGGCGGCCGAGAACGGTGCGTCGACGGGGATCAGCGACCCGGTCGGGGGGAGCAGGCTCACGCGGTCACCGCCTCGGTCGGCGCCTGCGGTGCACGGCGGGCGATGTCCTCGAGCGCCGCGGTGGCGAGCAGCTCGTCGAAGCGGGCCTCGCGGACGCGGCCGTCGTTCTTGGCGTTCTGGTGCATGATCCACCCCGTGGTGCCCGGCGCGTCCATGCTGCGGTTGTTCCGCTGCGTGAGCGCGCGCTTGTAGTCGTCGAGCCGCTTGATCGCGATGAGGGTCGCGAGCTGGTCGTCGGCGAACCGGTCGAGCGTCCCGCGCAGGTACTTCACGACGCGCTGCTTGACGGAGAAGTCCTCGGTGAGCACGAGGTTCTTGACGGCCTCGGCGACCCGCGGGTCGGCGGCACCGAACGCACCCGGGACGCGCTCCAGGGCGACGTCCTGGGCGACCCCGAGCACGGTGTACGACGACAGCAGCGAGAACATGTCCTCGCCCTGGTCGCCGAGCGCCGGGGCACGACCGTCGAGCACCGTGCGCTGGTCGCGGTAGTCGAGCTTGAACGCGCGGAGCTTGTCGGTGGCGATCGAGGTCGCGAGCTCGTCGAGGAGCTCGGGCCGGGTCGCCGCCGCGAGGATCTCGCCGGCGTCCTGCGTGAGCAGCAGGGCACGGGGCATGCCGACGTAGACGTGCGCGCGGGCGGTGTCCCACTCGGCGAGCAGCCGCTCGGCCAGGGCCGAACCCGTCGCCTCGAGGTGCCACTCGAGCAGCAGGCGAGCGGCGGCCTCGTGGAACGCACCGCGCTCGGTGTCGGTGACCGGGAACACCAGGAGCGAGTCCGTGCTGGCACGCTCGGCGACCTGGCCGGAGGGGTCGTACTGGTACAGGAACCCGCCGGACATGCCGTTGCCGAGGCCCTTGCCGAACGCGCCGAGGTTGAACACGGCGCCGCCGGTCATGTACTCGCACCCGAAGTCGCCGAGGCCCTCGACGACGGCGGTCGCACCGGAGTTGCGGACGGCGAACCGGTCACCGGCCTCGCCCTCGACGAAGGTGCGACCACCGGTGGCCCCGAACAGCGCGAAGTTGCCGACCAGCACGTTGCCGCCCTGCTCGGCGCTGCCGCCACCGGGGGCGCGGACGATGATCCGTCCGCCGCTCTGGCTCTTGCCGACGCCGTCGTTCGCGGTGCCGGTGTGCTCGAGCACGACGCCGTCGTTGTTGAAGACGCCGTAGGACTGCCCGGCCGAGCCCTGCGTGCGGATCGTGACCGCGCCGTCCACCAGCCGGCGGCGTCCGCGGTCGTCCGTCGTCACGGCGGGCAGGCCCTGCACGTCCTCGGCCCCGAGCTCGTGGTTGAGCAGACGCTCGAGGTCGATGCCGAGCTGACCGCCGACCGACTTGTCGGCGTTGCCGAGCAGCACGCCGTGCACGAGCACGTGCTCCTGCGCGTGGTCGACGAGGGCGGTGCGGACGCGCTCGAGCAGGGCGTCGTCGGTGTGGAAGTCCTTCTCCAGGTACTCCGGGTCCGCGACGACCTTCTCGGGCACCTGGGCGAGCAGGGCGCGGGCGTCGAGCCGGCCCACGCTCGCCGGGTGGTCCAGGAGCTGCAGCAGGTCGGTCCGGCCGCGGGCCTCCCGCAGGGAACGCAGGCCGAGACGGGCCAGGATCTGCCGCACGTCGTGGGCGATGTTGAGCAGGTACTGCGCGAGCGCGCGGGGGTCGCCCTCGAACGCCTCGGCGTTCGTGGTCAGGCCCGCCGGGCACTTCACGTTGCAGTTCTTGGCCATCACGCAGCCGAGCATCATGAGCGCGGTCGTGCCGAACTCGAAGCTGTCGCCGCCGAGCAGGGCGCTCGTGACGACGTCGCTGCCGGTCTGGTGCGCACCCGAGCAGCGGAGCGTGACCTTCTGGCGCAGGCCGTTCGCGACCAGGGCCTGGTGCACCTCGGCGACGCCGATCTCGGCGGAGCGGCCGGCGTACTTCAGGCTGGTGACGGCCGCGGCACCGGTGCCGCCGGTGTTGCCCGCGACGTTGATCACGTCGGCGCCCGCCTTCGCGACGCCGACCGCGATGGTGCCGATGCCCTCGGACGAGACGAGCTTCACGATCACCCGGACGCGGGCGGCCTTGCAGTCGTGGATGAGCTGCGCGAGGTCCTCGATCGAGTACGTGTCGTGGTGCGGCGGCGGCGAGATCAGCTCGACGCCGGGCGTACCACCACGGGCCGCGGCGATGTCCACCGTGACCTTGGGTGCGGGCAGCTGACCACCCTCGCCGGGCTTCGCGCCCTGGCCGATCTTGATCTCGAGCTCCTCGAGCATGGGGTCGGCGAGGTAGCCGGCCCAGATGCCGAACCGGCCCGAGGCGAACTGCTTGATGCGCGAGCCGCGGATGGTGCCGTAGCGGGAGTGGTGCTCGCCGCCCTCACCGCTGTTCGACATGCCGCCGACCATGTTCGTGCCGTGCGCGACGGCCTCGTGGGCGGTGGCGACGAGTGCGCCGTGGCTCATCGCACCGGACGCCAGGGTCCGGGTGATCTCGTGGGCCGGCTGCACCTCGTCGAGCTCGACGCTCGCCGGGGCGCTCTGCAGCAGCGCGAGCAGGGCGACGGCCGCACCGGTGGCGCGGAGCGTCACCCCGGTGTCGTCGACGGCGTCGACGTCGATCTGCCCCGGGTGGAGCAGCGCGAGGCCGTCCGCCAGGGCCGCGTGGCGCAGTGCACCCGTGGTCCCCGTCGACGTGAGCTCCAGGCGGAACCGCTCCGTGCCTCCCGGCAGGTCCTGGTCGTCCGACGGACGCGAGCCGGAGAGCCCGCGCACGGTGACGCTGGCGTTGCCGCTCGTCGAGAAGCGGCCGAGCTCGCGGGCGAAGTCCTCGGCCGTGTCGATGCCGGTGACGTCCGCGGGCAGCGCGAGCACGTCGCGGAGCGCGGCGGGGCGGCGGGACCGCTCGTCGTGGGTCGTCTGCAGGAACGTGACGTAGCCCGGCGTGATGCGGTGTGCGTCGATCTCGGCATCGCTCAGCCGGTCGTACCCGGTGTTCCGGTACGCGGCGTCGGTGATGCCGAACGAGTCGTCGAGCTGGCCGAGCGTGAGCAGGCGCAGCGCGTCCGAGTCGCCGGAGCGTTCGAAGGCCGGGCGCTCCTCGGTCATGCCGCCGAACCCGCGGACGCTCGCGACACCGAACGAGTGGCCGGCGCCGTCGGAGCGTTCCTTGAACAGGCCGAGCAGCGGGACCTGGCCCTCGGACGCCACCGAACGGGCACGCTCGTGCCAGTCCGTCGCCGCCTGGGCGATGCGCGCGAAGCCGACGCCGCCGACCGGTGCCTGCATGTGCGGGAAGATCCGCGCGAGCACGTCGTCGCCGGTGTCGAGGTAGTTCGGCTCGAAGAACTCGCCACCGATGTAGCTCTCGGCGGTGCACAGGCCGACGCGGCCCATGGTCTTCGCCAGGGCCTTCTCGGCGGCCTTGCGGAACTGCTTGAGTGCCAGGTCGGTCGCGGTCAGCTCGCCGGCGGGTGCGGGTGCGGCGGGGTACTTCTCCTCCGCACGCAGCCGAGCGCTCAAGCTGTACACAGCGGCGGCACCGAAGCCCAGCGCGGTCGCGACGTGGTGTGACGATGGCAGCTGACCGCTCTCCGCGACGACGGACACCCGCAGGCGCAGACCGGTCTCGATGAGCCGCTGGTTCACGGCGGCCACGGCCAGGATCACGGGGAGGGGCGCATGGGTCGACGACACCTCGCGGTCGGTCACGACCGCGATCCCGCCACCGCGCGCCGCGAAGGCCTCGATCGCGTCGCACAGCACGTCCAACGCGCCGCGCATCGCGTCGGCGTTGGCCTGCTCGTCGGCGGGCACCGGCACGTAGAGCATGTCGAAGCGCTCGAGCGGGACGATGTCCTGCTCGCGCAGCCGCACCATGTCGAGGTGCCCGAGGATCGGCGACTGCACGACGAGCTGACGCCCCGTGGTGCCCGTGCCGTCCGGCTTCGCGCCGAGTGCCACGCGCATCGACATCCCGTCCGCCTCGCGGATCGAGTCGAGCGGCGGGTTCGTCACCTGGGCGAAGCGCTGCGAGAAGTACTTCGCCATGCCGCCCTCGGTGTCGCTCAGGGCGTTGATCGCGTTGCCGTAACCCATCGCCGAGATGCGCTCCGACCCGTTCTGCAGCATCGGGTCGAGCATGAACCGGAAGCTCTCCTGGTTCAGCGAGTACGCCACGTACCGGCCGGCGAGCGACAGATCGCCGTCGTAGCCCAGGGTGGACGTCGTGCGCTCGTAGTCCGGAGCGGGCACGTCGTCCAGGTTCACGCGAGCGGCGTCGAGCAGGGTGCCGTAGTCACGGCGGGCCGCGAGCATGTGCAGCACCTCGCCCGTGCGCATGCGGGTGCCGGTGCGGTGGTCGACGACGAGCATGCCGCCGGCCTCGATGCGGCCCCGGTGCACGACCTCGTCGGCGTCGAACTCGACCTGGCCGGCCTCGGACGACACCATCAGGTACTCGGCCGTCTCGACGGTGCGCAGCGGGCGCAGGCCCAGGCGGTCCAGGCGGGCGCCGACGACGTCGCCGTCGCTGAAGATCACGGCGGCGGGACCGTCGTTCTTCTCCTCGTACAGCGAGAAGTACTCGAGCATGTCCCGGACGTCCGGGGTCAGGGTGCGGTCGTTCTCCCACGCCGGCGGCATGAGCGAGACCACGGCCTCGATGATCTCGAGCCCGTCGTCGAACACGCGGCTCTGCAGGGTCTGGTCGAGCCGGCTCGAGTCCGACTGCCCGGGCGGGCGGACGATGCTCCGGGTGCGGGCCCGCGCGAGCGCCTCGTCCGACAGCCGGTTCTTGCGGTCGGTGTTCAGTTCGCCGTTGTGCGCCATCAGGCGGAACGGCTGCGCCATCGTCGGGTGCGGCTCGGTGTTCGTCGAGAACCGGGTGTGGAAGTACAGCGTCCGCACCGAGTGCCGGGGGTCGCGCAGGTCGGTGAAGTACCCGATCACCTCGCCGGAGTTCAGCCGGCCCTTCAGGATCTGGGTCCGGGCGCTGAGCGACAGCGGGTACAGGGCGGCGTGCTCGGCGCGCTCGGCGGCGGCCTGGGCGTAGGAGACGGCCTCGATGGCGAGCAGGGCGCGGTTCGCGGCGGCGTCGACCTCGGTGCGGTCCCAGTCGGACGGTGCCCGGAAGACCCACTGCACGATCGGCAGCTGGTACTGCTCGGCCTCGGGGCGCGCGACGGAGTGGTCCACCGGGACGTCACGGACCAGCAACAGCTCGAAGCCCTCGGCCGTGATGGCGTCCGTGACGGTCTGCTCGGCACGGGCGCGCTCGTCGGTGCCGTCGGCTCCGTCGCTGCTCGGCACGAAGCAGTTCGCGACGCCGAAGTGCCCGGCGCGCAGCTGCTCACCGGTGATGGCGCTGAAGAACTCCACCGACAGGTCGATGCTGACACCCGCGCCGTCGCCGACACCCTCGGCGGACTTGCCGCCGCGGTGCGGGATGGAGCAGAGCGCTTCGTCGCCCTTGCGGATGACGTCGTGGCTCGGCGTCCCGTCGAGACGGGTGATGAAACCGACGCCGCAATCGCTCGATTCGCGGGCAGGGTCGTAGAGACCGAAAGAGGTGGGGTTCACGTGCGGGTCCAGTGGGGCGTTGCCGACAGCGGACGGCGCGGGCTGCATCGATGGAGCGCTCGCCGCGGGCAGACCGATGGTGGCAGTCGGGCCCTGTGGGGTGGTGGTGCGGTAGGGCGATGCTACGGCTTGGTATACCGACCGTGCAACACGGGTGGTGTGGGGCGCGGCGCGGGGTTCTCCGGCTGGTGCGAGGTCGATCACCCGGTGCGAGGTCGCAGCGCCGCACCGAGTGGACGACCTCGCACCGGGAGGAGCGACGCGGCGGCAGGTGCCGTGCTGCTCGCACCCGCCACGCCAGCCCGTGGGACGGACCCGGTGACCGCCGTGCTGGCGTCGGCCGCCAGGGTGGTTCCGGGGCGGATGAGCTCGCCGATCCCGCGCGGCACCGCGCGCTCCTCGCACCGTTCGAGGGGTCAGGCGTACCGCTGTGCTGCCCGGAGTGCGGCGCCGGTGTACGAGCCGCCGAACAGGAACACGTGCAGCAGCAGCGGTGCGAGCTGGTGGAGCTCGACGCGCTCCTTCCAGCCGTCGGCCAGCCGTGACTCCCGGTCGTAGGCGGCGAGCACCGTCTCGAGCCGGGGGAGCCCGAACAGCCCGAGCAGTGCCAGGTCGGTCTCCGCGTGGCCGCCGTGGGCGATCGGGTCGATGAGCACGGCGCCGGTCGGTTCGGACGGGTCCGTCGGCCAGAGGACGTTACCGGCCCACAGGTCGCCGTGCAGGCGCGCGGGGCGGTCCCCGACGAGCACGGGCTGCGGCGACCCGAGGGTTCCGTCCTGCACGCGCTGCGCGACCCGCTCGAGCACGGCGGCCTCATCGCGGTCGAACCCGCCGGCGTCGACGATGCGCCGGACGAAGTCGCGGATGCGGTACTCGGCGAAGAACTCGCCCCAGGTCGCCGGCGCCTGCTCGGCCGCGGCGAACGGCGTGCGAGAGCGGCCCATCCGCAGTGCCGCACCGCGGGTCCATCCGGCGGGCGGCGCACCCCAGTGATCGGCGCCGGCGGCGTGCATGTGGGCGAGGGAGCGGCCGAACCGCTCGGCCTGGGCGGCGGTGGGCGAGCCGTCGGAGATCAACTCGAGGTCGAGCACGGTCGGGCCCGGACGCCCCAGCACACGGGCGATGCGGGTCCCTCCGGTGTCCTCGGCCTGGGCGAGCCAGGCGAGCCCGGCGGCTTCGGCTGCCGCCTCGTCCGCGGTGGTGAACGTCTTCACGTGCGTCTCGGCCATCGGCCCATCCTGCCGAGGGAGCACCGTCGACCGTTCAGCCGACGGTCACCCGGTCACGCGCTCGGCTCTCCCCGCCGGGCCGCGTGCACCACGAGTGCCAGCTGCACCCGGTTCTCGACGCCGAACTTCTCGTACACGTGCCCGACGTGCGTCTTCACGGTGGCGAGTCCCACGTACAGGTCGGCGGCGATCTGCGCGTTGGACGCCCCGTTCGCCACGGCGAGTGCGACCTCCCGTTCCCGCTCGGTCAGCAGGGCGAGCAGCCGGCGCGCTTCGGTGTCGTCCGCAGCGGCGCCGGCCGTTCCGCCGCCCCGGCCACCGGCCGCCTGGCCCGAGCGTGGCCCGGCCGCGAACGCGATGACCCGGTCGAGCACGGACGGGGACAGGATCGAGCGCCCGGCCGCCACGGTCCGCACGGCCTGCACGAGTTCGTGCGGCGCGGTGTCCTTGAGCAGGAACCCACGGGCACCGGCCTGCAGTGCTCCGAGCACGAGGTCGTCGCCCTCGAAGGTCGTCAGCACCAGGACGGCCAGGTCGGGTCGTCGGCGCAGTTCGCGTTCGGTGGCGACGAGTCCGTCGCACCGGGGCATCCGGATGTCCATGAGCACGACGTCGGGCGCGGTCGACGCGATGACACCCTCGGCTTCGAGCCCGTCGCCCGCTTCGCCCACGACCACCAGGCCGTCGTCGCCGCTGAGCAGCATGCGGAGCCCGACGCGCACGAGCTGGTCGTCGTCGACCAGGACGACGCGGACGGGAGCGGTCACGGGGTCCACGGCAGCACCGCCTCGACCACGTGCACGCGTCCGTCGTCGCTGCCGGCGCGGAAGCTCCCGCCGACGAGACGGGCGCGTTCGGCGAGCCCGCGCAGGCCGTGCCCGGCCGAGTGCCCGGAGGCGTCCGCGGGCGCAGGTCCGTCGGCCAGCGTGTTCGACACCACCACCCGGATCGCCGACCCGCGGACGGTCTCGACCACGACGTCGACGGGCTCTCCTGGGGCGTGCCTTCGGGCGTTCGTCAGTGACTCCTGCACGATCCGGTAGGCGTGTCGCCCCACGGCGGTCGGTACCGCCGCACTGTCGGCGTCGACGCGCGCCCGGACGGTCGCACCGCCGGCACGCGCCTGGTCGAGCAGGGTGGGCAGGTCGACGAGGGTCGGCTGCGGAGGCGCGGTGCCGGTCACCTCGTCGCCGCCGTTCGCCGCGGGGTCGCGCAACACCCCGAGGACGTCGCGCAGGTCGGTGAGCGCGGAGTGCGCCTCGGCCCGCACGACCCCGGCCGCCGCGGCGGTCTCGTCGGGGGTGAGCCCCGGGCCGCGGTACTCGAGTGCACCGGCGTGCAGCGCGACCAGGGACAGCCGGTGGCCCAGGACGTCGTGCATCTCGCGGGCGATGTGGGCGCGCTCCTGCTCGCGGGCACGGTCCTCGCGCAGCTGCTGGTCGCGTTCGAGCAGGGCCGCGCGCTCGCGCAGGGACAGCAGGAGCGCCCGGCGCTGTCCGATCCCGATGCCGATCGCGACGAGCAGGGCGATGCCGACGGCACCGGCGACGAGGATCTGCCAGAGCGGCATGGCGTCGTCCTGGGGCGCCAGGACGACGTCGTAGAGCACCGTGGCACCGAGCAGCACCGCACCGGCGACGGCGAGCTCGACGGCCCGGCGCCGGGTGGCGAGCGACACCGTGGCGATCGCGGCCGCCCCGACCGCCAACGTCGACACCGAGCTGAGGGCAGCGATGACGACCGTGATCGACAGCGGTGCCCGGTGCCGGAACGGCAGGAGGACGAGGGCAGCCAGACCGGCACCCACATCGCCGAGGATCAGCGCGCCGACGTGCAGGTCGCTCCAGCCGCGGGTGTCCATCGACGGCCACACGAGCCCCGCCGTGAGCAGTCCGGTCAGGGCCGCGACGGCGACACGCCAGCTCTGTGACCACACACGCTGCCCGAGTGGCACAGCGGGGAGCGCGGTCGAGGTCATGCCCCGAGCCTAGGGAGCCGTCGGGACGAGCGGATCCGCCGAAGGTCGGAGGTCGGGGGTGCCCCGTGTCTCAGACCGCGTCGACCAGGGCCCGCGCCAACGGGTGCCACGCACGGGACGACGGCCCGCTCAGCACCAGGGTCCGTTCGAGCCGCCGGGCCATCGGGATCATCACGAGGTCGGGCGGCAGCATCCCGCGGCCCAGGGTCGGCACGATCGACACGCCCTCGCCTCGCTGGATCATCCCGAACATCGTGCTCATCTCCCGCACCCGGTGGGCGTAGCGGAAGGGGCGGCCGTCGAGCTCGTGGAGCTTCTGGACCTGGTACTCGCAGCCGCCGCCGCCCGCCACCAGGCCGTCCTCGTGCAGGTCGTCGAGCGTGAGCGCGGGCAGTTCGGCGAGGGGGTGGTCGCGGCGGATCACGGCGGCCATCTCGTCCCGCGCCACGACCACGCCACCTGCGGGTGCCGGCGACGGGTCGACGAGCACTGCGGCGTCGACGGTGCCCGCCTCGAGCCACTCCGGCATCTCGTCGTCGTCCCCCTCGTAGACCTGCACGTCGACGTCCGGCAGGGTCACCGCCCACAGCTCGCGGAGCCGCGGCAGCAGGCCCTGGCAGACGGTGGGGACGGCGGCGAGGCGCACGGTGCCGCGCGCCGAGGCGGGCCGGACCACCGCCTCCAGGGCTTCGACCGAGGCGAGCACGCTGCGGGCGTGGGCCAGCAGGCGGTCGCCCAGCGGTGTGGCGGCGGCGACCGTGCCACGGCGCACCACGGGGCCGCCGACCTCGCGTTCGAGCCCGGCGACGGCGTGGGACACCGCGGACTGGCCGACGCCCAGGGCGGTCGCCGCCGCGGTGAAGGACCCGGCGTCGAGCGTGGCGACGAACGCGCGCAGTTGCTGGACCGAGACGGTCATGCGTCCTCCTCATGTCGGCATGAGCCCCATGCGTTTGCCGCATGTCACTCGCTGGTCCGACACTAGGCCACGTGAACGCCCTCCTCTACGCCCTCGTCGCACTGACCTGGGGCTCGAGCTTCCTCTTCGCGAAGATCGGGCTCGACGGTCTCGCCCCGCAGCAGGTCGCCACCGTGCGGACCGTGCTCGGTGGGGTGACGCTCGTGGTCGTGTTGCTCGCCACCCGGCGCCGGTGGCCCCGGGAGCCGCGGACGTGGGCACACCTGGCGGTCGTCGCGGTGTTCCTCAACGCGGTGCCGTCGTCTCTGATGGCGTGGGCCGAGCAGACGGTGCCGTCCGGACTCGCGAGCATCTACAACGCGACCACGCCGATTATGACGCTGGCCGCGCTCGCGGTGCTCGTGCCGTCCGAACGGCTGCGCGGACGGCAGGTGCTCGGGATCGTGCTCGGCATCGTCGGGGTGCTCGTGCTGGTCGGCCCGTGGGACGTCCTGACCGACCCGGAGGTCCTGGCGAGCGTGCCGGGGCAGGTCGCACTGCTCGGCATGACCGCGTCCTACGGCATCGGGCTCGCCTACCTGCGCCGGGTGGCCGTGGCGAGCGCGTACGACCCGGTCACGCTGGCGACGGTCCAGCTGACGCTGGCCTCCGGGATGCTCCTGCTGGTCGCGCCCGTCATCGCGACCGGTCCGGTGCAGCTGGACGGGAGGATCGTGGCCGCGATGATCGCGCTCGGTTGCGTCGGCACGGGGCTGGCCTACGCCTGGAACACCCGGCTCGTGCAGGCGTGGGGCGCCGGTCGCGCCTCCACCGTCACGTACCTGACGCCGGTGGTCGGGGTGGCGCTCGGTGTGCTCGTGCTGGGGGAGCGGGTGCGGTGGAACGAGCCCGTCGGCGGACTCGTCGTCCTGCTCGGGATCGCCCTGGCGTCCGGGGTGCTCCTCCGGCGTCCGACACCTCGTCCTCGTCGGCACACCGAGCGACTGCTGCATCCGGACCACCACGCACGCAGCGGCCGCCCGTGAGTCCGACGTCACGTCGGTGTCCGACGCGCACACGCCGACGGACGCCGAGCACGACGACGTCCTGATCACCGGCGAGCCGATCATCGACCCCACGAACATGTTCCCCGACAGCCTTCGCTCCCCACGGGGAACACGGGGACGCCGCGGAACGTCGACCCGCCGGAGATCAGGGCAGCATGTGCGCGTGCTCGCTTCCTGCCATCTCCTGGCGATGTCGCCGTCAGCGCCCACGAAGAGGAAGCGAAGCGACGAGACGTCCCCCCGCTGTCCCAAGGAGCAGAGGTCGGACAGCACCTCGCACGGGTGATTCTCGTCGGACATGGCGTTCACCGCCGGCATCGCGTGAGTCGCGGCCAACGCTTTGACCACTGCGAGGTCATGGTGGCGCACCACAAGGAGGTCGATCCAGGCGTCGAGGTACTGAGCGACATCTGCCAGCGCCTCTGTCTTGTCGAGCGTCATGTCCGGAAACACGATCGGTTCAAGCCCCATCAGCGAAGCTCCCCGCTCGAACGTGACCCTCGTGCGCAGATTCGTCGGCGGGAAGAACATCACCGCGGAGCCCTTCGCCATTGGTCCTCGGCCCTCTCGGTACGCGTCAGCCAGGTCGAAGACCGCACCGACGTCAGATGAAGACCAGTCATCGAGCTTGACGAGAGAACGCATCCCACCACCGGAGCGACTGCCCGGAGCAGGATCCGCTATCGAACAGTGGCGTTCCCGCAGGAGAGCCGCTAGCGTTCCGGCTACAGGTCCAGGGTGGGAAGGGAGATGGCTTTATGCCGATCCGAACCCCTCAGACACTGTTCCCCGTCAAGCCGGCCCCTGCATTCAGCGGGCCACGGCCGATACCTCCCGGAGTCATGGCAACGCAGCACTGAGCCGACGCACCAGCGACGGCCCCTCCTCCACGTGAGTTCCCCGCTCACGTTCTTCTGTATCCCTGCGCGGCCGAATGACGGCTACGCGATGACTCCTGGGACCACTCCAAATGCTGTTCGCTCCAGCCCGGATACGGGCATCTCTGTCAAGCCTTCGTGAACACCGCTTCGTCACATTCGCGGTCCTCACCGACACCATCGGCGCTGGACTCACCCTCCCGCTGACGATCGTCTACTTCACCCTCACCACCGACGTGCCACTGGCCGTGATCGGTGTGCTCTCAACCGTGGGATCGCTCATCGCTCTGCCCATCGGACTGATCGGTGGTGCCCTCACTGACCGGTTCGGTGCGAAGGCGTCGATGATCCTCAACAACCTGATGTCCGCGACGGGGTTCGCGCTCTACCTGATCGCCCACGACCCCGTGATGATCTTCGCCGCGATCTTCCTCGTCAACGCGTCGGAGCGGTTGTACTGGACGTCTTGGACGGCGTACGTGCATGACCTCGCGGAAGGCCGCCCGTTCGAACGGTGGTTCGCGTTCCTCGAGGCCACGAAGGCCGCGGCCCTCGGCGCCGGCGCGATCATCGCCGCGATCACCCTGGCTCAGGGCCAGGACGGGCTGCGCTGGCTGATCCTCGCCAACGTCGTGACGAGCATCGCCGCAGCAGTCGTATTCGCGTCGCAACGCACCGGGCAGAAGGCCACTGCCCCGACGGCGGCGAGCGAACCCGGGGGCTCGACCGGGTCCTTCCTCGAGTTTGCTGCTGACAGGTCGATGCGTCTCATCACCCTCGGTCAGTTCCTCATCGGGCCAGCCATGGTCCTCCCGAACGTCGCGCTGAGCGTCCTGTTCGTGCAGCGATGGGACATGCCACCCGCGGTCGCACCAGTCCAGTTCGCCATCGCCACCGGCCTGTGCGCGTTCCTGCAAACATCGGTAACGAAACGAGTCGCCGGTCTGCAGCGGGGCCGGTTGATCGCCGTCGGGGCGATCCTCACAGCTTTCACCGCGGTGCCCCTCATCTTCCTCCCACCGCTGCACGGTGCTGCAGCGTGGGCGTACGTCGTCCTGGTCGCTGTTCTGCTCGCGGTGGCCGACATGGTGTACCTACCAGCTGCGAACGCCGTCATGGCAGAAGCACCCCACCCCCGTATCCGCGGCCGAGCGATCGGTGTCTTCCAGACCGCGAGCTCGATCGGCATGGCACTGTTCCCGCTCACGCTCGGGCTATTCGACTCACGCTTCCCCTGGGCGCTGTGGACGATCACCACGGCCGTGTTCATCGCCGCAGCCTGGGCATGGCGAGCTGCGCTGAAGGGCTTGCCCGGCCGAGTGCAGATCGCCTCAACAACCGACCTCGACGCTTAGCCCCATCCCTCACCGGACGGCCGGCCACCGCCGCCCGGTGAAGGATCCGTATCCGGACGAGGTATGCCGTCGTCGATCCGCCTGCTTGAGGGGTGGGTGGTCAAGCTTCGGCACCGGTCAGCTCGGCGGATTGGTCCCACAGGGTGCGTGCCGTTTCCATGTCGGTGAACGGCCGCCACATCGGCTGAAGCGTCGGCGCACCGCCGACCGTACGTCGCGGGCCGACGAACGCGTCGCCGTGTGAGTCAGGGCCCGTCGCCGCGAGCAGTGCGGGCTGGGCAGCGTTCTCGACTGTGCCGAGCACCCCGACGCGCGACAGGAGCTCGATGGCGCGGCGTTCCGCACCGGCACGCTCCCGACCCATGCCGGGTTGGGCGGCGAGGAGGTTCGTCGGTGACACACCGGGGTGCGCGAGGTTGCTGCTGATGCCCCACCCGTCCGCGCGGCTGCGAGCGTCGAGCTCGCGTGCGAAGAGGCCGACAGCGATCTTCGACGTGGTGTAGGCCCGCATCACGTCGTACTGGCGTTGATGGGCGAAGTCCGCCAAGTCGAGCGTGCCCCGTCGAGCGGCGACGCTTGTCTGGTGCGTGACCCGTGCCCGTCCGGCCCGCAGAAGCGGGAGGAGGCCGAGCGTGAGGGCGAAGTGCCCGAGGTGGTTCGTCCCGACTTGCAGTTCGAACCCGTCGGCTGTCTCCTGCCGCGCCGGCGGACGCATCACGCCGGCGTTGTTCACCAGGAGGTGGATCGGTCGCCCCTCGTCGAGGAGTTCCGCCACGAGGGCGGCGACGGAGTCGAGCCGGGCGAGATCGAGCGTGGCAATCCGGTGCGCCGCGTCTGGCACGACCGCACGGATCTGGGCAGCCACCCGTTCGCCCTTCTCCCTGGAGCGGACCGGCATCACGACCTCCGCACCGGCGGCAGCGAGGCGTCGGGCGATCACGGCGCCAAGGCCGTCACTGGCGCCGGTCACGACTGCCAGACGTCCGGTCAGGTCTGGGATGTCGAGGTGTGGCGTGGCTGGCATGGTGTGTCCTTCCGGGACGGCGAGCAGGAACGGGTCGTTGTCATGCTCGATGGGTCTCGTGATGACATCCAGGACCCGTCGGTCAGTGGCTCGAGAGGTCCTGCGTGCCGATCACCGCGAGCAGCTGCAACCGCTCGTGACTGAGGCTCCCCGGAACGGCCGTGTACACGAGCATCCGGTGCGACTGATCCGGGTCGAGGAGGGTCTGGCAGGCAAGTTCGAGCGCGCCGACCGCCGGGTGCAAGAATCGCTTCACCTCGGGCAGGCGGACCCCGACTTCGTGCCGGTCCCACACCACACGGAACTGCGGGTTGTCCCGCAGTTCGTCGACCATGGCCGCGGCACGGGAGCCTGGTCCCCGCATTGCGACGAGTTCGCGAAGCCCGGCCGCATACACGCGGGACAGCACGAGCTGCTCGTCCTCCGGGTACGGCTCTCGCGCGGCAGGGTCGGTGAACCACCGGTACCCGAGGCTCCGCGCGTACCCGGTGCGCTGCATGGCGTCACCGGTCAGAGCCTTCCCGAGTGGCGTCTGTCGGAGGGTTTCCCCGTGCTCCGAGACGATCTCGGCCGGGGTGTCGATGAGCCGGTCCAGGATCCGCAGCATCCCGGGCCCGACGTGTTCGCTCGCAGTCCCGCGCAGGGGCGGGTGCTGCCCGGCGAGGCGGAACACGTGGTCCCGTTCGTCCATGGAAAGGTGCAGGCCTTGCGCGATCGCGGCGACCATTTGCTCTGATGGCTGCGGCCCGGTGCCTCGCTCGAGTCGGGCGTAGTAGTCGGTCGACATGTTGCAGAGCGCCGCAACTTCCTCACGCCGAAGTCCCTCGGTGCGACGCCGAGACCCAGGGGGCAAGCCGACGTCCTCCGGTTGCAGCGCGTTGCGTCGAAGTCGGAGGAACTCGGCCAGGGCAGGGCGGTCGATCACCTGTCCGTCCTACAGGATCTCCTCCGCGGTATCCACGACTCGACAATCCACCGCTCCGCACGTCTCGACCCTCAGGCCTCAATAGCCGACCGGGCGCCGTGAGGTTCAGTGGCGCGGTTCGCGCAGCGCGTCGACGACGAGGTCGAGGAGGTGACCGGTGCGCGCCTCAGTTTGCGGAGCGACGTGCCAGAGGAAGCTCAGGAGCGGGAAGACCTCGTCCGGTGCGACGTCGGCGCGTACCTCTCCGTTGGCCTTCCCGGCATCGAGGAGCGCAGCGACCGCCGAGAGGATGCGGTCGTACTGTTCGTCGTGCAGTTCCGCTCGGGTCACCGCGTCCAGGACGTCGGAGAGTGCGTGTTTCATGTGCCCGAACGCCGCAAGGGCTTCGAACCAGCGACGGAGCGCCTCGAGCGGTGAGTGGTGCTCGAGCAGCTTGCGCGCCGCGGTCGTCAGTGCCTCGAAGTCGTCGCGGTACACCTCGACCAGGAGCGCCTCGCGCGTGGGGAAGCGCCGGTAAAGGGTCCCCTGTCCCACTCCTGCTGCGCGGGCGATGGACTGCATCGTCGCGGATCCGTCGGCGGCGAAGGCGTCACGTGCGATCTCGACGATGCGTGCGCGGTTCTGTTGGGCGTCTCTGCGAAGGTCAGCATGCGGACGACTCGACGAAGTGGACATGTGTCCGTTATGCTCCCTCAGTGGTGGACAGGTGTCCGCTTACTCTACTTGGAGGAATCATGATGAACGGCATCTCGGGCAAGACCATTGCGATCACGGGCGCTTCGAGCGGCATCGGTGCAGCGACTGCTCGGCGCCTCGCACACGCCGGGGCCGACGTCGTCCTCGGCGCTCGTCGGGCGGAGCGTCTCGAGTCGTTGGTCGAGGAGATCACACAGTCCGGGGGCCGGGCTGTCGCGGTCCCCATCGACGTCCGGCGACGAGATGACCTCGAGCGGTTCGTCAGCGCTGCTCGTGAGCAGTTCGGTCGACTCGACGTGCTGTTCTCGAACGCCGGCAGCATGGCGATCTCGCCGTTTGACGAGATCCGGGTCGACGACTGGCAGCAGATGATCGACGTGAACCTCACCGGGGTGCTCAACGGAATCGCTGCCGCGCTGCCGGTGTTCCGGGCTCAGGGGTCCGGTCACTTCATCCACACCGCCTCCACCGCGGCGCACCGGATCGTCCCGACGATGGGCGTCTACGCGGCCACGAAGACCGCTGTCCGCGTCCTCTCCGAAGGGCTGCGCCAAGAGGCAGGCCCGTCGCTCCGCGTCACGGTCATCACGCCAGGGATGACCAACACGGAGGGCGTGGGCGTCGGCGCGAGCGCCGATGTAGCTGCGGCACTCATCGAGCAGCGCGATGCCATTGCGATGCCGCCCGAAGCGATCGCACGCGCCGTAGCGTTCGCCATCGAGCAGCCCGACGGCGTCGACGTGGGCGAGATCATCGTCCGACCCACCGCACAGGGCTGAAGATCCAAAACCAAATCGGCGGCCCGGTAGTCGATGGTTGAGCGAGACGTCGAAACGGGGTTGAGTGAGCGCATGACGAGGACGTCGGTGTTCGAGCAGGTTCCACGCGAAGAATGGGTGACGCACAACGCGCTGGCCTTCGCGATCCGCGACGCTCACCCAGTGTCACCAGGACACACCCTCGTCATCCCTAAGCGGACCATCGTGAGCTGGTTCGACGCGACGGCAGACGAGATCGCAGCGATGACAGAGCTGGTCACAGCCGTGAAGGGCCAGCTCGACAACGACCATCACCCGGACGGGTACAACGTCGGGTTCAATGACGGAGCAGCCGCCGGCCAAACCGTCTTCCACGCTCACATGCACGTCATCCCCCGGTTCGACGGAGACGTCGCCTCACCTGCCGGTGGCGTCCGACATGCGGTGATAGGGCGGGGCCACTACTAAATCGGTCCTCGAGAGCACCCGGAAGAGGATCGGCTATCGAGACGTCGTCGGGAGCGACTGAATCGAGCCGGGAGGGCCGCAATCGGCGGCCCTCCCGGCTCGGATCAGAGTGTCCGGGCGTAGTCGACGGTCGGGTACGGGATAAAGCCGAGGAATTCGTTGAGGGCTCGTGCTGGTGCGTGGAACTCGTCGCCGCCGGTTTCGACGTGCACCACGGTGACGCCAAGCTCTTCAAGCCTCGTCAACGCCGCCGAGCAGAGCGCTCGCGCGACTCCGCGCCGTCGAGCGTCAGGGTGCACGGCGACCATCTGCAGTCGTCCAGACGATGCGCCTGTGGTGTTCCAGCCGACGTAGCCGAGCGGTTTGCCGTGTTCTTTCGCCAGTGTGATGAAGCGGCCTTCATCGGGAGCGAGCAGGGAGGGGACCTCGTGGCGGTAGTCGTCTTCCCAATGCCGGTGGTCGTGCGCGGTGACTTCGGCCCGTAGCTGTACGAGTGAGCCGGCGAGGAGGGGCCGGAAGACATCGATCGTGAGCGCGGTGAGCGCGGGCAGGTTGAGCGGGGTGCAGTCGCGGATGTGCATGGTTGTGCTTCTCTCGTGAGCAGTCTGAAGGCTCCACGCCCAGGGTTCGGGGTGGAGGAGAGCGACGGCCGGGGCCGTCCCTCCAGTCGCGCGTGCGCCAGCTCGCGAAGCAGTCCATGTGTCCACGGTATCCAGGGGGACGATCGGCTATTGAGCCAGCCGACGCTCGCAGGGCGGTGCGATCAGTAGCCGCGGCGATAGAGCGCTTGGAAGACGACCACCCACGCAATCAGAACGATGAGCCCGATCCCGCCGACCCACTTCTCGGTTGTGCCGCCGGCAACCAAGGCCCAGGCGCACAACACGCCGAGGAGCCCACTGCCAACCGCAATTGGGATGCGGTAGTTCGTCGTCCACGTCTTCGGAGTAGGGCGAGCTGCATCGTCGCGGTCGGTCATGACGCGAGCGTAGGTGTCATCCGGTGGCGGCGGAACGAGAGCAACCAAGGGATGCGGTGTCACGCCATAGCAGGAGCATCACGAAGGGGATTGACGCCCGGACAGCGCTCAAGCCGACGGAGCGGCGTCGGGGCCGAGCGCGATCACTGTCCCGATGAATCGAGGCGGTTGCTCGCCATCAGTAAAGGTCACGGGAGTGAGTTCGGAAACCGGAATTAGCCCACTCGCTCCTTCATCTGTCCTGAACCACACCGCGGGAACAGGTTCGCGACCCTCCTCAGGTGCCAGGACCGCGACGGCGGCAAGCCGCGGCCAGTTCGCCTCCTGCTCCGCGGAGACACCCATCGCCACAGTCTGAGTCGTCAACACACGCACACGTTCATAGTGCGCCGGAACCTGCTCGAGCGCGTCCCGTAAGCCGGTCGTCCACCGCTACACGACAGCTGTTGCGACAGGGCCCGGTGCCTCCTGCTGCCTGATCTGGGGTGATGCCGCATGCCTGTCCCGCGAAAATGCCCGGTGAAGGGGCGCTAAACGCTACATGAACGAGCATCCGGTGCGACGTGGTGCGGTCGATGCCGAGGTTCCGGGCGACGATGATCTTGGGGACGCCAGTACCGATGAGGCGGCGTGCTTCGCTGACCTGGTCGTTGTTGAGCCTGCGGGTGCGGCCCTTGTACTTGCCGGCGGCCTTGGCGATCCGGATGCGTTCGCGTTGGCGCTCGTGGATCGGGGTGCGTTCGAACTCGGCGAATGCGCGGAGAAGGTTGAGCCTGAGACGACCGATCGCGTCGTCGGTGTCGCGACTGTCGGTCTGTTGCTCCTTCAGGAACTCGACGGAGGCTCCGTTGGTGGTGATCTCGTCGCGGAGGTCGCCGAGGGAGCGCGCGAGTCGGTCAGCAGGTGCGACTCGGACGGCGACGGCGACGGCGTCGGCTGCCGGGTGAGACCGACACGTCGTCACCGGACGCCACTCCGGGGCCGGTCGTAGGATCGGCTGTGACGACGACGAGGTCGTCGACGAAGACGGAGACGGGCATGCACGACACCCACACCACCCGCGCGACCGCGTCGGTCGCAGCCATCCTCGCCGAGTCGGCGGCGCGCTACCCGGACGACATCGCCGTCATCGTGGGCGACGTCCGCACGACGTACGCCGAGCTGTGGGCGCAGACCCTGGCCTACGCCGGGGCGCTCCGCGCGCGGGGTGTGACCGAGGGGGCGAAGGTGGCGATGCTCGTGCCGAACGTCGCGGACTTCCCCCGCGTCTACTACGCCACACTGGCCCTCGGCGCGGTGGCCGTGCCCGTGCACGCGCTGCTGAAGCGCCGCGAGATCGAGTACGTCCTGCGCGACAGCGGAGCGACCCTGCTCGTCTGTGCTGCCCCGCTGCTCGGTGAGGGCGCTGCCGGTGCCGAGCTCGCCGGTGTCGACGTCGTGACCGTGCTCGCGCCGGCGACGACCGACGACGGGTCCGCGGTCGGCCCCGACCGGCTCGAGGCGCTGGCGCAGCAGAGCGTGCCGCTCGACACCTACGTGCCACGGCACCCGTTCGACACCGCGACGATCCTGTACACGAGCGGCACCACCGGCCAGCCCAAGGGTGCCGAGGGTTCGCACTTCTCGCTGCTCGAACAGGTCAACACGAACCTGATGACCACGTTCGACATGCACCGCGGGGACGTCCTGCTCGGCGCCCTGCCGCTGTTCCACACGTTCGGGCAGACCTGCACGATGAACACCGGGTTCCGGACCGGCGCGACGCTCGTCATGCTGCCGAGGTTCGACGGCGACTCGGCGCTTGCCGCGATGGTCGAGCACGGCTGCGGCATCTTCATGGGCGTCCCGACGATGTACATGGCGCTGCTCGACGCCGCGACCCGCTCCGAGGCCCGTCCGACACTCCGGTACGCGATCTCCGGCGGTGCCTCGCTGCCGCTCGCGGTGCTCGAGCGGTTCCAGCAGGTCTTCGACGCGCCGATCCACGAGGGGTACGGGCTGACCGAGACCTCGCCGGTCGCCACCTTCAACCACGTCGGACGGCCCCCGCGGCCCGGCACGATCGGTACCCCCGTGTGGGGCGTCGACGTCGAGATCGCCGACCCCGAGGTCCGCGACGCGATCGTCATGCTGCCGCGCGGCGAGATCGGCGAGCTCGTGATCCGCGGCCACAACCTGATGAACGGGTACCTCGACCGGCCCGAGGACACCGCAGAGGCCATCGTCGACGGGTGGTTCCGCACCGGTGACCTCGGTACGAAGGACGACGACGGGTACCTGACGATCGTCGACCGCACCAAGGACATGATCATCCGCAACGGCTACAACGTGTACCCGCGGCAGGTCGAGGAGGTCCTCGCCACCCACCCCGACGTCGCGATGGCCGCGGTGTTCGGCGTGCCGCACGCGGTGCACGGGCAGGAGATCGAGGCCGCGGTGGTCCTGCACGCGGGCGCGTCCGTCGAGCCGCAGGTCCTGGTCGACTTCGTCGCCGCCGAGATCGCCGCGTACAAGTACCCCCGGGTGGTGCACGTCCTCGACGCGCTGCCGCTCGGTCCGAGCGGCAAGGTGCTCAAGCGCGAGCTCGTCGACCGGTTCGGCGTCGCGGTGACGGCCGTTCCGTGATCCCTGCCACGACCGCGCAGGGGCGATCCGTACGCTGACCGGGTGACCGCCAGCAGCGCCCCTTCGATCGTCCGACTGCTCTTCGCGTCGTCGCATCCCGGGCCCACCGTCACCGTGACTGTCCTCGCCGCGGTGATCGCCGCGGCCGTCGGACACCCGGTGTGGCTCGTGGTCCTGGTGGCGCTGACGGTCGTCGCCGGGCAGCTGTCGATCGGCCTGGCGAACGACTGGATCGACGCGGACCGCGACCGGGCCGTCGGGCGGAGCGACAAGCCGGTGGCCCGCGGGCTCATCGCCGTCGGCACCGTCCGCACGGCCGCGTACGCCACGGCCGGGGCCGCCGTGGTGCTCTCGCTGTTCCTGGGTCCCGTCGCCGCGGTCGCGCACCTGGTGCTCGTCGCAGCGGGGTGGGCCTACGACGCCGGGCTGAAGCGTTCGGTGTGGTCGGTGGCGCCGTTCGTCGTCGCGTTCGGGCTGCTGCCCGTCGTGTCCGTCGCGGCCGGGCCGGAGGGGCAGTGGCCGGCGTGGTGGGCGATCGCCACGGGTGCCGTCTTCGGGATCGCCATCCACTGCACGAACGTGCTCCCCGACCTGGTCGACGACGCCGCCACCGGTGTCCGGGGATTCCCGCACCGGCTCGGGCTCCGTGGCGCGGGGATCGTCGCGTTCGCCTCGCTCGTCGTCGCGGCCGCCCTGGTGCTCGGCGGACAGGTGCTCGGCGACGACCCGGTGCGGGGCCTCGGGGTCGTGCTCGCGGTCCTCGGTGCCGTCGTGGTGGCCGGGCTCGCGGTCGTCGGCGTCCGGTTGGTGCTCGCGGGACGGGCATCACGCATCCTGTTCCGGCTGGTCATCGCGTCGTCCCTCGTGCTCGTCGTCGAGCTCGGCTTCGCGGGCGCGCGACTCGTCGCCTGACGACGCGGAACACGCTGCGCGTCTGCGCGCCCGACGCGAGCCGTCAGGCCCAGCGCATCGCGTAGAGCCGGGCCAGGCCGTGCGCGGTCGGCAGTGCCAGGGCGGTCCGGAGCAGCGCCTCCCGGCCGGTCGCCGTGACGGAGCCGAGCGGACGGCCGAGGGCCATGTTCACCTCGGCCTGCCGGGCCGCACGACGGGCGGCTGCTTGACGGCGGGCGGCGTACCTCGGCCACGGACCGGCGACTCCGGTACGGACCGCACCCGCGAGCAGCGGCGCCAGCTCGGCGGCGTCGAGCCAACCGAGGTTCATGCCCTGCCCGCCGATCGGGCTGATCTCGTGGGCGGCGTCCCCGATGAGCACGACCCGGCCGACGCCCACGCGGTCGGCGGTGCGACGGCGTACCCGGAAGCCGCTGGTCATCGAGCAGCTCACGGGGTCGGGGACGACGCCGGTGCGGTCCGCGACGAGTGTGGCCAGACGTCTGACGACCACGGGGTCCGGAGCGGCCGTCGCGCCGCGTTCCGCCGCCGCGAAGGCGTCGTCGTCCGGCACCAGGGCGACGTACCGGCGCCGTGCACCCGGCAGCGGGAAGGACTCGACGACGCCGTCCGGGCCGACGTCGACCAGCGCGGCGGACCGGGCTGACGGCTCCTCTGGATCGGCGAAGTCGCCCATCACGTAGCGGTCCGGGTACTCGCGTCCGGTCGTGCCGATGCCGAGCAGATCGCGGACGACGCTCCGGGCACCGTCGGCACCGACGACGAAGCCCGCGCGGATCGTCACCGTGTCGCCGTCCGGTCCGGTCCCGGTGGCGTCGACGTGGTCGGTGTGCGGGGACAACGCGGTCAGGGTGGTCCCGGTGCGCAGGGCGTCCGGTGCGCTGGTGCCGAGCCGGGCCCGGAGCAGGGACTCGGTGCGGTGCTGGTCGAGGGTGGCCACGTACGGATGGGTCGGCGAGGCTCGCTCGAAGCGCAGGGTGCCGAGGGTCCGACCGCGGCTCCTGGCCACTCCGGCGTGCACCAGCGAGGCCTCGGCGAGCACCGCGGCGTCCAGCCCGATCTCGGCGAACGCGTCGAGGGACGGCGGGTGGATGCCGATGGCCCGCGAACCGGTCGGGGGTTCGACCCGTCGTTCCCACACACGGACGTCGACACCCCGCCTGGCGAGGAGCGTCGCGAGGAACAGGCCGACGGGCCCACCTCCGACGACCAGGACGTCCGTTCGTTCCGCGCTCACGGGCCGAGCCTACGGAGCGACGGTGCCGCCGGGCCGGATGTACCGAGAGCGCAGTCCGGTGCCGGCGTCTGTCCGGCCTCACACGTGCGCCGGAGTTGCCTTCCGCCGAGGGGACGACCAGCACCTTGGAGGTTGACCATGAGCACACCCGACGACCGCACCCGACCCGACCTCGATGCCGCGCGGCGGGACGCAGGGACCGGGCCGGCGCACGACTCCGACGGCGCGACCCGAGCAGTCCCGGCGGAACGCGGCGCGACCCAGCGCGAGACCGTGCTCGAGCGCGAGAAGGAGGAGTTCTCCGGCTTCAAGTGGGGATCGGCCTTCTTCGGTTGGCTCACCGCGACGGGCACCGCCCTCATCCTGACGGCGATCCTCAGCGCGGTGGGCGCCGGGGTCGGCCTCGGCCAGAACGGCGGCGACGTCGACGACGCGGCGAAGGACGTGACCCGGAACGGTGACGTGGTCGGGATCGTCGGTGCGATCGCCCTGGCCGTGATCCTCTTCGTCGCCTACCTGTGCGGCGGGTACGTCGCCGGACGGATGGCCCGGTTCGCCGGTGCGAAGCAGGGCATCGCCGTGTGGATCTGGGCGGTCGTCATCGCCGTCGTCGTGGCGGTGGTCACCGCCGTCGCGGGGTCGCAGTTCAACGTCCTCGGCAACCTCAACAGCTTCCCGCGGATCCCGATCGACGAGGGCACCCTCACCGTGACGGGCATCGTCACGGCGGTCGTCGTCGCCGTCATCAGCCTGGTGGGGGCCGTCCTCGGCGGGATCCTCGGGATGCGCTACCACCGCCGGGTCGACCGCGTCGGCCTCGGCCGCTGAGCGCCGGCCGCCACGACCGCAGGACGGCACGTCAGCACGTCAGCACGTCAGCACGTCAGCACGGAAGGGAACACACCATGATCGACTCCACGAACCTGAACAGCGTCTTCGGCGCGCAGGTCACCGATCCGGACGGTGCCAAGGTCGGCACCGTCAAGCAGGTCTACGTCGACCAGCAGGACGGACACCCGCTCTTCGCGAGCGTCAGCACCGGGCTCTTCGGGCGGTCCGAGTCCTTCGTGCCGCTCGAGGGAGCCGACCTCAGTGGCGACGAACTCCGCGTGGCCTACGGCAAGGACCAGATCAAGGACGCTCCGCGGGTCGAAGGCGACGGCGAGCTCAGCGACGAGGAGCAGGACCGCGTCTTCGACCACTACGGGATCGGCGGCGGGCACCAAACCGGGCAGCAAACCGGGCAGCAGGACGGGCACCAAACCGGGCACCAAACCGGGCACCAAACCGGGCAGCAGGCCGGGCAGCAGGCACCGCAGGAGACAGCCCAGCAAGCCGACCAGCAGACCGGCGGGACCTCCGACGCGACCGATGCGACGACCGGTACCGACCCCGATCTGACGGCGGGCGCTGCCGGCCGCGACACGTCCGGATCCACCGGGCAGGGTTCGTCCGCGTCGACCGGGCAGGGCACGACCCGCTCGGCCGGACACGACACCTCGGGTCCGGACACCGACGACGCGATGACCCGCTCCGAGGAACGCCTCGAGGTCGGTACCGAGCAGGTCCCCGCCGGCCGCGTCCGACTCCGCAAGCACGTCGTCACCGAGCAGCAGAACGTCACGGTGCCGGTGCAGCACGAGGAGCTCCGCGTCGAGACGGAGCCGATCACCGACGCGAATGCCGGTGCGGCGCTCGACGGCCCGGCCTTGTCGGACGAGCAGCACGAGGTGACGCTGAACGAGGAACGCGTCGTCGTCGACAAGGAGACCGTCCCGGTCGAGCGGGTCCGGGTCGGCAAGGAGACCGTGACCGAGCAGCAGCAGGTCTCCGAGGACGTCTCCCACGAGGAGATCGACCTCGACCAGGACGGCACGACGCGTCGCTGAAGCGTCGCCGACGCGTTCTGGGACCGAGAACGGGAGAGCGGACGGACGGGAGGCGCGGTGCCAGCCGGCACCGCGCCTCCCGTCCGTCCGTGGCCCCGGGCCAGGGCCCCGCTCCCGCTGCGTCAGCCGGTCACGTCAGCCGGTCACGTCGCGGACGTGCGTGCCGCGCTCGGCCCTGGCGCGACCCGCTCGGACCCGTGCGCGGAACCGCTCGACGGGCACCTCGACGGCGTACGCGGCACCGATCGACACGATCACCACGGCGCCGACCAGGCCGACCGTGCCCCAGGGACCGATCGCGAAGGTGCCGAGCAGCGCGATCACCAGCGGGTGCCAGAGGTACGCCGAGTACGACACCCGGCGACCGAACCACGACACCGGTGTCCAGGCCAGGGCGGCCGACACCGGGGAACGCACCGAGACCAGCCCGCCGATCGCCACCGCCGCGATCAACCCGGTCAGCGGCAGCACGATGCCGAACGTCGACGCGTGCCGGGTCCAGTCGTCGTCGATCCAGAGCAGCACCCCGACCAGCAGCGCGAGACCGAGCCAGGTCGCCACGTGCCCGAGGACCCCGGCGGCCCGCACCCGCACCCGTTCGTCGTCGAGCAGCAGCGCCAGCCCGCAGCCGATCGCGAGCGGCACCACCCCGAGCACCGGCGAGAAGTAGACGTCGGGCGTGGCACCGCCGCTCGGGCTGCGGTAGCTCGCCCACGACGCCGCCGACGCCCCGACGACCAGGACCCCGAGCCCCGTCAGCAGCCAGCGGCGGCGGACCCGGAGTGCGGCGAGCAGGACCAGGACCGGCGGCCAGACCAGGTAGAACTGCTCCTCCATCGACAGGCTCCACGTGTGCGCGAAGACGCCCTGCGAGGTGTCCCAGAAGGCGCGGAACAGGTTGCCCGTGTAGGTCAGCGCGATGAACGCCGCTTCGCCGGACGACAGCGACGCGCCCTTGTAGTCACCGACCCAGTTCCAGAGGAGCAGCCCGACGACGACGAACGCGAGCAGCGCCGGGTACAGGCGGAGCAGCCGCTTCACCCAGAACGAGCCGAGGCGCACCCGCCCGGTGCGACGCCGTTCGCCGAGCAGCAGCGTCGTGATGAGGAAGCCGGACAGCACGAAGAACACCGTCACGCCGATGAAGCCGCCCTCGAACTGCGGCACGTGCAGGTGGTACAGGACGACCACCAGGATGGCGAGGGTCCGGAGTCCGTCGAGCGCGGGTGCACGGTGCGTCAGCGGGGGTGGTGGAGCCTGCGACGACCCGGCCCCGGCGTGCGCCGGGGTGGCCGTGGGGTGCTGTGGTTGCGCCTGCGTCGGCGCGTGGGTCAGCGTGGTCGTCGCCATGGTCCCTCCCCGCGCTGCTCGGTTGCGTGTCGCCGACCAGGGTCCTCCTCGCGGGTAAGAGGAGTCTCAACGAGCGGGGTGCACCAGGCTCGTCAGGGCATCGAGTCGCTCGTGCGCGATCGCGGCGAAGGGGCGGTCCTCGTCGGGTGCGATCCACTGGGCGAACGACAGGTGGAACACGGTGACCGCGGCCTCGGCGGCCATCGTCGCGACCGGCTCCGGCACCGCTTGCTTACGCAGGACCTCGCCGAGGCGGGCCTTCAGGGTGGCGAGCTTGCCGAGTTCCCGCTCGCCGAGGGCCGCGTTCGCGTCGATCACGTGCTGGCGCGCACGGGACCACCCCCGACGGTCCTCGGGGAAGAAGTCGGCGCTGGCGTCCAGCGCGAGGCGGATCAGCTCGAACGGCGCGGTGCCCTGGGGAGCGGCGGTGATCGGGTCGACGAACATGGCGAGGAATCCGTCCTGTCCCGCGAACAGCACCTCGGGCTTGTCGGCGAAGTGCCGGAAGAAGGTGCGCTCGGTGACCTCGGCCGCCGCCGCGATCTCGGCCACCGTCGTGCGGTCGTACCCCTGCTCGGCGAACAGCTGCAGGGCGACCGCCTGGAGTCGCGCGCGGGTGCCGGGTTGCCAACGAACCATCCCCGCAGTCTACTGATGACAGTGGCTGACATCGAGTGCTACGGTGATGTCAGTTCATGACATCAGGTTGTGAACACTGCGGAAGGGAACGCTCATGCACGTGTTCGTCACCGGGGCCTCCGGCTGGATCGGCTCACACACCGTCGACGACCTGCTCACCGCCGGTCACGTCGTCACGGGGCTCGCTCGCTCCGACGCATCGGCCGCGGCACTCGCGGCGAAGGGCGTCGAGGTGCTCCGCGGCGACCTCGACGACCTGGACGTCATCCACCGTGGTGCGGCCGAGTCCGAGGGCGTCCTGCACCTCGCCAACAAGCACGACTTCGCGAACCCGGCGGTGTCCGACGCCGCTGAACGTGCATCCATCGAGACGATCGGCGCAGCGCTCGCCGGCAGCGATCGTCCGTTCGTGTTCGCCGCCGGGGTCGCCGGGCTCGCCTCAGGGCGTCCGGCGACCGAGGCCGACCCCAACCCCTTCGTCGGTCCGGACGCTCCGCGCGGTGGCGGCGAGAATCGCGGCTTCGACTTCGTGGAGCAGCGCGTCCGCGCTGTCGCAGCACGCTTCAGCCCCACCACACACGGCCCGGGGGACCACGGGTTCGTCGCGTACATCGTCGCCACCGCCCGGCAGCACGGGGTCTCCGCGTACATCGGCGAGGGCACGAACCGCTGGGCCGCCGTGCACGTCGCCGATGCCGCCCGGCTCGTGCGGCTCGGCCTCGAGCAGGCGCCGGCGGGCACGCGGATGCACGCCGTGGCGGAGACCGGCATCCCCACCCGGGCGATCGCCGAAGCCATCGGCGAGGGCCTCGGGCTTCCCGTCGCCTCGATCGACCCCGCTGACGCGCCCGCGCACTTCGGGTTCATGGCGTCGTTCTTCGGCATGGACATGTCCGCCACGTCCGAGGCCACGCGCGAGCTGCTCGACTGGCGGCCCACCGGCCCGGGGCTGCTCCAGGACATCGCCGCCGGCGCGTACTTCGACGTCCGGGTGGCGTAGGACGGCTGACGTCGAACGACAGCGACGACGTCGTTCGTTGCACGCGCGCACTGTTGCGAAGCGCGCGCAGCGACAGTGTCGACGTCGCCCGACAGCGACATCGTCGTTCCGCGTCGGCCGGTCCCACGGTCCCGGCCACGCGTCGGCGCCAGCCCCGCGCACCACGCGCCGGCTGGGAGGCCCGTGGCCGGCCCGCACCGCGCCTCCAGGCCGCCGCGCCCCGTGTCCACGGCACGCAGATCGTGAGCAGGAACGGCCGGGTCCGACGTGCGGACCCGACCGTTCCTGCTCACGAAGCGAGCGCGCGAGCGACCTCGGCGGCTACTCGGCCTTCTGCAGCTGCCAGGGGTCCGGCTCGCGGTCGCCGTTCGGGCGCACCGGGCGCACGTCGCCGACGATCGGGATCGAGCGCTTCCGCATGAACCAGACGTAGCGCACGAAGAAGTGCGTCAGGGTCGACATCCGGTTACCGGCACCGAGCAGGCTCGTGATGTGCACGAACACCCAGGCGAGCCAGGCGACCGGGCCGACCATCGTGATCCCGCCGCGCAGCTGGGCGACCGCGGCGTTCGTGCCGATCGTCGCCATGGTGCCCTTGTCGAAGTACTTGAAGCGCTCGGTGGCCTTGCCCTCGAGCAGGCGCACGATCTGCCGCGCCGAGTGCCGTCCGCCCTGCAGCGCGGGCTGGGCGAGCTGGGCGAGGGCGTCGTCCTGCGCGGCGATGTCGCCGGCGGAGAAGATCCGTTCGGCACCCTTCACGCTCAGGTCGTCGTTCACCTGGATGCGGCCACCGTGGGTCTGCGGCAGGCCCCAGCCCGAGACCTCCTTGTGGGCGGCGACACCGGTCGCCCAGATCACCTGCGACGCGGCGATGAACTCGCCGTCCGCCGTCATCACGCCGTCGCGCTTGACCTCGGAGACGCCGGTGTTCAGCCGCAGCACGACACCACGCTTGCGCAGCACCTTGGCGGCGTAGCGGCGCAGGCGCGGCGCGAACGGCTTGAGCAGCTCGCCGCTGCGGTGCACGAGCGTGATCGAGATGTTGCCGCGTTCGATCTCCGGGTACGCGCCGACGAGCGCCTGGTCGCGGAGCTCGGCGAGCGCGCCGGCCATTTCGACGCCGGTCGCACCGCCACCGACGATCACGATGCGGATCTCGTCGGGGCCCTGGTTCGCCGCCGCTTCTTCGAGCCGGGTGAACAGCTCGTCGCGGATGCGGAGCGCCTGCGAGCGCGAGTACATCGAGTAGGCGTACTCGTACGCACCGGGGGTGCCGAAGTAGCTCGTATTCACGCCGTTGGCGAGGATCAGGTAGTCGTAGTGCAGGTGCTCGCCGTCGGACATCTCGGCGATGCGCTCGTCGGTGCGGATGCCGGTGAGCAGGCCGTGACGGAACTCGGCGTTCGACTGGCGGGCCCGGAGCGAGCGCAGGAAGTACGTCACGTCGCCGGCGTTCAGGCCGCCCGTCGCCACCTGGTACATCAAGGGCTGGAACATGTTGTAGACGTGACGGTCGACCAGGGTCACCCGGACCGGTGCGTCGGCGAGCTCGCGCATGGCGGCCACACCGGCGAATCCACCGCCGACGATGACGACGTGCGGGCGGGTGTCCTGGGTCATGCTTGCTCCGGTGTTCCTCGGGTGCGTGTGGTCACCCACGAGGGTACGCGCGGTTTGCCGGGGCGCATGACGGGTGGGGCCGGGAGGCCCGTGGTGCGTCCGTCAGGCGTCGAACCGCCCGTAGGTGTTCAGCACGTTCCCCTTGCTCGTCACGGTGCTGTCGACCAGACGCAGGCGCGTGGGCGGGTCGGTCGGTTCGAACAGTCGCCGGCCACGGCCGGCGATCGCCGGGTGGATCATGAGCTGCAGTTCGTCGAGGACCCCGGCGAACAGCAGGCTGCGGACGAGCGTGACACTGCCGCAGACGGCGATGTCGGCTCCCTCGCGCTGCTGCAGTCCGCGGACGAACGCGGGGACGTCGCCCGGGATCTGCGTGCTGTTCTGCCAAGTCAGGTCGCCGCCGAGCGTGGTGGAGGCCACGTGCTTCTCGATCGGGTTGATCCACTGCCCGAACGGGTCGTCCGCGTGGGCGGGCCACCACTCGGACCACTCCAGGTAGCTGTTCCGCCCGAGCAGCACGGTGTCGGTCCGGGCCATCCAGGCGCCCATCGCCGCACCGAGCTCGTCGTCGAAGCTGTCGTACTGGAACTCGTAGGGGTCCTGCACGACGCCGTCGACCGACGTGAACAGACCGGCAGTGGTCTTCCGCATGGAACGGATCGTACCCGCCGGTCAGCTCCCGGTGCCGTCGCCCGGGAACCGGTTCGTGCCGGGCACCTGGGTCGTCGACTGCGTCCGGTCCGCACCGATCGCGTGGCCGATGGCGAAACCGACGCCACCGCCGACGAGCAGTGCGGCGAGCCCGACGATCGCGGCGAGGAGCGGCCAGAACCACGGGGGCTTCGGGCCTGCGCTGCGCCGGTTGGCTGTGGCCCCGGCTCCGTACCAGGGGGTGGTGCCGTTCGGGGCGGTGGAGTCCCAGGCACCCGGGGTCCAGGCGCCGGCGTCCGCACGGTACTGCGGCTGCGGCTGCTGTTGTTGTTGCGGCGCGGGGGCGTCGAGCGTGGAGGTCGACGTCGGGGTCGGGGCGGCGCCCCAGCCGGTCGGCGTCGTCGCCCGGTCCACCGGGTGGGAGCCGTCCGGCTGGTGGTCGTTGGTGGGAGTGGTGTCGCTCATGTCAGGAGTGCACACGGCCCGGCTGTGTGCGGCCGATGACGAGGCTGACCCGGCGCTGCGAACCGCCGCGTAGCCTCGGCTCGTGCGCGCTGCTGTGGAGACCGTCCGGATCGACGGGTTGCCCGTGCGCCTGCACGCGATGGCGTCGCGGCAACCGGTCCGCGACGACACCGACCCCACCGTCGTGTTCGTCCACGGCATCGGGATGTCCCACCGCTCCTTCGCTCGGTCGCAGCGCGCCGTCGCCGCCGAGCACCACACGATCAGCGTCGACCTGCCGGGGTTCGGCTGGCTGCCCGCAGCCGGTCGACGGCTGTCGATCGAGGAGCTCGGCGACGTCGTCGTGCGGGCCGTCCGCCACCTGGTCGACGGCGACCTGGTGCTCGTCGGGCAGTCGATGGGTGCCCAGGTCGTGGTCGAGTCCGCCCGGCGCCACCCGGAGACCGTCGCCGCGATCGTGCTCGTCGGTCCGGTGATCGACTCCGAGCGGCGATCGCTCCCGCTGCAGGCGCTCGACCTGGGCCGAGACGGGTTCGTCGAGGGCGTCCGGATGAACGGCGTCCTGGTCACCGACTACGTGCGGAGCATGCGGCAGTACACGCGTGAGCTCGGGCCGATGCTCCGCTACCCGACCGAGCGGACGATCACCGAGGTGACGCAGCCCGTCCTCGTCGTCCGCGGCACCCAGGACCCGATCGCGCGGCACGACTGGTCGGCTCGGGTCGCGGCCGCTGCGCCGAACGGCACCTTCGTGGAACTGGCCGGCCCGCACCACGTGCAGGAACGGCAGCCGGACGCCTTCGCACGCCTCCTCGAGACGTTCCGCAGCGCCGAGCGCCTGGAGGGGCTGCGATGACCCGGCCGGCCACGTCGGGGACGGAGGCGGCGCGGACGGGGCGATCCGGGCCTCCAGGCCGTGTCCCGCTGGTGCGACGCGCGTGGTGGGCCGCACTCGACTGGGGGTACGCGGCGAGGTGGCAGGTCCGGAGCCTCGGCCCGACCACCGCGGACGACTACCGGACCGGCGCCGGGCAGCCCGTCGTCGTGGTCCCCGGCGTCTACGAGACCTGGCACTTCATGCGGCCGCTGATGGACGCGCTCCACGATCGGGGACACCCGGTGTACGTGCTGCCCGTCCTGCGGCACAACCTGCGGCCCGTGCCCGACTCGGCGCGCGAGGTGATCGCGACCCTGGAGGAGCAGGACCTGCGGAACGTGCTCGTGCTCGCACACAGCAAGGGCGGACTGATCGGCAAGTACGCGATGACGCAGCTCGACCAGCACGATCGGATCGACCGGATGGTCGCGGTGTCGACGCCCTTCGCGGGCTCGGTCTACGCGCGGCTCGCACCGGTTCCGCACCTGCGGGCGTTCCGGGCGGCCGACCCGGTGCTGGCGGGGCTGGCACGGGAACTCGACGCGAACGCGCGGATCACCTCGGTGTACGGGGTGTTCGACACGCTCATCCCCGAGGGCAGCGAGCTCCAGGGGGCGACGAACGTGCGGCTGCCGGTGGGTGGGCACTTCCGGATCCTCGGCGATGCGCGGACGCGGTCGGCGGTGCTGGCGGCGGCGGATCCGGGTGGGGGCTCCGGCGGCGGCGGCGGCTCCGGCGGTCTTTCGCGCTGAGCGACACTCCACGGGCGCGTGGCCGCGTGAGGTGTCGGTCAGCGTGAAACCGCGTCGGCCGCTCACCGGTCGGCGACACTCGCCCGCTCGACGATCCGGTGCGGCACGACGACGGTCCCCGGCGCGGCACCGCGGTCCGCGATCCGACGGGTCAGCAGGTCGAGCGCCGCCGTCGCGAACGCCCGACGGTCGAACGACACCGTGCTGAGCGACGGGATCGCGTACGCGGCGCCGTCGACGTCGTCGAACCCGATGACGCTGACCTGGTCCGGCACCCGGACGCCGCGGGCGGCGAGCACGTGCAGCACTCCGAACGCGATCGAGTCGGTGAAGGCGAAGACGGCGTCGGGCAGGGGGTGCTCGTCGAGCCAGGCCGCGAAGGCCGTCGCCGCGGAACTCGTGGTCCACGCCGGCAGCGGGACACGGAGCGACGGGTCGGGCGCGATGCCGGCGGCCGCGAGCGCGGCGGCGTACCCGCGTTCACGGAGCTCGCTGGTCGCGGTCGCTGCACCCTCGGGTGACGCCCCGACGATCGCGATGCGTCGGTGGCCGTGGGCGATGAGGTGTGCGGTGACCTGCTCGGCCGCCGAGCGGCTGTCGACGTGCACCTGGTCGACGTGCTCGGGCTCGACCTCGCCGATGACGACCGTGGGCGGCAGCCCCTCGGTCGAGGCCAGGACGCTCGCGCTGAGCGACACCGGGTTGAGGATCAGCCCGTCCACCAGGTGTGCGCGGGCACGGGAGACCAGTTCACGTTCGCGGGCCGGGTCGTTGCCGGTCTGCTCGAGCTGCACGACCCAGCCGCGTTCGCGGGCGAGTTCGACGAAGGACTGCGCGAGCTCGGCGGAGTACGCGCTGCCCATCTCCGGCAGTGTCAGCGCGATCGCTCCGGAGCGGCCGTTCCGCAGCCCACGTGCGGACAGGTTCGGCACGTAGTCGAGCTCGGCGACCGCCCGCTCGACGCGTTCACGGGTCTCCGGGCGCACGACCACGCCGCCGTTGACGACGTTGGAGACGGTCTTCGGGGACACCCCGGCGAGGGCGGCCACGTCCCGCACGGTTGCGCGCATCGGGACGAGCGTAGCGCGCGCGCTCCGGTGAGGACGCTCCCGGGCGGTACCCGGCTGGCCGCTGCGGCCGCTGCGACCGTTGCGGCCGTTGCGGCCGTTGCGGCCGTTGCGGCCACCTCAGCCGGCGACGGCGGCCTCGACCGCAGCGGTCACCTTCGGCTCCAGGAACGGCGCCATGGACCGCGCGTAGGTCTGCGTGACGTGCTGCACCTGTCGGTAGACGACGACGCCGCCGATGACCGAGGGGCAGGTGCCGTCAGCGCAGAACATCGCCGTGGAGTCGATCAGCGTGACGCCCGGCGTGGTCCGCGCGGCCTGCGCAACCGGGTCGTCGATCAGCGCGTCGGCCTCGGAGACGTCGCAGGCGGCGCCGTCACCGTGCTGCTCGACGCAGCTCGGCACGTCGGACACGCCGCCGATGCCCGGGTCGGGGTTGTCGCGCAGGGCCACGATGCTCGACCCGGCCTGCTGCAGGCGGACCCAGGTCTTCGCGTACTGGCCCGCCGCATCGTCGCGGACCTGGGGCGTCATCTCGTCGGCGTGCCGGATGATGCCGTGCGGCCACGGCGTGCGGGACATCGCGGCGACGAACACGACGTCGTACCGCTCCTGCTGCAGCCGCTCGAGGGTGTCGGCCTTCCAGGTGTTGCACGACGGGGTCACGAGTGCTCGGGTCATCGGACAGCCGGAGTGCAGGTAGGTGGTGAGGCTCCAGTGCTGCGCCTTCGCGATGAGCTCGAGGGACGGCACGTAGTTGGCGGCGTGGGAGTCGCCGACGATCGCCAGCCGCACGGTGCCGTCGGGGTCGCCGACCTCGCAGCCCCGGACCGTGGTGTCCTCGCCGGCGACCTGGCACCCGGCGCCGGACTGGTCGGCGAACGAGTCGGACGCCGCCTGCACCGGGCTGGGCGTGAGGTCGGCCGCGTCCACCTGCGGGCAGTCCGCCCCGGGCTGCATCGCTGCGGCACCGTGGCAGGCTCGGCTGGTCAGCGTGCCGTCCGCGGTGACGGTGACCCCGGTGGCGGCGCCCGTGGACTCCTCTCGCGCCACCGACCAGTACATGCCGGCGGCGGGCACGGCGACGACGAGCATGCCGGCGATCGCGAGCACCAGGACGCCGCGGTGCCGCGGGTGCCGCGCACGCATGCGCTCGCTGGAGAACGCGATCACGGGCTGCTCGATCAACCGGCGCGAGAAGTGCGCGAGGACGAGCGCGACGACGAGCACGATGCCCTTCGCCCAGAGCGGGGTCGCTTCGCCCGTCGGGGTCCCGATCACGAAGGGCATCACGATCAGCAGCGGCCAGTGCCAGAGGTAGAGCGAGTACGACACGTCCCCGAGCCACTGCACGGGTCGCAGCCGGTACAGGAACGCCGGGCTCCACGCGGGGTCGGGCATCCCGCCCGCGATGACGAGCGAGACCCCGATGATGGGGATGAGCGCCGTCCAGCCCGGGAACGGCGTCGACGCGTCGAACCGGAGCGCGGTCGTCGCGACCAGCACGAGGCCGGCCCAGCTCATCGCCGCCGCCAGCGCCGCGGGGATCCGGACGCGCTGCAGGCCGAGCCAGAGCAGGCCGCCCGCGGCGAACTCCCACGCCCTGGTCGTGGTGAGGAAGTAGGACGCGGGGGTGTGCGCCGTCGCCCAGATCGAGTACGCCAGCGACAGCACGAACACGATGCCGAGCGCGACGGCCATCGCCGGAGCGAGGGACACACCGTTCCGGCGTCGGCGCCGGTACCGCACGAAGGCGCAGAACCAGAGGACGAGCGGCCAGACGGCGTAGAACTGTTCCTCGGTCGACAGCGACCAGAAGTGCTGCACGATGCTGGCGTCGGACGCCAGGGCGGAGTAGTCGACGGCGTTGCCCGCGAGCGCCCAGTTCTCGACGTAGAGCGCGCTGGCGATGATCTGCTCGGTGAAGTCCTTCCAGAGCGTCCGGGGGACGAACACCGCGGTCAGGATCACGGTCACGAAGAGCGTCGCCATCGACGCCGGCAGGAGTCGCCAGGCGCGTCGAGCGTAGAAGGCCCGGAAGCTGAACCGGCCGGCCGCCAGTGGTTTCGCGATGTGCGCGGTGATGAGGAAGCCCGAGATCACGAAGAAGACGTCGACGCCGACGTAGCCGCCGGGCAGCACCTCGGGGAACAGGTGGTAGAGCACCACCGCCCCGATGGCGACGGCACGGACGGCCTGGATCTCGAGTCGCAGCGTCCTGGTGTCGGCTGCGCCGCCCGGACGGCGAGCGTTGTGACGGGCACGGTGGCGCGCGACAGGAACGTGTCGCGCTGCGCGCGCGGGCGCGACCGTCACGAGCTACCCCTTGCCTCACGGTGCGCGGTCCCTACCGCGCGCCCCGAACATACCGCCCGGGCCGCCACGACGCGAATCCGCCTCGCCTCCGAGGCCGCGGCTGACGCTGACGCCGATGTGGACGGCCACAGCGGACTCGCGCTGCGGCGCTCCGGCGTCACGCCGGGGTGACCGCCACCGTCCTGCCGGTCCGCACCGACTCCTGCGCCGCCAGCACGATCGACAGCGTCCGCAGCCCGACCCCGACATCGGGCTGCGGCTGCTCGCCGGACCCCACGGCCGCCAGGAACGTGCGGAGCATCGGCAGGTCGTGGTCGGGTCCGTACCGGAGCTCGATCGGCCGGCCCCCGACCGCGTCGAGTCCGCGAGCAGCCGCCCCGAAGAAGTCCACCGACACCGTGCCACCGGTCCCGGCGACGTCGAGCGTCAGCCCACCCCACACCGGCGACGTGTCCGGTCGGCTCCACGAGCAGTCGATCGCCGCGATCGTGCCGTCGTCGTACGTGATGGTCACCAGACCCGCGGTCTCGGCGTTCGCGCGGTCCGCGTGCAACACCCGGTTGGCGACCGCGGTGACGGACACCGGCGCCGCTCCGGTCAGCCCGTCGATCAGGTCGGCGACGTGCACGACGTGGTCGACGAGGGCGCCGCCTCCGCTGGACCGGACGTCGGTGAACCAGTGCCGGGCGAGCGGCAGCATGCCGTTGTTCGCGCCCCGGACCGAGAACACCCTGCCGAGTGCGCCGGAGTCCCGCGTCGCGCGCAGCCGGTCGAACGCCGGGGCGAAGCGCACCGGGAACGCCATCATGAGCAGCACCCCGGCGCGGTCCACCGCATCGCGGATGGCGAGGCCGTCCTGCCACGAGGTCGCGAGCGGCTTCTCGCAGAGCACGTGCGCCCCCGCTGCCGCCGCGAGCTCGACGTGCTCACGGTGCCGGGCGTTCTCGCTCGTGACGATCACCGCGTCCGGGCCCCAGGCGAGCAGTTCGTCGACGGAGTCCGCGTACCCGGCGCCGAGCGCGTGTGCCAGCTCGGCGCCGCGCAGGTCGCCGAGTTCCGTCCCCGTCGAGACGCCGTCCGGATCCGTGCCGCGCACCTCGACGTCGGGCATCGCCGCCAGGGCGCCGAGGTAGCTGATGGCGTGCGTGTGGGCGAAGGAGAGCACGCCGACCCGGAGCGTCACCGCGACACCTCCACCGGCTGGCCGGACTCGATCGAGGCGATCGCCGCGTTCGCGATCCGCACCGCAGCGACGCCGTCATCCACGCTGACCCGGGGCGGTGCACCGCCGTCGAACGCGGCGAGGAAGTCGGCGAGCTCCAGCGCGTACGGGTCGTCCGCCGGGTCGACCGTCGGCAGGAAGCCGTCCACGGAAGCCGGTGCCGCGAGGTCGCTCCGGGTGTCCTCCTCTGCCCGGGACGAGTGCGACAGGCTGCCGAGCGTCCCCGTCACCGAGTACTCGGTCGTGAAGGCGAGGTGCTGCGGCCCCCACAGCCCGGCGACGTGGCTGATCGCGCCCGACTCGTGCGTGAGCAGGACGTGTGCCGCCTCGACCGGCTCCGCCTCGGAGCCCGCGCGGACGCTCACCGCCGACACTCGGGTCACCTCGCCCGCCACCCAGCGTGCGATGTCGAGGTCGTGGATCATCTGGTCCATCACGATCCCGCCCGACAGCGCGCGGTCGCCGAACCAGGGGACGTGGGTGGGGAAGGCGCCGGACCGCGAGAACCGCAACACCGCCAGGTCGCCCAGGAGGCCCGTGGTCGCGGCCTCGTGCAGGCGCGCGTACGCGGGGAACCAGCGCACCACCTGGGCTGGGTAGAGCTGGACGCCTGCGTCCGCAGCGCGCGCCGCCAGGTCCGCCGCGTCCGCGTCGGTCCGGGCCAGGGGCTTCTCGGAGACGACGTCCTTGCCGGCCGCGATCGCCGCACGGACGACCTCGGCGTGGGCGTGCGTCGGGACCACCACGTCGACGACGTCGACCCCGGCGAGGAGTTCGTCGAGGCTGTCGGCGACGGTGATCGTGCTGCCCTCGGCCCGGGCGGTGTCGGTGAACGCGGCGACGAGTTCGTGTGCGCCCTCGCGAGCGTGCACCACCACGTCGCCCAGACGGAGCAGCCCGGGCAGGTGGGCGACGGAGATGCCGCCCGCGCCGACGAGCCCGATGCGTTTGCGGGCGAGGGACTCCGACTGCGACGTCATGGGGTCAGCGTAGGAGACGCCGGGAACGACGGGCTGGTCAGCGGGGTCCTGCCACGCCGACCAGGTTGCCCGCCGGGTCGTGGAAGTGCCCGATCGTGACACCGCCGCCCTCGTTGCGCTGCGCCGGCAGGACGACGGTGCCGCCGAGTTCCTCGACCCGCTTGAGCGCCGCAGCGACGTCCTCGACCCCGACGTAGAACAGCGCGCGGGCGGCGAACCCCGGGCCACCGCCGATGCCGCCCGCGACCGGCCCGGCGCCCGGCACCGGTTCGAGGAACGAGTACGAGGACTGGTCGGAGACAGCTGCGGCGACCGGGGCGCCTGCGGGGAGTCCCAGCCGAAGAGCGCGGCGTAGAAGGCCCGCAACCGGTCGGGGTCGAGGCCGATGAGTTCGACGTGCACCACTGCGTTCGTCATGCGCGCCGTTCTACTCCGACCGAGGCCCTGAGGTCAGCCCAGCCAGCCAGGGTCGGCGAAGAGCTCCTCGAGTTCGCGCAGCAGTCGGGTCGTGTGGAAGCCGTCGGCAGCAGCGTGGTCGACGTGCAACGCCAGCGGCAGCAGCGTCCGGTCACCAGCGGCCCGGTACCCGCCGAGCGTGATGATCGGCAGCAGGTGGTCCCAGCCGTCGCGCACCTGCAACGAGAAGCCGGTGAACGATGCTCCCGGCAGGGTCGAGACGTCGAAGACGTTGCCGGGCCGGTCGTCCTGCGGGAACATCCGGGTGTCGTCCCGGTACTGCGCCATCGTCGACACCGCAGCGTCGTGGAACGTCTCGAAGTCGTCGTGGTACGGCACGACGAGTGCGGAGAACGTCTCGGTGTCCGGGTGGAACACGGTGAACATCGGGTGGACACGGTCCCACACGGCGGGGGAGCCGTCGTCCAGCAGCTGCATCCGGAACTCGTCGTGCCGGTTCACCACGGTCGCGATGGCCCAGAGCTGCGACGCGTAGGTCCGACGGCCGGTCGCTCGGACGCGCTCGACGAAGGCGGTGACGTCGAGTTCGACGGTCACCTCGTACGCGCACGGCACGCGGTGCCGGTAGTGCTCGAAGTGCTCCCGGCGGGGCCACTGGTCGACGTCGATCGCCCGGAGTTCGGTCATGGCTCCACCCTCGTGCGGGATCGCTTCCCTACGGTGGAGCCATGCCGACGCTCGAACGTGTTCCCGCCCTGGTCGCCACCGGATTCCTCGCGATCCCCGTCGCTGAAGCCCTCGTCGCGTTGCCGACCGAGGTCGTCATGAAGATCGAGGGTGCCCCGATCGACGCCGACCTGGCGGACACCGCAGCATTCTCGGAGGCGTACGGCTACCCGCTGGCCGGCGGCGCCAACTGCATCGTCGTCGCGGGCAAGCGCGGCGACGAGGTCCGCTACGCCGCCTGCGTCGTCCTGGCATCGACCAAACTCGACGTCAACCGGGTCGTGAAGCAGCTGCTCGACGTCCGCAAGGCGAGTTTCGCCCCGATGGACGAAGCGGTCGAGCTGACCGGCATGGAGTACGGCGGCATCACCCCCATCGGGCTGCCGTCGTCGTGGCCGCTCTACATCGACGCGCGGGTCCTCGACGCCCCCGAGGTCGTCATCGGCGCCGGCCGTCGCGCCGCGAAGCTGTTCCTGCCCGGCGCCGCACTCACCGCGCTGCCGAACGTGACCGTGGTCGAGGGTTTGGCGACCGAACCGGTCAGTCCGACGGCCGGATGAGGCAGAACGGGTGCCCCGCGGGGTCGAGGTAGACGCGGAACGTCTCCGTGCCCGACCCCGTGGCCGTCGCACCGATCGCGAGCACCGCGGCCTCGCCGTCGTCCAGGTCGTCGACCTTCACGTCGAGGTGGCTCTGCTGCGGCACCGCTTGCCCGGGCCACTCCGGCGCCCGGTAGTCGTCGACCTGCTGGAACGCCAGGATCGGACTGTGGTCGGTGAACGGGAGGGCGAGCTCCGCCCAGTCCTCGTCGAAGCCGACGATCTCCCCGCCGAGCAACTCGGCGTAGAAGCGGGCGAGGGCGCGGGTGTCCGGGCAGTCCAGGACGACGACGTCGAGTGTGCCGATCATGGCCGACACGGTAGACCCATCAGCGTGCGGCGATCAGGGCCTTGGTGATCCGCTGCAACGAGACGGTCTCGGCGGTCCCGAGTTCCTGCGCGAACAGGCTGAGCCGGAACTCCTCGAGCATCCACCGAGCGTGCACGAGTTCCGGGTGCGCCCCGACCGCGGGCGGGAAGGTGCCGCCGGCATCGGTGTAGCGGTCGGTCGCCACGGTCACCTCGCGCATCCAGGTCGCGTCGCGTCCGGGGTTCTGCAGCAGCTTCTGCACGCGCGCCTCGATGCCCTGCAGGTACACGCGGATGCGGCGCAGCCGGTCGAGCCCCGCGACGGCGACGAACCCGGGGAACACCAGGCGCTCCATCTGCTGCCGCATGTCGCTGAGGGCGGCGAGCAGCGACATCGAGTTCGCCTGCTTGAGTGCTCGTTCGGCGGAACGCTGCGCGGCCAGGACGGCCGCGACCTCGGACACCGCGGTGAACATCGTGTCGACGACGGAGGCCGACACGGCATCGCGGACGGACTCGAACTCGGCCTTCGTGAAGACGAGGCCGTCCGGGTGTGCCCGACGGATACCGGCGTCGACCACGGCGGCCAGCACGTCGTCGAACAGCGCGGCGGTCGACGGGTAGGGGCTGGCGGCGAGCGCGAGCTTCTCCTGCGCGGTCAGGTGCGACTGGATGTACGACACGGGCGACGGCACCGCGTGCATCACCAGACGGCGGACCCCGGCGGGCATCCGGACGACGCGGTCGGAAGGGGTGGCGAGCAGCTGCACGCCGACGGTCGCCTTCGGACCCGTGCCTTCTTCGACCAGGGACGGGTACGCGCGGATGACACCGCCGGCCTGCTTGGTGTCGAGGGTCTGCGGCAGGTCCTGGTCGGGCCAGGTGGTGAGTCCGGACTGTTCCAGCGGGCGACCGGCGCCGGCAGATGCGACGCGAGCCGCGCCTCCTGGCCGTCCTGCGCCCTGCACCGTGGCGGAGGCGACACTCTGCCGGGTGCGGTCCTCGAGCTTGGTCTGCAGGGCCGACAGGTCCTTGCCGGTCTCGACCCGGCGACCACGCTCGTCGACCACGGCCCACGTCGGCAGCAGGTGCGCGGGGACACGGGACAGGTCGAAGTCGGACTCGGAGACCGGCACGTAGGTCATGCGCTGGATCGCCTTGGCGAGGGTGGCGCGGAACGACTCCGTCGGCTCGGTCGGGGCGTCGTCGGGCAGCTCGGCGACGATCTTCTCGGCCCAGTCGGCAGCGGGCACGACGTTCTTGCGGATCTGCTTCGGCAGCGACTTGATGAGCGCGGTGACGAGTTCTCTCCGGAGGCCGCGCACCTGCCAGTCGAAGCCCTCTTCGCGCATCCGGGGCAGGAGCGCGAGGGGGACCTGCACGCTGACGCCGTCGTCCTCGGCGCCGGGCTCGAAGCGGTACTTGATGGCGAGACGCTGGTCGCCGCTCCGCCACTGGGTCGGGTACTCCACGTCGTCCTCGGCCGCCTCGGCCGCTGATTCGTCCAGCAGGTCCGAACGGCGCATCGTGAGCAGGTCCGGCTGTTCACGGCGAGTCGTGCGCCACCAGCCCTCGAAGTCGCGGGTCGTGGCGACGTCGGCCGCGATGCGGGCGTCGTAGAACTCGTAGACGTTCTCGTCGTCGAGCAGGATGTCCCGGCGGCGGGTGCGTTCCTCGAGCTGCTCGAGTTCCTTGCGGAGCTTCCGGTTGGCGCGGTCGAAGGCCTGCTGCGAGTCCCACTCGCCCTCGACCAGGGCGTGGCGGATGAAGAGCTCACGGGAGTGTTCCGGGTCGATCCGCGAGTACTGCACGCGGCGGCGCTGCACGATCGGGACACCGAACAGGGTCACCCGCTCGTAGGCGACGACCGCGCCCTGCTTCTTCTCCCAGTGCGGCTCGCCGTAGGTGCGCTTGAGCAGGTCCCCGGCGAGCGGCTCCACCCAGGCGGGATCGATCCGGCCGACGGTCCGGGCGAACAGCCGGCTGGTCTCGACGAGTTCAACGGCCATCACGGCGTCGGGCTGCTTCTTCGCGAGCACGCTGCCCGGGAAGACCACGAACCGGGTGTTCCGGGAGCCGAGGTAGTCGCGCTTCTCGCGGTCCCGCAGCCCGATCTGACTGAGGAGTCCGGCGAGCAGTGCCCGGTGCACGGCTTCGCCGTCGTCGGAGCGGGACTGCCCGACTCGGACGTCGACCTGCTTCGCGGCACGGGAGAGCTGCCGGTACAGGTCCTGCCACTCGCGGATGCGCAGGTAGTTCAGGAACTCGGCCTTGCACAGCCGACGGAACGCGCTCGACGAGAGTTCCTCCTGCTGGTCCTCGATGTGGTTCCAGAGGTTCAGCAGGGTCAGGAAGTCGCTCGTCGGGTCGGCGAAGCGGGCGTGCAGCTGATCGGCGTGCGCACGCTTCTCGAGTGGGCGTTCGCGGGGGTCCTGGATGCTCAGGGCGCTGACGATCGCGATGACCTCGCGTCCGACGCCCTGCCGTCCGGCCTCGAGCACCATCCGACCGAGCCGGGGGTCGATCGGCAGCCGGGTCAGCTGTCGCCCGGACTTCGTGATGCGGCCGTCCTTGTCGACGGCACGGAGCTCACGGAGCAGGTCGAGGCCGTCCTTCACGCCCCGGCTGTCCGGCGGCTGCAGGAACGGGAACGACTCGATGTCCCCGAAGCCGAGCGAGATCATCTGCAGGATGACCGCGGCGAGGTTCGTGCGGAGGATCTCGGGGTCGGTGTACTCGGGGCGTCGGCCGAAGTCGTCCTCGGAGTAGAGCCGGATCGCGATGCCGGCACTGGTGCGGCCCGCTCGACCGGAACGCTGGCTGGCGCTGGCCTGCGAGATCGCCTCGATCGGCAGGCGCTGCACCTTGGCCCGCGGGGAGTACCGCGAGATGCGTGCCGTGCCCGTGTCGATCACGTACTTGATGCCGGGCACGGTCAGCGAGGTCTCGGCGACGTTCGTGGCGAGGACGACACGACGGCGGATACCCGGGGTGTGCCGGCGCTCGAAGACCCGGTGCTGGTCGGCAGCGGACAGGCGGCCGTACAGCGGCAGGACCTCGGTGCCCGGGTAGCGCTTGCCCTCGATCGCGTCCTGCGCGTCGCGGATCTCGTTCTCGCCGGACAGGAACACGAGCACGTCGCCCGGGTCCTCCTGCGCCAGCTCGTCGAGGGCGTCGGTGATGCCCTGCAGGGTGTCGCGGTCGTCGGCGGCGTTGCCGCTGTCACCGGTGCGGGAGTCCGACTCGTCGTCGGCGTCGTCGTCCTGGTCTTCGGCGACGAGGGGGCGGTACCGGATCTCGACCGGGTAGGTGCGGCCGGACACCTCGATGATGGGGGCGTCGTCGAAGTGCTTCGAGAACGACTCCGGGTCGATCGTCGCGCTCGTGATGATGAGCTTCAGGTCGGGGCGACGGGGGAGCAACCGCTTCAGGTAGCCCAGCAGGAAGTCGATCGTCAGGGACCGCTCGTGCGCCTCGTCGATGATGATCGTGTCGTACCGCTTCAGGTCGCGGTCGAAGTGGATCTCGTTCAGCAGGATGCCGTCGGTCATCAGCTTCACGCGGGTCTCGGAGCCGACCTTGTCGGTGAACCGGACCTGGTAGCCGACGAGCCCACCGAGCTCCCCGCCGCCCAGTTCTTCCGCCACCCGCTCGGCGATGGTCCGCGCCGCGATCCGGCGGGGCTGGGTGTGCCCGATGTGCTCACGACCGAGCTCGAGGCAGATCTTCGGCAGCTGTGTCGTCTTGCCCGAGCCGGTGGCCCCGGCGACGATGACCACCTGGTTGTCACGGATGGCAGCCGCGATGTCGTCCCGCCGCTGCGAGACCGGCAGTTCGGGCGGGTACGTGATGACGGGCAGCGGAGAAGACATGAGCATTCCAGGATACAGGCGCGCCGGGCGGGAGGGGCGTCAGGCGATCTGCTGGGCCAGGGCGTCCGCCGACCGGGAGGGTAGTTCGCACACCCGGTCGTGGCAGACGTACGCGGCAGGGTCGAGCACGTCGCGTCCCTCGAACAACGAGAACCCCGCCTCGGCCCAGTCGCGTGCCTGCTCCGGCGTGGTGGTGGCGACGACCGTGCCGGGGCGACGAGCACGGTGTGCCACGGCCCGCATCGGGTCGTCGGTGCCGCTCGTGACGACGACGATCTCGCGCGACGGCCGTTGCAGGGCGAGGGCGACACCGAGGGCATCCGCGTGACCGAGGGGTCGCTCGGTCCCGGTGCGGGCGCGGTCGGCGACGAGTCGTGCCGCGGCGACCCGCAGTGCCTCGTCGCCCGTCAGTGCCCCGAGCGTCGCGGCGGCCGACGCCAGCGCCACAGTGCCGGACCGCATCGCGGTCTGCGGCTGTTCGCCCGTGGCGGTCCCCGCGGAGGCCAGCACCGGGTCGACGTCGAAGCGCTCGGCCAGGCCGTCGTCGACCAGCGAGCGTGCGACGGTCGCGTAGGAGACCTCGCCCGTCACCAGGGCCAGTTCGAGCAGCCCTTCGGCGAGCAGTCCGACGTCCTCGACGGTGGCCGGGGCGGAGGACGCCCCGCGCGGTGTGCTGGACCGCACTGTCACGTGGCCGTCCTGCACGTGGGCGGCGAGGACGGCGTCGGCCGCACTCCGCGCGAGCGCGACGAGTTCTGGATCGCCGTGCCGCGCGCCGGCGATCGCGAGCCCCCGGATCGCCAGGCCGTTCCAGCCCGTGAGCACCTGGTCGTCCAGCGGTGGCGGGTCGAGCTGGGCGCGCTCGGCGACCGGTCGGCGGTACCACTCACCCTCGACCCGACGGCCGTCGATGGTCGACTCGCTGTCCTGCGCGGCGACGAACGCCCCGTCGGCACGGCGCAGGGTGTCCCGGAGGAAGTCGGCGATGCCGCGGGCCTGCTCGGCACCCGCGACCGCGAGCAGCCCTGCGTTGTCGTAGAGCATCCGTTCGTAGTGCGGCACGCTCCAGTCGCGCCTGGTCGCGTACCGGAAGACGCCGCCGTCTGCGTCGGTCAGCTCGGACGCGCGGATCGCGTGCAACGACCGGTCGAGCAGCCCGTCGGCCTCGGCGTCGCCGTCGGCCGCCGCGTCGGCGAGGAACTCGAGCAACGGCGTGCTCGGGAACTTCGGCGCGCCGCCGAAACCGCCGTAGGTGGTGTCCTCTGCCCGGGACAGCTGGTCCGTGACGGCCCGGATGGCGTCCTCGGACGGGAGGCCCGGGTCGGCTCCGGCACCGCCGTCGCCCGATCGGGTCGCTGCGTCCGCCACGGCGCCCTGCCGGATCGCCGTCGCGATGGCCGAGGCGTTCGCGTCGACCTCGTGCCGACGCTCGGTCCAGGCGTCGAGCACCGCGGCCAGGATCTGCCGGAACGCCGGGACCTGCCCGACGGGAGTGGGCGGGAAGTACGTCCCCGCGAAGAAGACGTGGCCGTCGGGCGTCAGGAACGTCGTCAGCGGCCAGCCGAGCTGTTGCGTGAAGGCACTCGCCGAGGCCATCAGGCTCGCGTCGACGTCCGGGCGTTCTTCGCGGTCGACCTTCACCGACACGAAGTCCCGCCGGAGCAGCTCGCCGATCTCCGGGTCGGCGAAGCTCTCGCGCGCCATGACGTGGCACCAGTGGCACGTGGCGTACCCGACGGACACCAGCACCGGGACCCCGCGCTCGCGCGCTTCGGCGAACGCCTCGGGACCCCACTCGCGCCAGTCGACGGGATTGTCGGCGTGCAGACGCAGGTACGGGCTGACCGAGGTGCCGAGGCGGTTGTCGTTCATGGCTCCAGCGTGCCCGCCCGCGACTGGGCGGACCGCCGCCCGGGGACATCTGTGGACGGGACGGCCGCTCTGCACAGGCCGTGCGGGGAGATCAGCGCTCGAGCCACCCCGTGATCGACGCGAGCCGTGCGGCCACCTGGGCGGGGCTCTGGCCGTCGGTGTCCACCCGGGCGACCGTGCCGGCGGTGGCCGAGTCGAGCCTCCCGGCCGTCCGCGTGCTGTGCGCGAGCTGCGCCTGCGGGACGGCACCACCCGCTCGTCGAGCGAGCCGGTCGGCGGTCGTGTCGTCGGATGCGCGGAGCAGGACGACGCTGACCAGCGGATCGTCGCCCATCGCTGCAGCGAGGCGCTCGTGTTCGAGCACGGACACGGTGTTCGTGTAGACGAGTCGGTGGTGACCGATCGCCCGGTAGCCGGCCCAGATCATGGCCAGGTTCCGCTGGGCCAGGTGCGGCTCGGGGTGTTCGACGTGCGGTGCCGGGTGGGCGAGGTCGAGCAGGTCGCCCTCGATCACCGCGTGCCGGACGTCCGCAGCGACGAGCATGTCGTGCAGTGCCTCGGCCGCCGTGGACTTGCCCACACCGGAACGTCCGCCGACGAACAGGACCTCGGACCGGAGCACCGTGTCAGCCCAGGTTGAGGGACAGGAGTGCGAGTGCGGCGTCCTCGGGGCCGTAGTCGAACATGTGGTCCCAGAACGGGTCGTCGCCCCAGGGGACGTCGCCGTCGGCAGGCGTGGCGTGGGCGGTCTCGACCAGCCATGCCAGTTCCGGGGCGACGGCGGCCTGGAACTCCGGCGGTTCCCACCCCAGGGCACGTGCTGCCGTGGTGTCGAGGACGAACGGCGACGGCGACGACCAGGGCGTGCCGCCCACGAAGGCGGGCGCGTCCTCGTCGAGCAGGACCTCGTCGAACCGGTGGTCCAGGTGTCCGGCGATCGTGCGGACGATCTCGAGCACGGTCGGGGCGGAGGCGTCCGCCACGTTGAGGATCCGGCGGTCCGGTGCGTCCGCCACGAGTCGGACGAGCGAACCGATGCCGCTCGCCGCCGTCGTGTGGTCGATGCCGCGGCCGTGGTCGGCGAGCAGGATGCGTTCCCGGCCGTCGAGCGCGCGGCGGACGACGAACCACTCCCGCGGGCGGCCGATGCCGACGCCGTACACCTTCGACGGGCGGAGCACGGTGACCGGGGCGCCGTGGTCGAGCAGGACCTGTTCGGCCGCCACCTTCGCGGCGCCGTACCCGTCACGACTCGTCGGGTCGCCGTCCCCGGCGGTGACCGTGGGCTGGATCTCGGTGACCGCGCCGCCGAACACCGGCTTGTCGAGCGAGTTCGCGTGCCGGCCCTGCTCGTCGGCGTAGACGGCCTTGGACGAGACGAAGACCGTCGAGCCGACGTCGTCGAGGAACGGCAGGAGCTGCTGGGCGTCGTCGCGCGTCACACCGACGGTGTCGACGAGCAGGTCGGCTCCGGGGCGGAGCAGGTCACGCAGGACGGAACGGTCGCGCCGGTCGCCGGGGACGAACGTGGCCCCGGAGGCCGTCAGACTGTCGGCGACCGGGCCACCGCGTCGGGCGACGAGGTCGACCTGCCAGTCGTCGCCGCCACGGCCCGAGGCGTCGAGGAGCGCACGTACGACGGCCGAGCCGATCCCGCCGGTGCCGCCGAGGATGACCGCGCGTCTGGTGCTCATGGTGCAACGGTAGTGCGGTGTCGGCCGTTCGCCGTCGGTCCTCGGCTGTCCGTCCTCGGCCGTCGGCCAGGCGCGGCCGCCGTTCCGCGACCGGTTCCGTCAGGAGGCGAGTTGCTCGTGCCGCCACCAGTCGGCCAGCGAACCGTCGTAGACCTTCACCCGGTCGTGCCCGAGCACCGTCAGGGCGAGGGCGTCGACGCACGCGGCGCTGCCCACCCCGCAGTACGTGACGATCTCGTCGGCACCGATCACGTCGGCGAAGGCCCGCTCGAGTTCGGCACCGCGCAGGTACGCGTTCGTCTCGGGGTCCACCAGGGTGTCCGCCGTGATCGGGGTGCTGCCCGGCACGATCGGCGGGTGGTCGTCACCGAGGGCGGCCCAGGGCGCGGCGAACACCAGTGACGCCGGCTCTTCGCCGGAGACGGCACGGGTGACGCGGTCGTGGTCGGCCCAGAGCGCACGTTCTTCGCCGGCCAGGAACGCATCGGCATCGGGATCGGACGGCGCCGCGGGCGTGCGCAGTGCGCCCACGCGCACCGGGCGGCCCTCGTCGCGCCACTTCGTGAAGCCACCGTCGAGGACCGCGACCGAGTCGAAGCCGAACGAACGGAAGATCCACCACAGGCGCGCCGACCACTCGCCGACGCTGTCGTCGTAGACCACGACGGTCGACGTGTTCGTCACGCCGAGCTGTGCCGCGGCCACCTCGAAGCGCTCGGCGCCGGGGCGGGTGAACGGGACGTCGGCGTCGGCGGCGGAGAAGTCGTCGATCAGGTCGGCGAAGCGGGCGCCGGGCACGTGGCCGCGCTGCTCGTGGGCGTCCCGCCCGGGGAGCCAGGTGGTGCCGAACCCGGCCCCGACCGTGTGCACCGAGGCGTCGAGCACGACGAGCTCGTCAGCACCGAGGTGGTCTGCGAGCCACTGCGTCGACACGAGTGGTGAGGTCAGGACGGGGGCCATGCCGCACACCATAATCCGCACCCCTGACGTGGACCAGAGTCGTGGACACACGGCGCAACCGGGGGTGAGGGTGGGGTGCATGCGTGGGCATTGATCGACGATGCACCAGTCGTTCGACGAGTGGTCTGTCGGAACATGCGCGGGCATCGAGTGCGTGCGCATCCATCGACGATGCACGCGTTGTTCGACAGGTGGATCGTCGTGAAACGGGTGCAGCCGCCCCACCGCCAGCCGCCCCACCGCCCTGTCGCTTATACAC
>NZ_QKSJ01000008.1:0-201068 GCF_003234135.1 Curtobacterium sp. MCPF17_018 | reverse complement strand
ATTCAGCCCCCTACGCGCGGAACGGCAACGCGGAACGGCACCCCACACCCCACCCCGCAAGCGCACGCGCGCGCCAACGCGACACGGCGCCGGACGGAACGCACCCGTGTCCCGTCCGGCGCCGCGGTCTCTCCCCGACCGAACGCCGGGCCCGCTGCCTCAGGCCCGACGCACGCGCAGCGTCACGATCTCGAACGGACGCAGGGTCAGCACGACCGGCTCCCCGGCCGACCACGAGCGCTCCAGCGGGCGCTCGAGCAGGTCGACCTGCGACACCGACTCGACGTCGAACCCGAAGGAGACCCCGACGTCCGTCGCCCGGCCCCCGAGCCCCTCGTACAGTCGCACGACGACGTCCCCGGAGCGGTCCTCGGCGAGCTTGACGGCCTCGACGAACACCTGCGGCGACGACACCGTGACGATGGGCGCGACCTCGGCCGACCCGGGGACGCTCCGCACCGGCAGGTTCAGCCGGTACCCGGAGTCGGCGGCGTCGAGCACCGAGTCCCCGATCCGCAGCACCGTCCGGAACACGTGGTGCCCCTGGTCGGCGTTCGGGTCCGGGAACGTCGGCCCGCGCAGCAGCGACTCCCGCACGAGCGTGGTGATCCCGCCGTCCGGCCGGGTCTCGCGCGTGATGTCGTGGCCGTAGGTCGAGTCGTTCGCCACCGCGACGCCGAACCCGGGCTCCGCGACGTGCACCCAGCGGTGTGCCGAGGTCTCGAACCGGGCGTGGTCCCACGAGGTGTTCTGGTGCGTCGGCCGGTCGATGTGCCCGAACTGGATCTCGCTCGAGGCCGACGACGCGAGCACGTCGATCGGGAACGCGAGTTTCAGCAGCTTCTGGTGCTCGTGCCAGTCGACCTCGGTCTCGACGGTCAGCTCCGGTTCGCCCTGCACGGCGGAGTAGCGCGTGGTGAGCGTCGACGATCCGAAGGACCGTTCCACCACGAGCGACGAGCCGTCGACCGAGACGGACGAGGCCGACAGCACCGTGCCGTTGCGCTGGTACGCGCGGTCGATGTCCCACGCCTCCCACTGGTTCGGGGTGTCGCGGAACACCGTGTACTCCGCGGCCGCAGCGCCGGGCGCGATCGCGTCGCGTCCGGTGGCGTGGTCGACGAACGAGACGACGTGGCCGGCAGCGTCGATGGTCGCGGTGACCACGCCGGTGTCGAAGACGAAGCGGTCGCCGCTCCGGACGGGAGGCACGGGGCGCGGCGCGTGGACGACCGAACCTCCCAGGGCGGTCACGTCCCCGGCCGCGACCGGCGAGGCGTTGAAGCGAACGACCGACGCGGCGTCGTCGGTGCCGGCGCGCGCCGTCGTCGCGCTGCCGGCGAGCGCCGTCGTCGCGCTGCCGATCAGCCCCTCGAGCACCTCGGCGACCCGGGCGTACTGCTCCTCGGCGTTCTCGTACACCCACGCGATCGAGGACCCGGGCAGGATGTCGTGGAACTGCTGCAGCAGGACGGTGTGCCAGGCGTCCTCGAGTTCCGCGTACGGGTACTCGCTGCCGAGCCGGACCGCCGCCGTCGCTGCCCAGAGCTCGGCTTCGCGCAGCAGGTGCTCGGAGCGGCGGTTGCCCTGCTTCGTGCGGATCTGCGACGTGTAGGTGCCGCGGTGGAACTCGAGGTACATCTCCCCCGACCAGACCCCCGGCGTCGGCAGCTCGGCCTCGAGCTGCTCGAACACCTGCGCCGGCGTGCCGAGCGTGACGTGTGGCGACCCGTCGAGGTCGTGCTGCCGGTGTGCGGCGCCGACCATCTCGCGGGTGGGACCGCCGCCGCCGTCCCCGAAGCCGTACAGGAGCATCGAGGTGTTCGCGGTGCCGCGTTCCTTGTTGTTCCGTTCACCGCGGCGCAGGTCGGCGGGCGAGACGTCGGAGTTGTAGGTGTCGGCCGGGGGCAGGTGCGTCAGGACGCGCGAGCCGTCGATGCCCTCCCAGTGGAACGAGGTGTGCGGGATGACGTTCGTCTCGTTCCACGACGGCTTCTGGGTGACGAACCACTTCGACCCTGCGGCGCGGACGATCTGCGGCAGGGCGCCCGAGTAGCCGAACGAGTCGGGGAGCCAGGCCTCCGGGGTGTCGATGCCGAACTCCTCCAGGAAGAAGCGCTTGCCGGCGACGAACTGGCGGGCCAGGGCCTCACCGCCGGGCAGGTTGGTGTCCGACTCGACCCACATGCCGCCGACCGGGATCCACCGGCCCTCGGCGACCCGCTGCTTGATGCGGGTCCAGATGGAGGGGTACTCGTCGCGGATCCAGGCGTACTGCTGCGCGGACGAGCAGGCGAAGGTGAAGTCGGGGTCGCGGTCCATCAGGTCGAGCACGTTCGAGAACGTCCGCGCGCACTTGCGCTTCGTCTCGCGCACGGGCCACAGCCAGGCGGAGTCGATGTGGGCGTGCCCGACGGCGATCGCGCGGTGGGCGGCGGGGCTGGCGGGGACGGCGAGCACCGGTGCCAGGACCTGACGGGCGTCCGCGGCGGTGCCGGCGACGTCGTCCGGGTCCAGCGCGTCGGCGGCGCGTTCGAGTGCCCGCAGGATGTCGGCGCCGCGGGTGCCGTCGGTGGGGAGCTCCGCCATCAGCCCGCGCAGCACCCAGAGGTCCTGCTGCAGTTCCCACACGGTGTCGTCGCGCTCGACGACCTCGAGGGCCTTCAGACGGTAGATCGGGTCGTCGCCGGCGGTGGAGCGCGAGCCGAGCGGGGTCGCACCCTGGAACGAGTCGCCGCCGATGTCCGGGTTCGCCCCCGCCTCGATCCAGAGTTCGAAGGACTCCCCCGGGCCGACCTCGAGCGGCACGGTGTCGTTCCGCGGCTCGATCGCCTTGATCGTGGAGCCGTCGGCGCGGAACGCGAGTCCCTCGGCCTGGAACCCGGGCTGCCGCTTGGTGAACCCCAGGTCGACGAGGAGCTCGGCGGTGGTCCCCGGCGCGGTGCCGAAGTCCGCCGGTACACTACCGGTCACCCGGAACCACGTCGTGCCCCACGGGCGTCCGCCCCAGTGCGACCCCACCGCAAACGGTGTGTACGTCTCGCCCACGGCGGCGTCGAACGGCACCGGTTCACCCGGCACCTCCCACGCCTCGATCGTCACCGGCGCCGAGCGACGGAGGACGGCGGGGTCGACACGGTCGCGCACGAGGCGGGCGATCCGGGCCTCGACGAGCGGTTCGTCCTGGTGCATGTGCTTCCTTTCTGGTTCGCGGGACACCGGTGTTCGCGGATCGGACCGCGGTTCGCGGGTGTTCGACGTGCGGACACCGGTGTCTTGCGGGGGTGGGGGCCGGCGTCAGCCCTTGATGCCGCCGGCGAGGGCGTTGCCGCCGCCGAGGCCTCGGGACACGATCACGTAGAGGGCGATGACGGGCACGGAGTAGACGATCGAGAACGCGGCGAGCTGGCCGTACGCCACCGCCCCGTTCTGCCCGAAGAAGTTGAAGATGCTCACCGCGGCGGGCACCTTCTCGGGCGAGAGCAGCAGGACGAACGGGACGAAGAAGTTCCCCCACGCCTGGATGAACACGAAGATGAACACGACGGCGATGCCCGGACGCATGAGCGGGATCACGATGCGGGTCAGGGTGGTGAGCATCGAGGCGCCGTCGGTCCACGCCGCTTCTTCCAGCGAGATCGGCACCGAGTCCATGAAGTTCTTCGCCATCCAGATCGCCATCGGCAGCGACGTGGCGGCGAGGAAGAAGATGCAGCCCCACACGTTGTCGATCAGGTTGAGCGACACGAACAGCGCGTAGACGGGCACCATCATCGCGGTGATGGGCAGGCCGGTGCCGAACAGGATGCTGTACAGGAACGGCTTGTTGACGCGCATCTTGTACCGGGACAGCGGGTACGCGGCCAGCAGCGCGAACACCACGGTGACGACCGCGGTGCCGCCGGAGAGCAGCAGGCTGTTCGCGAGCGGGATGAACGACAGCTCCGGGGTGAGCACCTTCGCGAAGTTGTCGAGGGTGAACTGCGACGGCAGCTTCACCGACAGCGACGCCTGGGTGTCGAACGAGGCGAGCACGAGCCAGAGCAGCGGCACCGCGAAGCACACCGCGATGACGAGCAGCACGGTGTTCGACACCCACCGCATCGTGCGGCCGCGCGGCGACGTCATGTGCATCGACCCCGGTGCGGTCACCGAGCGGGTCGTGGTCTGGTCGAGGGACGGGGCTGTCATGGCCATCAGTCCACCTCCGGCTTGAGGGCCCGGATGTAGATGATCGAGAAGACCGCCCCCACCACGAGCAGGATGGTCGCGATCGCGGTCCCGAAGCCGAGCTGCGAGAACTTGAACGCCTCTTGGTACGCCAGGATCGGCAGGGTCGACGAGTTCGTGCCCGGACCGCCGCCGGTCATCACGAAGATCAGCGTGAAGACCGACAGGGTCTGCAGCGTCGTGAGCATGAGGTTCGTCGAGATGCTCCGACGGATCACCGGGAGCGTGATGTAGACGAGCCGCTGCCAGCCGGTGGCTCCGTCGACCTCGGCGGACTCGGTGATCTCCTCCGGGACCTCCTGCACGGCGGCCGAGTAGACGAGCATCGAGAACGCGGTGCCACGCCAGATGTTCGCCAGGATCACGGCGAGCATCGGGTACGTGTAGAGCCAGTTCGCGCCGGTGACCCCGATCGACGCCAGGAACGTGTTGAGCGTCCCCTCGTCGTTGAAGAACGCGTACGCCGCGAACGACGCCACGATCTCCGGCAGGACCCACGCGGCGACCACGAAGGTGCCGACGATCGCCCGGACGGCCTTGTTGGCCGAGCGCATCAGCAGGGCCAGCCCGAGGCCGAGCACGTTCTGTCCCACCACGGCCGAGGCCAGCAGGAAGACGACGGTCAGGATGACGGACTTCGGGAAGTCCGGGTCCTGGAACAGCTCGACGTAGTTCTGGAACCCGACGAACTGCTGGTCGGCCGCACTGGCGCCGGTCAGGGCCGAGTTGGTGAACGACCCGTAGAACGACGAGATGACGGGGCCGAGCAGGAAGATGACGAGGAGGACCAGGGCGGGGATGAGCGGAACCGCTCGTCCGACGTTCCGCAGTGGTCGCCGCTTCCGCGGCACGGGCGGATCGGTGCGCTTCGGCGCACCGGGCGCCGACAGCGTCGGCGAGAGGGGGGTGCTGGACACGATGGGTGCCTTCCGGGTGCGGAGGGGTTCCGAAGGTGGGGAAGAGCGGACGGGAGGCGCGGTGCGGGACCGCCCCGCGCCTCCAGTCCGTCAGTGGGTGACGTCCGTCAACCAGCGGAGACGGTGTTCTCCTTGCCGACCACCTGCGTGACGGCCTTGTCGTAGGCGGCAGCCGCGTCCTTCGGCGACTGCTGACCCGTCATGACCGCTTCCATCGCGACCTGGATCGCGTTGGACACCTGCGAGTAGTCACTCGTCGCCGGGCGGAAGTTGGTGTTCTCCACCAGCCCCGAGAAGAACTTGAACGTCGGGTTCGCCGCCGTGTAGGCCGGGTCGTCCGCGACGTCCTTGCGGACGGCGATCTGACTGTTCTCGGTGTCGTACTTCAGCGAACCGTCCTTGTCGAGGAAGCTCGTGATGAAGTCGAACGCCGCCTGCGGGTTCTTCGACTTCGCGCCGACCGCCAGGGTCCAGCCGCCGGACATCGAGTTGTAGCCGGGAGCCTGCCCGTTCTGGGTCGGCATGGGTGCCTGGCCCATCACGTCGTTCCACTCGGGCCACGGCGCGGTGCCGGACTTCAGCCACGTGCCGGACTGCCACGAACCGTCCAGGTCGATCGCGAGCTTGCCCTTCGGCAGCCACGTCTGGGCGATGGTCGTGCCGACGTTCGTGTCGAGCGCCTGCTGCGGTGTCGGGCCGAGGCCGCCCTGGTAGACGTCCTTCACGAACTTGAGCGAGTCCTCGAACTGCTTCGAGCCGGCGACCCACTTCTTGTCCTTGTACAGGGTGTTGCCGGAGCCGTCGGCGCCGTACAGGAGCATCTCGAAGCCCTGCATGGTCGAGGCCTCGCCCTGCGCCTTGCCCGAGTAGATGTTGAACGGGATGACGTCGGGCTGCTTGTCCTTGATGGTCTTCGCTGCTGCGAGCACGTCGTCCCAGGTCTTCGGCTTCCACGGGACCTCGAGCCCGGCCTTCTCGAAGATGTCCTTGTTGTACCAGAGGGCTCGGGTGTCGGTGCCCATCGGGACGCCGTAGATCTTGCCGTCGTCACCCTGCCCGGCCTGCTTGGCGTTGTCGAAGAACTGGTCCCACTCGTCCCACTTGTCCGTGTACTCGTCGAGTGGCAGCAGGTAGCCCGCCTCGGCATCGGCCTTGACGAGGAACGTGTCCTCGTACATGACGTCCGGGGCGGTGGCCGGCGCCTTGTTCATGAGCGCGAGCTTCGTGTAGTAGTCGTTGCCCTGCGCCTGGATGGGCACGAGGGTGACCTTCTTGCCGGGGTTGTCCTTCTCGTACTGCTTCTTGACGACCTTCATCTGGGCGTCGAGCTGCTGGAAGGCGCCGAACTTCTGGTAAGCGATCTTGATCGTGTCGCTCGAGGCGGACCCCGAGCTCGAGCAGCCAGCCAGACCGACTGCGGCCACGGCCACAGCTGCGAGTCCGGCGATGATGCGGGTGCGTTTCATCGGTGCTCCTTTGCACGGGTGATGTCCGCGGGCACCATCGCCCGCGCGCAGGATTAGTCCACCGTATTGACTTAACCGTGTCAAGGAGTTTCTGGGGGAGGCCGCAGGCGGAATCGGGCGTACCGGGTCGAATCGGGCGTACCGGGTCGGAAGTTTCGACCAGGTACGCCCGATTCCGCTTCCCATCGCGTGCGTTCTGGGAAGGAACGTCTGTCAGGAGATCGGCGTCGCGCTCCCCGTCACCGTGATCCCGCCGGCCTCGGGCACGTCCACGAGCAGCAGACTCGGACGCCCGACGTGCCGCCCCTGCCGGATCGTGATGCGGTCGCCCGGCTGCGCTGCACCGACCTGCCGCAGGTACGCCCCGGTCGACGCCGCAGCCGATCCCGTCGCCGGGTCCTCGGTGATGCGCCCGGCGGGGAACAGGTTGCGTGCCTCGTACTCCCGGTCACCGGTGCGGTACAGCACCGTGATGGTCCCCGCCCAGCCGGCCTCGCGCTTGAGCTCGGCGAGGGGCCCCGGCGCGAACCGGAACTGGTGGAACAGCTCGCGGTCGTGCAGCACGAGGACCGGGTGCCAGTTGCCGGCGAAGGACTCCAGCACCGGGAACCCCGGAGCGATGTCCGCCGCCTCGAGCCCGAGCAGGTCGAACAGCCGCGCCAGCAGGGCTGGTTCGATGTCCCGTGTCGCCGGCTCGACACTGGTCATCGCGACCTGCACCGCGCCGTCCGAACCGACGGTCGCATCGAGGGCGACCTCGCCGGCCAGGGTTGTGAACACCCGGCCGCCCGGCCCCTCGCGTTCCGCCAGCGCGACGGCCAGTGCAACGGTGGCGTGCCCGCAGAACGGGACCTCGGCGCTCGGCGAGAAGTAGCGGACGCGTGGCCCGGTCACCGTCGCACCGACGACGAAGGCGGTCTCGGGGTACCCCACCTGCCGGGCGATCGCGAGCATCTGGTCGTCGGACAGCCCGGCCGCATCGAGCACGAGCCCGGCTGGGTTGCCACCGCCCGGCTCGGCGGCGAACGCGGTGTACCGGAGGATCTCCTGCTGCATGCCCCGACGCTACTGCGGCGTCACGACCGGGTGCGCGGGCCGATCGCCCACGGGTGGCCCGGACTGCTGCGGTGCCGCGGGTGGCTCCGAGGGCAGCGCGAGGAACACGGCGAGCGCGATGTTGCCGGCGGGCACGAGGTACAGCAGGACCCACCAACCGGATCGGTTCGTGTCGTGGAGCCGCCGCACCGCGATGGCGATCCAGGGCAGCAGCGCCGCGAGCCCGACGACCACGAAGACGCCCAAAGCGGCCTTGGCGAAGACCGGCATCGACGTGAGCAGGAACCACCAGACCGGGAACGGGTTGAAGGACTGCATCGCCTGGTCGAGGACGCGCGTCTCGTCCGGGCTCGGCACGGTCGGCGGCGTCATGAAGAGTCCGACGCCGTACACGATGTTGATCGCAGCGGAGATGATCGCCCACCAGAGCGCCCACCACCAGAACTCGGCGCGAGCGGCACGACCCCGGAACACGAGGTACCCCCGCCAGAACCGCGAGAACGAGGCGGGGAACGTCGCCTGGTGCCAGGGGACTCCGACCGGTGGCTGCTGCGTCTGGTGCACCGAACCTGCTTACCGAAGCGACCTGAGCAAGCGGGTGGGGGTAACCCCCGGCCGCTTCCGGGTGCGCACGTGATGTTTCAGCGCCGCGACCGTCGCGAGACTGGATCCATGAGCACCGACACGCGCCCCACCACCGCCCGCCGCACCCTCCGGATCGCCCTCGCCTCCACCGCCGCGGTGTCCGCCCTGCTGCTGACCGCCGGCTGCAGCGCGATCCAGGACATCGTGCCGAACAAGACCCCGCAGAAGCACTTTGACGCGTACTCCGACGCCCCACGTTCCGGGGAGTCCGAGGACCTGGCGTTCTTCATGCCGAAGTGGGTGCCGGAGGACGCGAAGGACATCGATGTCCGCCTCCACGTCTCCCAGCCCGGGTACGTCATCGGGTTCGCGTCGAAGGACGGCGTCGACGTGGACGACTGCACCGCGCTCGATGAGTCGTACGGCGGCACGGCGATGACCGCCGACTTCCTGCCCGAGGAGCTCCCGAGCAAGGGCCTGGTCACCTGCGGCGACGGTCGCGCGGTCACCGAGATCGACGGCCGCTGGTACGGCTGGACCACGAAGGACGCCATCCCCGGTCAGGACGACACCCAGACCATGCACGGTTCGGCGCACTGACCGCGCCCCGCTGTCGGCCTGGAGGCGCGTGGCGGCCCCGCACCGTGCCTCCCGTCCGCCCTGGGGCCGGCCCCACCGCCCATGGCGTGCAGAAACGGTCGGGTCCGCACTGCTGACCCGACCGTTCCTGCACACGGAGTGGGCGGAAGGCCGTGTCAGCGCTCCGTGACCTCCGAGAAGTCCGGCGTCCCGTCGGGCAGCGCGGGCAGGGGCGTGCCGTCGACGTAGCGGGGCCACGCCAGCGCACGGGAGGCTGCGGGACGGGCCGCGTAGCGACGACCGTCGGACGCGACGACCGTGTCGGGGGCCGGCGTCGGCGTCGGTGGCGACGCGGGCGGGACGGGCGCGGCGAGCAGCGGAGCCGCGGGCACGGGAGCGTCGGGCGTCGGCGTCGCGCTCCATGCCGGCTGCGGGTCGGGCACCGACCACGTCGCCGACGGCACCGCGGCCCGCGGACGGAACAGTGCGTTGCTGAGCGGCACCACGACGGTCCCGAGCAGGTCGAGGATCACCACCACCCAGACGAGCCGCCAGTAGCCCCGCGCGTAGTCGACGTCCGGCGCGAGCAACGGGATCGAGAGCAGCAGTGCGAGCAGGGCGATCACGCCGACGGTGGCCTTGGCCACGACCTGCAGCGCTGGGGTCGGGTAGCGGCGATGGATGACGAGCAGCAGGTGCACGTGCAGCAGTGCCACCCGGGCCACGCCGACGAGCCACATCCAGTGCCAGAAACGCTCCAGGACGAGCCAGATCCCGTCGTCGTCGGCCAACGGGCTGCTCGGCACGATCCACACCTTGACCAGCCCGGCGACGAGCAGGTACATCGACGTGACGATGCTCACGAAGGCGAAGGTCCCCGACCGCCTGGACGAGACGTCGGCGTCGTACCAGGACAGCAGCGCGAAGACGACCACCACCACGACGGTCAGGAGCAGCTGCACCGCGACCCGTCCGAAGTCGCCGATCAGTACCGCGATGATCCCGATGAGTCCCGCGGCGACGACCGCGCCGATGATGGTCCGGAAGACGAGCGGGCGCACCCGGGCCCACCGCGGGTCCATCGCGTCGGTCGCATTCGCCGCGTCCGTGGCCTGCGTCGTGTTCGTCATGCGTCCCCCACCGTTCCCCGCCTCGGGGCGGATCGTCGATCGGCAGCGTAGCGGGCCGAGGCGGGTACGACGCGGCGTGCGGACTCAGCGCCGGATCAGCAGGGTGCTGGCCCGTGGCGAGAGCGCGGCGTCGAGCACCAGGCAGGCGGCACCCACGGCGGCGACGTCGGCACCGCGGTCGCTCTCCACCACCTGCACGGCGTGCTTCGGCACGAGCAACGGCGACCCGACGATGGCGGTCCGCGCGGCCGGCAGAGCAGCACTCGCGATGCGCGACCAGAACGGGCCGCCGAACACCACGCGGTCGATGTCGAGCAGGTTCACGATGAGGACGACGGCGTTGCCCATGACGGTGCCGGCATCGGCCGCGAGCGTGACGGCGGTGTCGTCTCCGTCCGCGATCGCGACGGCGAGCTCGTCCCACGCGGCGTTCACTGCGTCGACATCGGCGGCGTCTGCATCGGCATCGGCGACCGCGCCGCCGCCCGACAACCCGAGCCCCCGCGACCGGGCGATCCGCACCAGCCGGTCCGGCGCGACGGCCGCACCGACCTCGCCGCGCGTGCCCGAGCCGTCCGGGGTGCCCGCGAGCGACCCCTGGTCGACCATGATGTGTCCGGCGTCGCCCGCGTTGGACCCCACCCCGCGCACGGGTTCGTGGTCGACGACGAGCCCGACGCCGAACCCGGTGCCGAAGTACACGAACGCGAAGTTCCGGGCCGAGGACTCCCCCGCCAGGAACATCTCGCCGACCGCGGCGGCCGTCACGTCCTTCTCGAGCAGGACCGGGTACCCGGTGGCCTCGGCGAGCGCATCGCGCAGCGGCACGTCCCGCCACCGGGGCAGGAACGGCGGGTCGACCACGATGCCCGCCTCGACGTCGATGGGTCCGGGACTCGCGATCCCGGCTCCGAGCACGCTGTCGACGGCCACCCCGGCGTCGGCGACGAGCCCGTCGACGGCCGAGGCGATGGTGCGCACCACCTCGGACGGGTCGTCGGCCGTGGGGGTCGAGGTGGTGGACGCGGCGACGACGGTGCCGGCGAGGTCGAGCAGCACGTAGGTGACGACGGCCGGGTCGACGTGCACGCCGACCGCGTACCGGCTGCCCGGTTCGAGCCGCAGGATCGTGCGGGGCTTGCCGCGACCGGACACGACGGTGCCGGACTCGACGATCATGCCGGCCTCGATCAGGAACCGGGTGACGTTCGACACGGTCTGCGCGCTCAGTCCGGTGCGGGCTGCGAGTTCGACGCGGCTCAGGCCGTCGGGTGAGCGGCGGACGGCGTCGAGGACCACGGTGCGGTTGAACCCGCCGATCGACGGGAGGTTCGCTCCGCGTCGATGCTCTGCCATGCCGCGACCATACCGCGGCAACGGTGCGGTCTCGGTCTGCCGTCGTCACTGGCTTCCGCAGGGTCAGCACCGTTACCCTGGCCGCATGTCCGACCTGCGCCTGGAAGAACTCTCCGCGAAGACCGCTGCCGCGGCCAACTCCCTGACGCTCAAGCCGGGCCAGGAACAGTTCGTGCAGCCGACCACCTACGGGGTCGCCGAGTCCGACGTCAAGCCGAGCTCCGCGTGGACCCGTGTCGTCCTCGACGACGACGAGGTCCTCGGACTGATCATCGGTTCGTTCGACGCCGACAACGCGCAGGAAGAGCTGCGCAGCTGCATCTGGCGCGTCAACGTGGCGGCGAGCGCACAGGGCCGGGGCGTCGGTCGCTTCGCCGTGCACGGCCTGGCGGACGAAGCACGCAGCCGCGGGTTCGAGCGGCTGACGGTCGTGTACGAGCCGGGCGGTGACGACAGCCCCGAGGCGTTCTTCCGCGCCGTGGGCTTCGAGGTCGTGCGCGAAACCCAGTACGGCGACCACTTCGCGGTCCTGACGCTCTAGCACTCTCCGACACCGTGCCCTCCGACGACGTGGCATCCGATGCCGTGGCGTCCGGCGATGCCGCCGTCGACTTCGGCGCCGCCGTCGACTTCGGCGCCGCCGTCGCCGAGGTGGTGCGGATGATCCCGCCGGGTCACGTCATGACGTACGGCGACGTCGCCGCAGCCCTCGGGTCGCGGGCGTCGCGTGCCGTCGGCAAGGTGATGGCGCACGAGGGCGCCGACCTGCCGTGGTGGCGCGTGGTGCGCGCGGGTGGGCACCCGCCGCTCCACCACGAGGCCCGGGCACTCGAGCACTACCGCGTCGAGGGGACGCCGCTCGTGCAGGGGACGTCGGCCTGGAGGCTCGACATGCGTCGTGCGCGCTGGTCACCCAGCACGGACGCGGACGACCCGTTCTGACCTCGCGCCACGCAGGTCGGCCTCAGCGGTCGAAGCGCGCACCCTTCGGGTTCGCGGGCAGCAGGCACAGCACGTACACGATGAGCGAGCCGAGGCCCGGCAGCACGTGCAGGAACTGCCAGAAGCCGGACAGGTTCGCGTCGTGCAGCCGTCGGGCACCGAGCGCGAGCGACCCGATGAGCGTCGCGAGCACCCACAGCATGAACAGGTACGAGCCGACGGGGTTCTCGAGCGCCGGGGAGTCCGGCGTGAACACCTGCGGCACGAGCTGCAGCACGAGTCCGATCGCGAACGACGTCAGCCACCACCACCAGAACTCGGCGCGCGATGCCCGTCCGGTGAACACGGTGTACTTCCGCCAGAACCGTCGGACGGCCTCGGTGAAGGGGGCACCATAGAAGGGGTCGTGCAGGGCGACGCCGCCGGGCTGCACCACGCTGTCGTTGCTCATGGAGCAAGCCAACCACGTGGTGCAGCCCGATCGGGGTCTAGACGAGCGAGTCGCGCCAGGCCGCGTGCAGCTGGGCGAACCGTCCGGTGCCGGCGATGAGGTCGGCGGGGGTGCCGTCCTCCACGATCCGGCCGTGTTCCATCACGAGCACCCGGTGGGCGATCGCGACGGTGGACAGGCGGTGCGCGATGATCACCGCGGTGCGGTCGGCGAGCAGGGTCTCCAGGCCCTCTTGCACCAGTCGCTCCGAGGGGATGTCGAGCGACGCCGTGGCCTCGTCGAGGATGAGCACCTTCGGGTCCGCGATGAACGCCCGCGCGAACGAGAGCAGCTGCCGCTGGCCCGCCGAGACACGGCCACCGCGCTTGTTCACGTCGGTGTCGTACCCGTCGGGCAGCGCCATGATGAACTCGTGCGCGCCGACGGCCTTGGCGCTCGCCTCGATCTCCTCGCGAGACGCACCGGGCTTGCCGAGCGCGATGTTGTCCGCGACGGTGCCGGAGAACAGGTACGCCTCTTGCGTGACCATGACGATCGCGCGGCGCATGTCCTTCGTGTCGAGGTCGCGCAGGTCCACGCCGTCGAGCTTGACCGAGCCCTGCGTCGGGTCGTAGAAGCGCGCCATGAGCTTGGCGAGCGTCGACTTGCCGGCACCGGTGGACCCGACGAGGGCGATGGTCTGCCCCGACGGGATGTGCAGGTCGAACTCCGGCAGCACGACCTTGCCCTTGTTGTAGGCGAAGACGACCTCGTCGAAGTCCATCTTCCCGGTGGCGTCCGCCAGACGGGTGGGCTTCACGGGGTCCGGCACGCTCGGCCGTTCCTCGAGGACGCCGGAGATCTTCTCCATCGCCGCCGAGGCCGACTGGTACCCGTTGTAGAACATCGCGAGTTCCTGCGCCGGGTCGAAGAAGCGCTTGGCGTACAGCGCGACCGCGAGCAGCGCACCGACCTCGAGCGTCCCGCCGACGATCCGGAAGCCACCGACGATGACGACCGCGGCGAGCGTCGCGTTGCCGATGAGCACGAGCACCGGGTCGAAGGTCCCGAACAGGTTGAACACCTTCGTGTTCGCCACCCGGTAGTCCTCGACGAAGCCGCCGTACTCGTCACGGTTGCGGGACTCCTTGCGGAACGCCTGCACCGCGCGGATGCCCGTCATCGTCTCGACGAAGTGCACGATCACGCGCGCCGAGGTGACGCGGGTGGCGCGGAACAGCGTCTGCGAGTTCGTCTGGAACCAGCGGATCAGGAACCAGAGCGGCACGAGCGACACCGCGAGCACGAGCCCCGACGTCGGGTCGAGCAGCACCAGGGCCACGGCGGTGAACACCATGTACAGCACGCCCTGGATCAGCTGGTTCAGCCCGGAGTCGAGCAGCTCGCGGATCGAGTCGAGGTCACTCGTCTGGCGCGAGATGATCCGGCCCGACGTGTAGGTCTCGTGGAACTCGAGCGAGAGCCGCTGCGTGTGGAGGAACACCCGCTTGCGCAGGTCGAACAGGATCGCCTGGCTGATCCGTGCCGCGAGCACCGTGTACCAGGCCGTCAGCACCGCACCGAGGACGGCCACGACGATGTACGTCGCGACGACGCCGAACGCCGGCACCCAGTCGTTCTGGTCCATCACCGCGGGCAGGGCGTTGTCGATTCCCCACGCGATGAGCGCCGGACCCGCGACGGTGCCGGCGGTCGAGACCACGACCACGATGCCGAGCAGCACCAGCCGGAGCTTCAGCGGTGCGGCGAGGGACCCGAGCAGGGCGAGGGACCGGCGCCGCAGGCGCTTGCTCTCGGCCTTCGTGAAGTCCTCACGCTCCTCGCCGCGCACGCCCATGGTGGTGATCGAGGCGGTGACGGGGGCGGCAGCCTGCTCGTCCGGAGCTTCCTGCGGGACGGACGCCGTGCCTCCCGGCAGGTTCTGGTCGGTCTGCTGGCTCATGCCATCGCCTCCTGTCGTGCGGTCGCGTCGTCGTCGTCGAGCGACGAGATGACGTAGCGGTAGTGCTCGTTGGTGGCCATCAGCTCGTGGTGGGTCCCGACGGCCGTGACGACGCCGTTCTCCATCAGGGCGACCCGGTCGGCCAGCGTCACCGTCGACGGACGGTGCGCCACGATGAGCGACGTGGTGTCGGCGAGCACGCGGCGCAGGCCCGCCTCGACCCGCGCCTCGGTGTCGACGTCGAGCGCCGACAGCGGGTCGTCGAGCACGAGCACCGACGGCCGGGCGGCGATCGCGCGGGCGAGTGCCAGGCGCTGGCGCTGGCCACCGGACAGCGACAGCCCCTCTTCACCGACCCGGGTGTCGACGCCGTCGGGAAGGTCGTCCACGAAGGACGCCTGCGCGATGTCGAGCGCCTCGCGCATGAGCGCCTCGGCCTCGGCACCCTGCACGTCCGGTCGACCGAGGAGCACGTTCTCACGCACGGTCGACGAGAACAGGGTGGCGTCCTCGAAGGCGACGCCGACGTGCCGGCGCAGTTCCTCGCGGGTGAGGTCGCGGATGTCCACCCCGTCGATCGTCACCGAGCCGCCCGTCACGTCGTACAGACGCGGCACGAGCGAGAGCAGCGTCGTCTTGCCGCAGCCGGTGAGCCCGACGAGCGCCATGGTCTCGCCCGGCTGCAGCTGCAGTTCGACGCCGTTGATCAGGTCCGGGTACTGCGGTGCGGAGTCCTGGTACCGGAAGTGCACGCCGTTGAACGACAGGGCGCCGTGCGGCTGGGCGATCGTCTTCGGGTGCTCCGGGTCCGTGATGGTGTTCTCGGAGTCCATGACCTCGAAGAAGCGGTCGACCGCCGTGCGGGTGTCGAACGTCATCGAGAGCAGGAAGCCGATCGACTCGATCGGGAACCGCAGCACCGTCGCCGTCGCGAAGAACGCGAACAGCTGGCCGACGCTGAGCTGCCCCTGCGACGCCAGCCAGATGCCGGCGAGCAGGCACAGGGCGAACGCGACGTCCGGCACGAGCAGCAGCCAGAGCCAGATGCCCGCGATGGCCTTCGCCTTCTTGATCTCGGTGCCGCGCAGCGCCTCGGCCTGCTCGCTGAACTCCTCGAGCTTCGCGCCGCCGCGACCGAACGCCTTGAGCACGCGGATGCCGTGCACCGACTGCTCGACGCTCGTGGCGAGGTCTCCGACCTGGTCCTGGCTGCGGCGTGCGACGGCGGAGTACCGGCGCTCGAACAGCAGGCCGTTGATCCACAGCGGGATCGAGGCGATCAGGAAGATCAGCCCGAGGATCCAGCCGAAGGTGAACAGCACGACGAAGCCGACGACGATCGTCACGATGTTCACGACGAGCAGGACGACCCCGAAGGCCAGCCAACGCCGGATCAGCGACAGGTCCGACACGGAACGGGACAGCAGCTGCCCGGACTCCCAGCGGTCGTGGAACGCGACCGGCAGGTCCTGCAGCTTCGCGTAGAGCGAGTTGCGCATGCTGGTCTCGATGCGGGTCGAGGGGCGCATCACCAGCCGGCGGCGCGAGGCGATGAAGAACGCCTCGAGCACACCGAGGGCGAGCACCCCGAGCCCGGCGGGCCAGATCTGCGCCGAGTCGCGCGACGACAGCGGACCGTCGACGAGCCACTGCAGCACGTAGGGGATTGCGAGCGCCACCAGGGAGGCTCCCATCGCTGCGGCCATGCCGCCGATGAGGCGCCCCTGGTAGGGCTTCACGTAGGGGTAGATCCGCGCGATCGCGCGGAAGGTGGACGGGCGCGCCGTGGTGGGCGACTTGGACATGCGTTGCGTCCTCATGCGTCTGCCGGGTCCCCGGGTCGCGCTGCGCGGTGCTTGCTCGCTGCTGCTTGCTTGCTTGCTGCTTGCTGCTTGCTGCTTGCTTGCTCGCGTCGCACGGCTTCGGCCTGGAGGCTCGGTGTGGCGTTGCGTGGTGATCATCGGCCGGGCGCGTGGTCGCGTCTCCGCCGTCACTCGCGTGACGTCGGTCGGGCCGGAGGCACCGAGGGACAGTCGTCCCCCGGGTTCAGGCGGGTGGTTCGCGGACGCCGGTGCTGCTGCGCCGCGGGGCCGTGGGAACGGCCCGACTAGACGGCGGCCGCGGCGCGGGGCCGCGGTGCGATCAGGGATCGCCGTGCGGGAGTGGTCCCCACGACGGACACGAGACCTGCACGGGCGGCCGTCGCCACGGTTCCGGTCATGTTGTCCATCGTCACTCCAGTCGTCGTCTTCGTCACCGTTGTGTCCGCGGTGCCGCCGGTCCCGAGGGATCGTCGGCTGCCTGCCGCGGAGCCTTACAGACTATTCACAGTGACTCACGGCGCGCAATGGTTCGCCACCGATTGTTCACTTCAGTGGAAGAAGTGGCGCTCGCTCGTGAAGTACATCGTGACGCCGGCGGCCTTCGCCGCGGCGATGACCTCGTCGTCGCGGACGCTGCCACCGGGCTGCGCCACCGCGCGGACACCGGCGTCGAGCAGCACCTGCAGGCCATCGGCGAACGGGAAGAACGCGTCCGACGCCGCGACACTGCCGGTCGCGCGGTCACCGGCACGGTTCACCGCGAGGTGGCAGGAGTCGACCCGGTTGACCTGGCCCATCCCGACACCGACACTCGCGCCCTGGTTCGCCAGCAGGATGGCGTTCGACTTCACCGAACGGCTCGCCCGCCACGCGAAGGCCAGGTCGGCGAGGGTCTGCTCGTCGGCGGGCTCGCCGGCGACGAGGGTCCAGGTGGCCTGGTCGAAGCCCGTGAAGCGGTCGGCGTCCTGCACCAGGAACCCGCCGGAGATCTGCTTGACCTCGCGGTCGGCGAGCGCGAAGTCGGCCGGCAGCGTGAGCAGGCGGATGTTCTTCTTGCGCGACAGGATCTCGAGCGCCTCGGGGTCGAACCCGGGGGCGACGACGACCTCAGTGAAGATGTCCTTCACGGTCTCGGCCATGGCCACGGTGACCGGGCGGTTCGCGGCGATGACCCCGCCGAACGCCGAGAGCGGGTCGCAGGCGTGCGCGGCGGCGTGGGCCGAGGCGATCGGGTCGGCGGAGTCGGCCGGGGCGATCGCGATGCCGCACGGGTTGGCGTGCTTGATGATCGCGACGGCGGGCTCGTCGAAGTCGAAGGCCGCACGGACCGCTGCGTCGGCGTCGACGTAGTTGTTGTACGACATCTCCTTGCCGTGCAGCTGCGTCGCCTGTGCGATGCCGGTGCCGTCCGACATCGTGTAGAGCGCCGCGGCCTGGTGGGCGTTCTCGCCGTAGCGCAGGGTCGCCGACAGCTCGGCCTCGACCGCCAGGTGCTCGTCGAACGCACCGGGGGTCCGGATGTCGCCGGCGGTCGTCGGGGCCGCAGCGGCGGTGACGACGTCGCTCGCGAAGTAGGACGCCACCGCGGTGTCGTAGGCGGCGGTGTGCGCGAAGGCCTGGGCGGCGAGGCGCTTCCGGAGCTCGAGCGTCGTGCCGCCGGCCCGCACGGCCTCGACGACCTCGGGGTAGGACGCCGGGGACACGACGATCGCCACGTTCGGGTGGTTCTTCGCCGAGGCGCGGACCATCGCGGGGCCGCCGATGTCGACGTTCTCGACCACGGTCGCGGTGTCGGCACCCGACGCCACGGTCTCGACGAACGGGTAGAGGTTCACGACGACGAGCTCGAACGGCGCGATGTCGAGGTCGGCGAGCTGCTGCTCGTGCGACTCGAGCCGCAGGTCGGCGAGCAGGCCGGCGTGCACCGACGGGTGCAGGGTCTTCACCCGGCCGTCGAGCGACTCGGGGAACCCGGTGACGCTCGCGACGTCCGTGACGGCGTAGCCGGCGTCACGGATGGTCTGCGCGGTGGAGCCGGTCGACACGATCTCGACCCCGGACTCGGCCAGGGCACCGGCGAGCTCGAGCAGGCCGGACTTGTCGCTCACCGAGATCAGTGCACGGCGGACCGGGACCACGTCACGGTCGCGGTAGAGGCTGGGGTCGGCTGCGTGCACGCTCATGCGCTCGGGGTGCCCTTCAGGTCGGTGGTGCCGTTGGCGATGTCGAGGATGGTCTGGATGAGCAGGCGGCGCTCGACCGGTTTGATGCGGTCGTGCAGCGTCGACTCGGTGTCGCCCGGCAGCACCGGGATGCGCTCCTGCGCGAGGATCGGCCCCGTGTCGACGCCGTCGTCGACCGCGATGACGCTCGCGCCGGTCTCGGTGACCCCGGCGGCCAGGGCATCCCGCACGCCGTGGGCGCCGGGGAACTCGGGCAGGTACGCCGGGTGGGTGTTGATGATCCCCGGGGCGAACTCGGACACCACAGCCGGGGGCAGCAGGCGCATCAGGCCGGAGAGCACGAGCAGGTCGGGCGACCACGGGCGGATCTGCTCCGCCAGGGCCTGGCCCCACTCGGCGCGCGAGTCGTAGCGGGTGAACGGCACCGTGAAGGTCGGGATCGAGAACTCCTCGCCCAGGCCGAGGCCCTCGGCGTCACGGTCGGCACCGATGGCGACGACACGGGCGGGGTACTCGGCGTCGAAGGTCGCTTCGAGCAGGGCTCGGAGGTTCGACCCGGTACCGGAGATCAGGACGACCAGTTCGAGCACGGCACCAACCCTACCGGGAGCCGCGGCGTCGACGGGCGCTGTTACCGGTCGTCCTTCGGCTGCCGCCACCAGGGCAGCTCGTCCTCGGGGATCTGGTCGGTGACGTCCCACTTCGCCGGGCGGGACTGCTCCGCCGGCACCGAGGCGGGCGCCCGGGTGTCCGGCGCGACGTCCACGCGGTCCGCCTCGGCCGTCTCGTCCACGTCGTCCCGGCCGGCGACGAACTCCTCGGTGCTCCACGGAAACGCGGGCTGGGCGTCGGTCGGTACCGGGGTGGACGCGGGTGCGGGAGCTGCGGGCCGCTCGGGACCGGGTCGCTCGGAGCCGGATCGCTCGGAGCCGGGCCGCTCCGGCTCGGCGTCGGAGCCGGTCACACGGTCGCGGAGTGCACCGGCTCGTCCTCGGACACCTTCGGCCGCACCGGCCAGGCGGTCGCGGAGGCCACCCAGGGCTGCTCGCCCGGCACTGCGGCGCTCCGGTTCGGGCTCGGCGGTCAGGCGGTCCGCGGCCACCGCGTCGGTCTTCGCCCAGTCGGGGAGCTCGACGTCGTGGTCCGTGTCGCCGACGCGCGGTGCGTCGGGCGCGGGTGCGGAGGCGGGCTGTGCGGGTGCCGTCTCGGCCGGCTCGCTGCCGATCGGCGCGCTGCGGACGGGCTCGCTGCTGACCGGCCCGGTCGCGTGCTCGGTCGTCGCGCGGGGCCGTGCACCGGTCGACCCGTCGTGGGACTCCTCGACCACGAAACGGTGCACGTCGGTGGTGCGCCCGGCGCCGGCCTGGTCGAGCGCGGCGAGCAGGGAACCCTCGCCGACGTCGACTCCGCCGCGCGCCGTGTCGTGGTCTTCGTCGGAATCGTCGGCCTCGGTCCAGCGCTCCCGCGTCCATCCGCCCTCCGGCAGCCGGACCAGGTCACTGCCCGCGGCAAGGGCGATGATCGCCGGCAGGCCGACCTCGAGTGCGGCGAACCCACCGACCGCCAGGGCGTCCGGGCCGACGTCGGCCAGGCGCCCGGGGCCGAACGAACCGGACGACACCCAGGCGATCAGCCCCGTGAGCACACCGGCCACGAGTCCTGCGACGACACCACCGAGTGCACGGTGCAGCGCGGAGTCGGCGGCGCCCAGGGCCCGCACCAACCGCGGCCGCATCGAGCCGCCGATCGCGAACCCGGCGATGACCGGCACGAGGATCCAGACGAGCCCGAAGGTGTGACCGGAGGTCGGCAACGCGCCGAAGACCGGCAGACCGGGGATGGGGCCCAGGGTCGTGGCGATCGGGGACACGCTCGACCCGGTGCCGATGGCGAACCCGGGGCCGATCAGCCACGAGGTCGCCCACCCGACGAAGTCCGGCAGGAACGCGAGCTGCCCGACGGTGAGCGCGACGCCGCCGATGACCCCGGCGTGCGACTGCTCGTACAGGGTGATGACCTCGGCGAACGAGGTGAAGAGCAGCAGACCGACCAGCACCGCGGCCACCCCGACGACCACGGCGGTCGCGGCGGTCCCGGCGCGCAGGCCGAACCCGGCGACGGACCGCCAGACGGCGGGGATGCGGTCCACCAGGTCGATGACGCGCTGGGTGCCGGCGTCGGCGGGCAGGTCACGGCGACGACGGCAGACCTCGGAGGCGGCGAGTGCGGGGATCCCGAACCAGAGCGCCGGCAGCACCACGGCCTGCCAGAGCGTGGGGCGGGTGGCGGCGGAGGTCGACGACAGCGCGACGGCCAGACCGAGGAGCGCGACGACGGCGGTCCCGACCAGCAGCCCGGTGGTGCGGTGCTCGGTCTCGGCGAACCGACGTCCGGCGCGGGCGCCGAGCCAGGCCGTCACGACCGCGAACCCGAGGGCCGCGAGGGTCACGTGGATGGGGTCGGCGGCGCCGCTGACCCCGGTGCTCTCGGCGAGTGCGGACCCGAGCAGGAACGAGACGTCGACGCCGTGCCCGACGAGCCACACGCTGCCGGTGGCCTTCCAGAACACGTCCCAGTCGACCTGCAGGCCGTACTCGAACCCCCAGAGCAGCGTCAGGGGCACGAGGGCGATCCCGATGCCGACGCCGACCGTCACGATCGCCTCGATCGCGGCGAGCAGAGCGGTTCCCAGGCGGTTCATCGCAGCGAGGATACGTGAGCCGCAGCCGGAACGACGGGAGGCTCGGCGCGGAACCCGCACCGAGCCTCCCGGCTTCCTCCCGACCGTCTGCCGGGCGCTGGTCGCTAGCGAGCGGCGACGACCTCGCGCAGCAGCGCGGCGGTCTCGGACGGCGTCTTGCCGACCTTGACGCCGGCGGCCTCGAGCGCCTGCTTCTTCGCCTCGGCGGTGCCGGCCGAACCGGACACGATCGCGCCGGCGTGGCCCATCGTCTTGCCCTCGGGAGCGGTGAAGCCCGCGACGTAGCCGACGACCGGCTTGGTGACGTGCGCCTTGATGAACTCGGCGGCGCGCTCTTCCGCGTCGCCACCGATCTCGCCGATCATCACGATGGCCGAGGTGCTGGGGTCGGCCTCGAACGCGGCGAGCGCGTCGATGTGCGTGGTGCCGATGACCGGGTCGCCGCCGATGCCGATGGCGGTCGAGAAGCCCAGGTCACGGAGCTCGTACATCATCTGGTAGGTCAGGGTGCCGGACTTCGAGACGAGCCCGATCGGGCCCTTGCCGGTGATCGTCGCCGGGGTGATGCCGACGAGGGACTCCCCCGGGGTGATGATGCCGGGGCAGTTCGGCCCGATGATCCGGGTCGTGCCGCCCTTCGCCTTGGCGTGCGCCCAGAACTCGGCCGAGTCCTGCACGGGGATGCCCTCGGTGATGACGACGACGAGCGGGATCTCGGCGTCGATGGCCTCCGTCACCGCGTCCTTCGCGAACGCCGGCGGGACGAAGACGATCGAGACGTCGGCACCGGTGGTGTCGATGGCCTCGCGCACCGAGCCGAAGACCGGCAGCGACACGTCGCCGTGGGTGACGGTGGTGCCGGCCTTGCGGGCGTTCACACCGCCGACGACGTTCGTGCCGGCCTTGAGCATCAGGGCGGTGTGCTTCGTGCCCTCGCCACCGGTGATGCCCTGGACGATGACCTTGGAGTCCTTGTTGAGGAAGATCGACATGGTCAGTCCCTTCAGGCCGCTGCGGCGGCGAGTTCGGCGGCCTTCTCGGCCGCATCGTCCATGGTCGCGGCGACGGTGACGAGCGGGTGCGCTGCCTCCGCCAGGATCCGGCGACCCTCTTCCACGTTGTTGCCGTCGAGTCGCACGACGAGCGGCTTGGTGGCCGCGTCGCCGAGGATGCCGAGCGCGGCGACGATGCCGTTCGCGACGGCGTCGCAGGCGGTGATGCCGCCGAAGACGTTCACGAACACGCTCTTCACCTGCGGGTCGCCGAGGATGACGTCGAGGCCGTTGGCCATGACCTCGGCCGAGGCGCCGCCGCCGATGTCGAGGAAGTTGGCGGGCTTCACGCCGCCGTGGCGCTCACCGGCGTAGGCGACGACGTCGAGGGTCGACATGACGAGCCCCGCGCCGTTGCCGATGACGCCGACCTGGCCGTCGAGCTTGACGTAGTTCAGCCCGTGGGCCTTCGCCTTGGCCTCGAGCGGGTCCTCGCTTGCGGTGTCCTCGAGCTGCTTGTGGCCCTCGTGCCGGAAGTCGGCGTTCTCGTCGAGCGACACCTTGCCGTCGAGTGCCAGGATCTGGCCGTCGCCGGTGCGGACGAGGGGGTTCACCTCGACGAGGGTCGCGTCCTCGCCCTTGTAGACGTCGTAGAGCTTCACGAAGACGTCGGCGACCTGATCGCGGAGCGACTCCGGGAAGTTCGCCCGCGCGGCGATCTCGAGCGCGGCGGCCTTGTCGATGCCCGTCAGCGGGTCGACCTCGACCCGGGCGAGCGCCTCGGGCTTCTCGACGGCGAGCTGCTCGATCTCCATGCCGCCCTCGACGCTGGTCAGCGAGAGGTAGGAGCGGTTGGCCCGGTCGAGCAGCACGGAGAAGTAGAACTCCTCGGCGATGTCGGCACCCTGGGCGACCATGACGCGCTGGACGGTGTGGCCCTTGATGTCGAGGCCGAGGATCGCCTGCGCGTGCTCGAACGCCTCGTCCGGGGTCTTCGCGACCTTCACGCCGCCGGCCTTGCCGCGACCGCCGACCTTCACCTGCGCCTTGACGACCACGACGCCACCGATCTTCTCGGCCGCCGCCTTCGCCTGCTCGGGGGTGTCGGCGATGATCCCCTGCAACACGGGGACGCCGTAGGACTCGAAGAGGTCCCTGGCCTGATACTCGAAAAGATCCACGCTGTTCTTCTTCCCGCACGGTTCGTGCGATCGGCATCGGTTTCCCGGTCGCGCTCTCCACATCGAGGGTCGCTCGATGTCGAGACAACGGCCGCCACGCAGCCTAGCGCTGCTCGGTGGACGGCCGGTGCACGGGAACCAGGCCCGGGTCGGCCTCGACCCGCACGAGCCGCTGCGCGCAGCGCTGGGACCGGCCCGAGGTCCCGCTCGGCACTGTGGATCGGTGCAACCCGAACTCCGTACCCGTGCCACCGAGGTCTTCGGCTGGACGCTCCGCCCCGACCAGGAGTCCGTCATCGACGCGGTGCTCGACCGCCGCGACGCCCTGGCGGTCATGCCCACCGGATCGGGGAAGTCCGCGATCTACCAGGTCGCCGGTCTCGGGCTGGACGGCCTCGTCGTGGTCGTCTCCCCGCTCGTGGCGCTGCAGGAGGACCAGGTGGTCGGGCTCGAGCACCATCCCGACGCCCCTCGCGCCGTCGCCCTGAACGCCACGAAGAAGGCACGGGACGTCGCCGATGCGTGGGACGCCGTCGCCGCGGGCGAGGTCGGGTACGTGTTCCTCGCCCCCGAGCAGCTGGTGAAGGACGACGTGCTCGAGCGCCTCCGCGATGCCGGGGTCGCGCTGGTCGCCGTCGACGAGGCGCACTGCATCTCGTCCTGGGGCCACGACTTCCGACCGGACTACCTGGCGCTCGGCCAGGTCGCGGAGCGCCTGGGCCGCCCGCCGCTGCTCGCCCTGACCGCGACGGGCTCCGCTCCGGTGCGGGACGACATCGTCGAGCGGCTCGGCATGCGCGATCCGTTCGTGCTCGCCTCCGGGTTCGACCGTCCCGGCATCCGGCTCGAGGTGGTCCGGCACGCCGAGGACGCCGAGAAGCGCCAGGCCGTGGTCGACCAGGTCGCCGAGCTCGACGGGCCCACAGTCGTCTACGTCGCCACCCGCGCCGCGACCACGGAGTACGCCGACGCCCTCGCCGCCCGCGGTCGCCGTGCGCAGCCGTACCACGCCGGCATGCGGGTGGCGGAGCGCGAGGCCGTGCACACCGGGTTCCTGGACGGCGGCGTCGACGTGGTGGTCGCGACGAGTGCCTTCGGCATGGGCATCGACAAGCCCGACGTCCGGTACGTCGTGCACGCCGACGTCCCCGAGTCGATCGACGCCTACTACCAGGAGATCGGACGGGCCGGGCGGGATGCCGAACCGGCGGGCGCCACCCTGCACTACCGCGCCGAGGACTTCGGCCTGCGCACGTTCTTCGCGTCCGGCTCGCCGCGGCCGGCCTCGGTCCGGGCCGTGTTCGATGCCGTCCCGGCGACCGGCTCGATCGCCCGCTCCGCACTGGTGGAGGCCTCTGGTCTGTCGTCCCGCACCGCCGGTCGAGCACTCAACGCCCTGCTCGACGCCGGTGCCCTGCGCGACGACGTCGACGGTGTCTCCCGGGTGCCGGACGGCCCGCAGGACGCCGACCGTGCTGCCCGTGCCACAGCCGACCGTGCCGCCGAACGGGAACGGGTCGAGGAGTCCCGCATCGCGATGATGCGCCAGCTCGCCGAGACGACCGGGTGCCGCCGGCAGTTCCTGCTCGGCTACTTCGGCGACGAGGTGCCGGAGCCGTGCGGGAACTGCGACACCTGCTCGTCCGGCACGGCCCGCGACGCCTCTGCACACGTCGCCGACGGTGCGAACGACGAAGCGTGGCCGCCGGATGCGCGCGTCGAGCACGCGGAGTGGGGCACGGGCGTGGTGATGAGCACGGAAGAGGACCGCATCACGGTGTTCTTCGAGTCCGCCGGCTACCGCACCCTCGCACTCGCCGACGTCGAGCAACGCGACCTGCTCGAACGCGTCTGAACGGACCAGGGACGAAAGCGCAGGCGGCCAGCGCACCGACCCCGACGACCCGGGCGGGGAAGGCGCGGCCGCTCGACCACCCGTCGGCGACCGCGCTCCACTCCCCCGAGCATCGGCGATGCTGCCGTGGCGGTGTGACCGGCAGGTGACGCCCGGGTGAACACGACACGAAACCGGACGGCCGCCAAGCGCCGACGGGTAGGCAGGAGGCCCGCAACGGAAAGGAACCACCATGAGCGACCCCGGCATCAGCCCCGTCGACGACTTCGAGTCCCAGCAGCGTCGCGACGACGACATCGACCGTGAGCACGTCGGCCCGTACGAGGCGGACGAGGCCGAGGAGTCCCTGCAGACGGTCACGAACGACGCGGTCGCCGGCGAGACCGTGGAGCCGCAACCCGGTGACGGCTCCGACGACGGTCCGACCGGTGGCTCCCCGCGCGAGGGCTCGCCCGACCTGTGGGAGCACGAGAACGAGCAGGACGAGGACCGCGCCGACCTCGGCAACGACCTCGGCACGAAGCCGCTCTGAGCTGATCAGGCCCCCCGGGACGCGGCTCGGTAGCATCGGGCCGTGTCCCGACGAGTCCGTGCCAGCGTCCGCAGCATGCCCTCGGCAGCGCGGCTGCTGGCGGTGGCGGTGATGCTCCTGATCGCCGCCGCGGCACACCTCGCCGCCCGCTCGGAGCCCGGTGGCCGCTGGGTCCCGCTCCTCGTCGTCGGCGTCGTCGGTGCGGTCGTCACCGGATCACCGACCCGCCTCTGGCCACTCCCCGCGATCTGGCTCGTCGCGACGCTCCTCGCCCTGACCGGTGCACCGGTCGACGCCTCGTCCGCACTCGTCGTCCTGGTCGTCGGCGCAGTCGCGCTCCTCGCTGCGATCGCCGTGGACCTGCGGCCCGTCCTGCGGGCGCGACGCCGACCGGGTGCAGCGTGAGCACCCCACGGCCTGGAGGCGCGACGCACGACCCGCGCCGTGCCTCCCGTCCGCCTGCTGGGCGCGTCCACGACCGTCACCTGCGTCGGTTCCTCGCCGACAGCACACCCGTGGCCGCGGGCGGCCGCGCCATCCTGCTGCAGATCGCCGACCCGGTCGTCGCGGCCGGTGTCCGACGGCACTCGGACTTCGCCCGGCGAACCCAGCAGCGGCTCGCCCACACCCTGATGTTCGTCTACGCCGTCGTCATCGGCACGGAGACCGACTCGGCGACCGCTGCCGGCTTCGTCAACCGTGCGCACCGGCCCGTCGTCGGCGCCGACGACGTCGACCGGCAGCTCTGGGTGGCCGCGACCCTGTTCGACTCCTCCCGGCGGGCGCACGAGCTGTTCGGCACACGCGTCTCCGCGGCCCGCGCCGAGCAGGTCCTCGCCGCCTACGCCCCGATCGCGACCGCGCTGCGGGTGCCGCCGGAGCGTTGGCCGACCTCGGTGGCGGTGTTCGACCGGTACTGGCAGCGGACGCTGGAGGGGCTCGAGGTCACCGACGACGCCCGCGGGGTCGTCCGTGACCTGCTGCACCCGCGGTTCGCGCCGCTGTGGGTGCGGGCGGCGATGCCCCTCGTCCGCGTCGTGACCGTGGGGATGCTGCCGGAACGGGTGCGCACGGCGTACGGCTTCGCGTGGGGGCCGCGGGAGGAACGGCGCTTCCGGCGCACCGTCCGGGTGGTGGCCGGGGTGCGGGCGCTGGTGCCGAGGGCGCTGCTGCGACTGCCGGGTCCGCTGCTGCTGCGGGCGATGCGGCGGACCGCGGGGCGACACGTCACGTGACCCGTTCGGTGCGTCACCGCCGGACTCCCTGAGCGCCGACCGCCGGCGCACGGTTGGGTGGGTGCATGTCCTCTGCCCCGCTCTCCGGTGACGACTCCCTGCACCTGCCCGAGTTCGACAGCCCGCCGGCGTCTCCGCTCGACCTCGCTCGCGAGTGGCTGTCCGCGGCGAAGGACCGAGACGTCTCCGAGCCGTTGTCGATGACCCTCGCCACGGCCGGGGCCGACGGCCGCGTGTCCGCTCGCACGGTCGACGTGAAGCGCATCGAGGCGGACGGACTGGTCTTCGGGACGTCGGAGGACAGCCCGAAGGGCCGGCAGCTCGCCGAGAACCCGCACGCGGCCCTGCAGGCGTACTGGCGCGAGACGATGCAGCAGCTCCGGTTCGAGGGCCACGTGGTCCGGCTGTCGGACGCCGAGTCCGACGCCCTGTTCGCGGACCGCTCCCCGAAGTCACGCGCGGCGACGGCCATCGCGGACCAGTCGGCCGTGCTCGAGCCGCGGACACTGCAGGACCTGATCGACGACGCGAACGACCTGCTCGACGACTCCGGCGACGACGTCCCCCGGCCGGCACGGTGGGTTGCCTGGCGTCTCGAGCCCGACATCGTGGAGTTCTGGCACGGCAGCCGTGACCGGATGCACCGACGACTGCAGTACGCACTCGCCGAGGGTGCCTGGTCGGCCACCCGCCTGCAGCCGTAGTCGGCGCGACGCCGAGCCCCCGCCCCCTACCGCCCGATCGGGTTCGCCATCACCCCCGCCCGGATGAGCGACGCCGACTGGTCCGCCAGGTCCACCATCGACAGGGTGTTCCGCAGCTGCAACCGGTTCAGGCACGAGTGCTCGAACGTCGGCACGCGCAGGTCCAGGGGACGACGGCGGTCCGGGTGCGCGTCGGCGTGGGCGTCGATGCACTCCCCCACGACCTGCCAGAAGCGGGACTCCGGCAGCACCTCGTCGTCGTCGAGGATCGCGGCGACGAACCGCAGCACACCGTCGAACACGTCGGTGAACACCGCGAGCGCGGCCTCGTCGTCGGGCACCGGGTGCACGATCCGGTCGATGTCGGCGGGTACCGGGCGGTCGTCGTGCCGCCCGAGCACCGCGGCCTCTTCCCCGATGTCCTTCATCACGGCGCGGACCACGACGCCGTCGCGCACGACGAGCACCAGGTTCTCGCCGTGCGGCATGAACACCAGGTCGTGCACGGTCAGGCAGTGCACGACGGGCAGCAGGTAGGCGTCGAGCCAGCGCCGGACCCAGACGTCGGCGGGCAGACCGGAGGCCTCGATCAGCGCCGAGACCACGGCGTTCCCCGAGGCGTCCCGGTGCAGCAGCGCCGCCATCGTCAGCAGTCGCTCGCCGTCCGTCACCCGCGGCAGCGGGCTCTCCCGCCACAGCGCCGCGAGCATCTTGCGCTGCGGCGAGGACACGTCGACCCGGTGGTAGGCGTCTCCCGTGTAGCCGATGGCGGCGTGCTCCCGGAGCACCGAGAACCCGGCAGCGGCGAGCGTGGGGTCGGCGGAGACGATCGACTCGACCCAGTCGTTCACGGCCGGGGTGTTCCGCATGTACGCGGGGGACATCCCCCGCAGGAACCCCATGTTCTGCACGGCGAGCGCCGTCTTCACGTACGACCGTGCCGGCTCGGTGCGGTTGAACGCGGTGCGGATGGACTGCTGCGGCTGGTACTCGTCGGGTCCCTCGCCCAGGTCGACCAGGTCCTGTCGGCCCAGGTCGGGTGCGAAGGTCACGGCGATCCGGTGCTGCCACTGCCACGGGTGCACGGGAAGCCACACGTAGTCGTCGGGGTCGAGCCCGCGACGCTCCAGCGTGGCACGGAACCCGGCCACGACAGCCGGCGACAGCTCTGACTCCCAGTGCGCCTGCTCGGTCCGGTCCGCGGCGAGCGCCAGGTGCGTGTGCTCGCGTCGAGCGGCGAGCCACCGGTACCGGAACCGGCCGCCGGACTCCGGCGCGAACGCCCGGTACTCGTCGAGCCCGAACCCGATCCGGCCGTTGGCGGCGACGAACGCCGGGTGTCCCTCGGTCATCGCCGACTCGACGTCCTGGAAGGAGGCAACAGCGGCGTCGACGGATCCCCCGGACCGCGCCCGCGCCGACTGCGCAGCCGACGGACCGCCCCGCCGGTGCTTCGCCGCGGCACTCGCCAGCGTCGACGCGATCTCCTCCAGGTACGTGCCGAGCAGTTCGTCGGGGAGCCCGAGCACCGCGCGCAGTTCGAGCACGAGCTCCTGCGCGCTGAGCGGCGCCGGCACCCCCGCACGGGTCCGCGTCAGCGAGGCCTCGTCCACCGACCAGTGCTCGAGCACGTGCTGCCGTGCGCGGAACCGGTAGGTCGACTCCCCCGCGTCGAGCCGCCACCCGTCCCCGTCGGGCACGGGTGCGGTCAGCCGTTCGTGGCTGAACTCCGCGATCGCCTTCGCGACGAGGTGCCGTTCGGCGGGTTCCAGGTGCTCGGGTCGCAGGTGTGCGGCCGGCCCGTCGTCGTCGGTCTCGCCGATCCGGTCGGTGTCGAGCACCGACAGCAGGGCCCGTTTGCCGTCGACGTCCACCTGGCGCAGCGCGCGGAACCCGACCTCGGCGTTCTTCGCCTGGACGGCGGTGTTCCGCACGTCCGGTTCGACGACGACCCGGCGCGCGCCGAGGGCGTCCCGGCAGTGCTCGACGACGGCACGCATCACCGCGCTGGTCAGGCCGTGGACACGACCCTCGACGGGCACCGGCGCGACGAGCAGGTGCATGCCGACGTCGCCGGGTTCGGCCGCCCACACGTCGGTGAGCAGGACGGCGGAGGGGTCGTAGGTCTCCGCCAGGAAGCACGGATCGCCGTTCCGGCGGCCGAGCCACACTGCCTGCGCGGGGTCCGCCTGCACGCCGGCCAGGTAGGCGCGCACGCCGTCCACGTCGAGGTCGCCCATCTCCCACCACGACGACGCCGGGTGGGTGAGCCACGACTGCACGACGGCGGCGTCCCGTTCCGGGTCCACGGGTTCGACGGTCAGGAGGCCCGGCTCGGCTCCCCCGGACGCGGTCGCCCCGTGCGCGTCGACCGTCGCAGTGCCCGTGCCATCGCTGCCCGTCACACCGGTGCTGTCGACGACGGCGCTCATGCGGACACCTCCGCACGCTCGGACGCGGGCCGGGCCGGCGCGCGCTCCGCGGCGCCGGGGCGGGCGGTGGACGGCTCCGAGGCGGGCAGGCCGAACTCCTGGAAGGCGATCCGGGCCTCCAGGCCGTACACGGGGCGACCCGTGACGGACCGGATGATCGACGCGTTCCGCCACGCACCCATGCCGAGGTCGGGCGCGGTCAGGCCGTGCGTGTGCTCCTCGGCGTTCTGCACCCAGATGCGTCCGCCCAGGGTGTCGACGTGGTGGTCGCGGGCGACGGCCAGGCGACCGCGGGAGTCGCGGGCGACGAGGTGCTCGACCGGGTCGAGGAACCGCGGGACCCGCGGGGTGTACCCGGTGGCCAACACCAGCTGCTCGACCTCGTGCTCGTACGTCTGGTCGAGCTGCTCGTGCCGGAGCGTCAGCCGGTACGCGCCGCGGTCGGCGAGCCAGGCGGCGTCGACGACGCTCGTCTCGGTCCGGAGCGTCGTCGGGACCGGCCCGAGCGCACTGATCCGGTAGAGCTGGTCGTACAGGTCGTCGACCAGGTCCGCGCTGATGCCCTTGTACAGGCCACGCTGCTCGCGCCCGAGGCGGTCGCGGACGGCTTCGGGCAGCCCGTGGAAGTGGTCCGTGTACTCCGGGCTCGTCATCTCGAGGGTGAGCTTGGTGTCCTCCATCGGGAAGAACCGGGGCGAACGCGTGATCCAGTCGAGGCGGTAGCCGTCCTGCCGGATGTCCTCGAGCAGTTCGCGGTAGACCTCGGCGGCGGACTGCCCGCTGCCGACGACGGCGATCGACCCGGCGTCGCGCAGTGCGTCGCGGTTCGGCAGGAACTCGGCGGAGTGGACGGCCGGTCCGCCGATCCCGCGCAGCGGGGCGGGGACGGACGGCTCGGTGCCGATGCCCACGACGACGTGGTGTGCGCGGTACGTCTCGGGACCCTGATCGGTCTCGGCGTGCACCGTGAACGTGTCGGTGACCGGGTCGTGCTCGACGGCGGTCACCCGGCGGCCCCACCGCAGGGTGTCGAGCCGGTCGGCGGCCCAGCGGCAGTAGGCGTCGTACTCGCTGCGCAGGGGGTGGAAGTCCTCGCGGATGTAGAACGGGTACAGGCGCCCGGTGTCCTTGAGCCAGGCGAGGAACGAGAACGGCGAGGTCGGGTCGGCCATCGTCACCAGGTCGGCGAGGAACGGCACCTGGATCGTGGCGTCGTCCAGCATCATGCCGTGGTGCCAGGCGAAGCCGTCGGCGGCGTCGAGGAACACCGCGTCGAGGTCGGCGATCGGGTCGGTCAGACAGGCGAGGCCGAGGTTGAACGGGCCGATGCCGATGCCGACGACGTCGTGCACGGCGGGGTCGGCAGCGGCGCGGTCGGCAGTGGTGGGGTCGGCGGCGGTGCGGTCGGTGGTCATCGGTTCGCTCCCTCGGTCTCGGTGGTGGCTGCGCGCACCCGGGCGGCCGTCGCGACGACGTGCTCCAGCGACGCGCGCATCTGCTCCGGCGTCGTCTCCGGGTTGAGCAGCGTGAGCTTGTTGCACGGCCGGCCGTCGATGACCGTCTTCGCGATGAGCACCCGGCCCTCGGCGAGCAGGGCCGAGCGGATCGGGGCGACCAGCGCGTCGGCGGCCTCGTCCGTCATGCCGGCGGGCTGCCAGCGGAACAGCACCGTGCTGAGCTGTGTCGGCGCGACGAGCACCAGGTCGGGGTGCTCCTCGACGATCCGGTGGGTGGCCCCGGCGAGGTCGATGACGGCGTCGAACGCGGACCCGATCGCGTCGGCACCGGTCGCCCGCAGGGTGGCCCAGAGCTTCAGGGCGTCGAACCGGCGGGTCGTCTGCAGGGACTTGTCGACCTGGTTCGGCTCGGCGGCGTCCTCGGGGTTCAGGTAGTCGGCGTACCAGGCGGTGCGGCGCAGGTCCTCCGGGCGCTGCACGAGCAGGGCGCTCGACGACACCGGCTGGAAGAACGACTTGTGCAGGTCGGCGGTCACGCTTCGGGCCCGTTCGACGCCGTCGAGCAGGTGCCGGCGGGTCGGGGACACGAGCAGCCCGCAGCCGTACGCGGCGTCGACGTGCAGCCAGACTCCCTCGAGGTCACAGACGTCCGCGATCGGCTCGAGCGGGTCGATCACCCCGCGGTCGGTGGTGCCGGCGGTGGCGACGACGGCCATCGGCGTCTGCCCGGCTGCGCGGGCGGCGGCGATCGCCTCGGCGAGGGCGGCCGGCACCATCCGGCCGGCGTGGTCGGTGGCGACGGCGACCACGGCCTCGAGCCCGAGCAGCCGCGCCGACTTCGCGATGCTGAAGTGGGTCTCCGCGGTCGTGAACACGGTGCCGCTGGTGCCGAGGGCCTCGCGCGCCAGCAGCAGGGCCTGCAGGTTCGACTGCGAGCCGCCCGAGGTGAAGACGCCGTCCCCCGCGGCGAACCCGATCCGACCGGCGAGCCAGGCGACGACGTGCCGCTCGATCTCGGTGCCGATACGGGACTGGTCCCAGGTGTCGACCGACGGGTTCACGGCGGCCAGGACCGACTCGGCGGCGACCGCGGGCAGCGCGACCGGGCAGTTCAGGTGCGCGAGGTACGCCGGGTCGTGGAACCAGACGGCCTCGCGGACGAACAGCTCGTCGAGTTCGGCGAGTGCACGGTCCGTCCCGAGGGGTTCGGCGTCGAGGTCGACGTCCTGCACCAGTGCCCGGAGGACCTCGGGAGCGGTGTCGGTCGTCGGACGGTCGGCGGCGGCGAAGCGGTCGGCCAGACGGTCCACCGTGGACGTCACGGCGGAGCGGTAGCGCTCGGCGGTGGCGGTGGTCAGGAGTTCGATGGAAGGTGTCACGTTAGGTAAGGCTAACCTCACAAACCGTGATCGTGCGACCCGAACGAGGGGCGGCTGTCCGGCCGTGCGTGTCAGACGCTCGTCTGCCGGACGGGCCAGGCGTCCCCGCCCGGCGGGACCAGGGCGTGCGTCGTGAGGATGGCCGGGGTGTGCGGGCCTCAGCGGGTGCCACTGTCAGCATCCGCGACGGCCGGGGTGCTGCCGATCACGGGGAACGCCCGGGTCCGTTCCGTGAACTCCGGACCGGCCGCGCTTCCGGTTCGGTGTGGACCGGTGAGGGCTCCTACAGCTTCTCGATCGGGGCGATCTTGATGAGGAGCTTCTTGCGGCCCGCTGAGTCGAACGCGATCTCGGCGATGCGCTTGGCACCCTGACCCGTCACCGCGGACACCGTGCCCTCACCGAAGTCGACGTGCTTGATGCGGTCGCCGGCGACGAGTTCCATGTCGCCGTTGTCGCGCACCTGCCCGGACACCCGGTTCGCCCACTCGGTCTTCGGGCGGGTCTTCGAGGCCGCCGCTGCGCGGTCGTACGAGCCGCCGCCCCAGCCGCCACCACCGCGGTAGCCACCGCCACCGCCGCCGAAGCCGCCGTCGCGCTTGGCGTTCAGGGCGCGGGGCTGCGTGCCACCACGGCTGTTCGCCATGCCCGGGGACTGCTTCCACTCGATGAGCCCCTCGGGGATCTCCTGCAGGAAGCGCGAGGGCATCGCCACGTTCACGTCGCCGAACTGGGCGCGGGTCATCGCGAGGGACAGGAACAGGACCTTCTTGGCGCGGGTGATGCCCACGTAGAACAGCCGGCGCTCTTCCGACGGCCCGCCGGGTTCGTTGGCGGACATCCGGTGCGGGAGCAGGTCTTCCTCGACGCCGGTCAGGAACACCGCGTCGTACTCCAAGCCCTTCGCGGTGTGCAGCGTCATCAGCGACACCGTTCCCGAAGAGTCGTCGAGCTCGTCCGCCGCGGCGACCAGCGAGACCTCGGTCAGGAAGTCCGACAGCGTGCCCTCGGGGTTGTTCTTCTGGAACTCACGCGTCACGGCCACGAGCTCGTCGATGTTGTCGGCACGGGCTGCGTCCTGCGCGTCGGGCGACTTCCGCAGGTTGTCGAGCAGCCCGGAGCCGTCGAGCAGCTGCGTCAGGGTGTCGACCACCGGCTGCGTCGGGGCCTTCTCGGACACGGAGTCGAGCAGCGCCGCGAACTCGGTGATGGCGTTCCGCACCTTCGGCCCGAACCCGAGCTCGCCCGCGTGCCGCAGGGCGTCGCGCATCGTGGTCTCGTGCTCGTCGGCGTAGCGCTGCAGCGTGGTCTCGGTGACCGAGCCGATGCCGCGCTTGGGCACGTTGAGGATGCGGCGCAGGGCCATCGGGTCGGCCGGGTTGGCGACGGTGATCAGGTACGCCATGGCGTCCTTGATCTCGGCGCGCTCGTAGAACTTCGTGCCGCCGAGCACCCGGTACGGGATCGCCGCACGGATGAAGATCTCCTCGAGCGCACGGGTCTGCGAGTTGGTCCGGTAGAACACCGCCATGTCGCGGTAGTCCATGCCGTCTTCACGCAGGCGCTGGATCTCGTCGGCGACGAACTGCGCCTCGTCGTGGCCGGTGTACCCGGTGAAGCCGACGATCTTCTCGCCGGCACCGACGTCGGTGAACAGGCTCTTCGCCTGGCGGTCGAAGTTGTTCGCGATGACGGCGTTCGCCGCGTCGAGGATGTTCTGCGTCGAGCGGTAGTTCTGCTCGAGCAGGATCGTCTTGGAGTTCGGGAAGTCCCGCTCGAACTCGACGATGTTGCGGATGTCCGCCCCGCGGAACGCGTAGATCGACTGGTCGGAGTCGCCGACCACCGTCAGGGACGCGGGGGCGATCGACCCGTCGGTCTCCCGCATCCGGGCGACGTGCTGGCCGGAGTCCTCGAGCTTGTCGACCTGTTCGACCGGCACCGGGCGGGTGAGCTCACGGATCAGGGCGTACTGGGCGTGGTTCGTGTCCTGGTACTCGTCGACCAGGATGTACCGGAAGCGGCGCTGGTACAGGGCAGCGACGTCCGGGAAGGCCCGGAACAGGAACACCGTCTGGCCGATGAGGTCGTCGAAGTCGAACGCGTTCGCCCGGCGGAGTTCGTTCGTGTAGCGCCGGAACACCTCGGTGAACATGACCTCTTGCGGGTCGTTCACGTTGATGTTGCGCGCGTAGGTGTCGATGTCCTGCAGCTCGTTCTTGAGCTTCGAGATCTTCGACGCCGCGGCGCCGACGGTCAGCCCGAGGGAGTCGGCCTCGAGCTCCTTGATGATCCGCTTCAGCAGCGCCTTGGAGTCGGCGGAGTCGTAGATCGTGAACGACTGCGGGAACCCGAACCGCTCGGCTTCGCGCCGCAGGATGCGCACGCACGCTGAGTGGAACGTGGAGATCCACATCCCCTCGGCCTCGCCACCGACCAGGGCCCGGACGCGCTCGCGCATCTCGGCCGCGGCCTTGTTCGTGAACGTGATCGCCAGGATCTGCGACGGCCAGGCTTCGCGGTTGGCGAGCAGCAGCGCGATGCGGCGGGTCAGCACGCTCGTCTTGCCGGAACCGGCACCGGCCACGATCAGCAGGGACTCGCCGCGGTACTCGACGGCTTCCTTCTGCTGAGGGTTCAGACCCGCGGTGAACGGGTCTTCGTACGCGCGGGCACCGGCGCCCGGTTCGGGCGTCGATTCGAAGGGGTCGAGCACGATCGTCATGTCCGGGACAGTCTAGGCGGGACCCCCGACAGCGGACCGGGCGAGCACCGCCAGGTCAGGGTGGTCGGCGAACACCCCGTCGAGTCCGGTGCGGATCACGGACGTGAACCACCGCTCCCAGTCGCCGAACGCCGCGACGTCGCCACCACGACGCAACGGCGACGGCAGGAACCGGTTCTCCGGCCGGAGGGTCCACGTGTACACCGCGAGCCCCGCGGCGTGGGCGCGGTCGACGATCGCGCTGCGCACCGGCGTCGGGTCGTCGAGCGCGACGCTGTCGACGCCGGCCATCAGGGTGCCGAGGTCGACGCTGATGCCGTGGAACTCGGTCGCGAACGACGCGAGCGCGTCCTCGGAGCGCTCGGCGGCGTAGGTGGGGGCGAGCGATCCGTGGGACGCGAGGTCGTCCGCGGCACTGCCACGGGCCTCCTGGAGGTACACGAGTCGACCACCGGTCCCCCGCTCGCGCAGGTCGCGCAGCACGCCCTTCTCGAAGCTCTCCACCGTGAGCCGCTCGTCCCGCCGCCACCCGGCCTCGCCGAGCGCGGCGTCGACGAGTTCACCCATCGGGAACCCGGCGCGGTCGAAGTACGCGGCGTGCTTGACCTCGGCGACGAGCCCGACCGGGCGGGGTGCGGCATCGAGGACGGCGAGCAGGTCGACGAGCCGCAGGATCGGCTGCACACCGTCGTGCTCGGCGGATCCCGGGCGGAGCACCGGCAGGCGCTCGCGGGTGCGGAGCGTCTGCAGCTCGGCCCACGTGAAGTCCTCGGTGAACCAGCCGGTCAGGGTCTGGCCGTCGACGGTCTTCGTCGTGCGCAGGTGCCGGAACTCGGGGTGGTCGGCGACGTCCGTGGTGCCCGAGACCTCGTTCTCGTGCCGGAGCACCAGCACGCCGTCCTTCGTGGGCACCAGGTCCGGTTCGATCGCGTCGGCGCCGAGTTCGATCGCGAGGTCGTACGCGCTCCGCGAGTGCTCGGGACGGTAGCCGGACGCACCGCGGTGGGCGATCACGAGGGTCATGGCGCGACCCTACTTGCCGCGGGTGACCAGCGGGCGCCTGTGTCTGGGGACACACCCGTCGCTCCGAGCGCCGCTGTTCCCAGCGACGACGCGGAGCATCACCGCATGACCGTCCGTTCGCTCTCCACCGCCGTCGAGGCCCGGATCGACCGGGCCGCACGCCGTCTGCTCGACGCCGGGCACCAACCGCACCGGCCCGTCCGTGTGTTCGTCACCGAGTTCCTGGTGTTCGGCGCGAAGCAGGCCTGGGCGTGCGCGTTCGGGGCGCTGCTGCTCACGACCATGGCCGTGGTGCACCTGACCGTGCCGGCGGCGATGCGGAACGACGTGCTGACGATCGCGGCCGTGCTGCTGCAGGTCGGCATGCTCGTGTTCGGGCTCGAGACCGTCCGCGAACTCCGCGTCGTGCTGCTGTTCCACGTCGTCGGCACCGCGATGGAGGTGTTCAAGACCCACATGGGCTCGTGGACCTACGAGCCCGGTGGGCTGTTCGTCGTCGCCGGGGTGCCGCTGTTCTCGGGCTTCATGTACGGCGCCGTCGGGTCGTACATGGTCAGGGTGTACCGGCTGTTCGACCTGCGGTTCGACCGGTACCCGCGGCAGTGGCTGCTGGCAGTCGTGGCGTGCGGGATCTACCTGAACTTCTTCGGCCACCACTTCGTCGCCGACGCCCGGTACCTGCTGCTCGCGCTCGTGCTGCTGCTCTTCGCCGGCACGACCATGCACGTCCGGATCCACCGGGCGACACTGCGGATGCCCGTGCTCGTCGCGATGGGCCTCGTCGCGGTGTTCATCTGGGCAGCCGAGAACGTCGCGACCTGGGCCGGGGCGTGGAGCTACCCGGCACAGCTCGCGGTGTGGCAGCCGGTGGCGCCGACGAAGATCGTGGCGTGGTTCCTGCTCATGACGATCTCGGTCGCGCTCGTCACCTGGCTCTACCCGGCGCTGCCGTCCGGACGGGCCGGCTCGACGGGCTCGACGGGCTCGACGGGCTCGACGGGCTCGACGGGCTCGACGGCGGACTCTCGACGTCCTCGGGGCGCGCGTGCAGCGGGCGACCCTAGGCTTCCCTCGTCGGGGCCCGCTGGGCCGCGTCCGCTCGCCGCGAATCCTCAGCCTTCCGCGACCGAGCGCCCCTAGGCTGAGAGGACTCGAATCTCCTAGGAAGAGGACACCATGGCCTTCAAGCCCGGTTTCGACCAGTCCCCCGCCTTCAACGCACAGGGGGCAAACACCTGGGGCGGGCGCGGTGCTGGTCAGCAGCAGGCCGGCTGGGGACAGACCCCGCAGCAGGCCCAGGGCGGCATGACCCCCGAGCAGCTGCAGTACATGTACGACCGCCCGACTGCGTCCCCGGTGGACACCGACCGCATGTCGTACGAAGACACCATCGTCAAGACGCTGCTCGCGTTCGGCGTGCTCGTCGTCGGCGCGGTGGCCGGTTGGAACCTGCCCCCGGTCGTCTGGATCGTCGGCGCACTCGTCGGGTTCGTCCTGGCGCTCGTCAACACCTTCAAGAAGAAGCCGTCGCCGGGTCTGATCCTGACGTACGCGTTCTTCGAGGGGCTGTTCGTCGGCGGTATCTCCGGGTTCTACAACACCGCGTTCGAGGGCATCGTGCCCCAGGCCGTGTTCGGCACGCTGGGTGTGTTCTTCGTCACCCTGCTCCTGTTCCGCTCGGGCAAGGTCCGCGCGACCCCGAAGGCCACGCGCTTCTTCCTGATCGCGATGGTCGGGTACATGGCGTTCTCCCTCGTGAACCTGGTCCTGATGTGGACCGGCGTGACGCAGAGCGCGTTCGGCCTGATGGGCGTGACGCTCTTCGGCATCCCGCTCGGCGTGCTCATCGGCGTGTTCGTCGTGCTGATGGCCGCGTACTCGCTGATCCTCGACTTCGACCAGATCAAGACCGGTGTCGAGCGCGGCGCGCCCCGCATCTACGCCTGGACCGCAGCGTTCGGCCTCATCGTGACGCTCGTCTGGCTGTACCTCGAGATCCTGCGCATCCTCGCCATCATCGCGAGCAGCTCGCGCAACTAGTACCACCGCACACGCGAAGGGCCCCGGCGCTGCCGGGGCCCTTCGTCGTTCCCGGGCCGGCGGTGCTGGCGGGAGCGGCGGCGGGGTGGCCCCATTGGTCACAACACCCCGCCAACGCCCGCCGACTGGTCACGAAGTGTCGCCTGGGCCGAGGCCAGCCGACACTTCCTGACCGCTCGGCATCGGGCCCGCGGGGTGTTGTGACCGCTCGACGGCCCCAGCAGCGCCCACGCCCACGACCCGGCAGCGCCCCCGGACGCACGAAGGCCCGGCACGCGTGACGCGTGCCGGGCCTTCCGTTGCTCTGGGGAGCCCTACTCCCACTCGATCGTCCCCGGCGGCTTCGACGTGACGTCGAGCACGACCCGGTTGACGTCGGGCACCTCGTTCGTGATGCGGTTCGAGATCTTCGCGAGGGTGTCGTACGGCAGACGCGTCCAGTCGGCGGTCATGGCGTCCTCGGACGAGACCGGACGGAGCACGATCGGGTGCCCGTAGGTCCGGCCGTCGCCCTGCACGCCCACGGAGCGGACGTCGGCGAGCAGCACGACCGGGCACTGCCAGATCTCCTGGTCGAGGCCGGCCGCGGTGAGCTCTTCGCGTGCGATCTTGTCGGCCGCGCGGAGCAGTTCGAGGCGCTCCTTCGTGACCTCGCCGACGATGCGGATGCCCAGGCCCGGACCGGGGAACGGCTGGCGACCGACGATGACCTCGGGCAGCCCGAGCTCCCGGCCGACCGCACGGACCTCGTCCTTGAACAGGGTGCGCAGCGGCTCGACGAGCTCGAACGTCATGTCCTCGGGCAGGCCGCCGACGTTGTGGTGCGACTTGATGTTCGCGGTGCCCGCTCCGCCGCCGGACTCGACGACGTCGGGGTAGAGCGTGCCCTGCACGAGGAACTTGACCTCGCCGGCCTCGTCGTCACCGCGAGCCTCGAGCACGAGTGCCTCGGCCGCGCCCTCGAACGTGCGGATGAACTCGCGCCCGATGATCTTGCGCTTCTGCTCGGGGTCACTCACGCCGGCGAGGGCGTCGAGGAACTGCTGCTCGGCGTCGATCGTGATGAGCCGGACACCGGTGGAGGCGACGTAGTCCTCTTCCACCTGCTTGCGCTCGTCGGCACGCAGGAGCCCGTGGTCGACGAAGACGCAGGTGAGCTGGTCGCCGACGGCCTTGTGCACCAGGGCTGCGGCGACGGCGGAGTCGACACCACCGGAGAGCCCGGCGATGACCCGTGCGGAGCCGACTTGCTCGCGGATGCGGGCGACCTGCTCCTCGATGACGTTGCTGGAGTTCCAGTCGCCGGGCAGGCCCGCGGCACGGTGCAGGAAGTTCTCGAGCACGGCCTGGCCGTACACGGAGTGCTTGACCTCGGGGTGCCACTGCACGCCGTAGAGCTTGCGCTCGTCGGACGCGAACGCCGCGACGGGCGTCGATGCGCTCGAGGCGAGCACCTCGAAGCCTGCCGGGGCCTTGGCCACGGAGTCGCCGTGCGACATCCACGTCACCTGGTCCGCCGGCTGGTCGCCGAGCAGGGTGCTGGTGCCGGGGGCGAGCGTCACGTCGGTGGCGCCGTACTCGCGCAGACCGGTGTTCGCGACCTCGCCACCGAGGGCGGTCGCCATGGCCTGGAAGCCGTAGCAGATGCCGAGCACGGGGACGCCGAGGTCGAGGATGTCACCGTCGAGGGACGGCGCGCCTTCTTCGTACACGGACGACGGACCACCGGACAGCACGATGGCCGCCGGGTCCTTGGCGCGGATCTCGTCCGCGGTGATGGAGTGCGGCACGATCTCGCTGTAGACGTTCGCTTCACGGACCCGACGCGCGATGAGCTGCGCGTACTGGGCCCCGAAGTCGACGACGAGGACGGGACGCTGTTCGGTCTCGCTCACCGAGCGGCCTCCTTCTCACGCTGCTGGGCAGCGATCAGCTCGTGGTAGGTGTCCATGGCCTGCTGCTGCATGCGGTGTTCGACCACGAAGGACATGAACGGGATGATGCCCCCGAGGGCGATGAGCAGGAAGCGCGACGGCCTCCAGCGCATGATGCTCCACAGACGGAAGTCCGTGAACAGGTAGAGCACGTACAGCCAGCCGTGGGCGATGAGGATCGCGATCGACAGGTTGAACGTGCCCGGGGTCTCGCCCGCCGTGCCGTTGGGCACGAAGAACGGACCGTTGCCGAGCTGCATCTCGAGCTGCAGCGGCGTGTACTTGATGATGACCTCGACCACCAGGGCGAGCAGCAGCACACCGGTGATGTACGCCGAGACGCGGTACCACTTCACCGCCCCCGGGATCTTGGGGATGTCACGGGTTCGGACGGTCAGGGCCATGCCGGCAATCCTACCGTCGGAGCGCGTCGGCTTCGGTGGCGAGCGCTGCCTCGCGCTCCTCTTCCTGCTCGCGCTCCCAGGCGTCCTTCACGAACCGGTACCAGAGGAACACGGCGAAGCCGGCGAACACGACCCACTCGATCGCGTAGAACAGGTTGAGCCAGTCGAACTGGACCTCGCGCGACGGTGCACGGTCGGCGATGGTGCCGAGGTTGGCGGCCTTCGCGGTGGTGCCGTCGGCGACGACGTACCCGAGGTACATGCGGTCGTCGAAGGCTTGCCAGGTGTTCACGAACCGGGCGGGCGCGACGGCGGAGTACTCGCCCTTCTTGTAGGCGTCCTGGTCGGGCGACTCGGCCGGGTAGTAGCGACCCTGGATCGTGAGCGTCTGCCCGTCCGCCAGGCGCTCGCCCCCGGCGACGGCGGCCGACCGCTGGTCGGACCACCCGATGACGACCGGGAGGCTCGCCCCACCGTCCGAGTCCACCAGGTGCCCGACGGTCTGGTACTTCCCACCCCCGGTGCGGCCGGTCAGGACGGTGGTGTCGTCGGCGACGAAGGTCCCGGTGACGGTGACCCTCTGCCCGGCGAGGCTCTCGCTGACGGGGCGCTCGGGAGTGGTGACCGCCTCGAGCGTGCGGCGGGTCTCGGTGGTCGCCGGCAGGGGTTTGCCGTTGGCGATCGACCGTTCCAGCTGCCACTTGCCCAGCCCGGCGAACACCGCCGCCAGCACGAGCGCCAGCAACAGCAGCGCGATCCACCTCGGTCGTCGGGCAACGGCCCACATCTGTATCAGTACTCCGGATCGCGCTGTCGGACCGGGCGCTCGGGGCGCTCGGCGGGGATCTCGACCGGCGACGTCACGGGGGCGGACGTCGGCTCGGACCCCTCATTGTCTCGCTCGTCCCTGCCAGCAGCCTCGACGAGCGCGAACTCCTCGGCGAACTGGCGGTCCCGCTCGGCCTTCCGTGCCGCGGCGCTGGCGTCCGCCTCGGCCTCGGCCGCTTCGGCGCTCTCGGCGGCGGCTGCCGCGGCGACGGCACGTCGGCCGCCCAGGCGTCCGCGCAGGCGGATGAGCCGACCCGGGCGCACCACGAGGCGGCCGATCCGGTCGGAGTTCACCGCGAGCAGCGGCCCGAGGACGGCCATGCAGAGGACGTAGAGGCCCGCGAAGGCGGTGATCCGCGCCTCCAGCCCGGCGGCAGCCGACAGCGTCGCGAGGATCAGCGCGAACTCGCCACGGTTCACCAGGATGACGGCGGTGTTGATGCCCTGCTGGACGTTGAAGCCGTTCATCCGCGCGACGATCTGGCCGGCGACCGCGTTGAGCACGACCGTCATGCCGATGGCGCCGAGGACGGGCCAGAGCACCTCGCCGAAGGTCGACAGGTCGAGGCCGAGCCCGAAGTTGACGAAGAAGAACGCGGCGAAGACGTCGCGCATCGGCAGGGCGAGCTGTTCGATGCGGTCGCGGTACCGGGTCGCTCCGCAGAGCAGGCCGATGACGAAGGCACCGATGGCGTCGGTCACGCCGAGCAGGTCGCCGATGCCGCCGAACATGACCGCGAGTCCGAAGAACAGCACCGTGAACAGCTCGTCGTCACGAGTGGCGAAGATCTTCGAGACCCACTTGCCCGCGAAGCGCGCGAGCGTGAACATCACGATGAGGAACCCGAACGCGAGTGCCAGCTTGCCGACGACGGCCCAGACGTTGGTGTCGCCGGACAGCACCACGGAGACGATCGCCAGGTAGACGGCGATGAAGACGTCCTCGATCACGGTGACGCCGAGGATCATCGGCGTCTCGTCGTTCGCCAGGCGCCGGAGCTCGATGAGGAGCTTCGTCACGATGGCGCTCGAGGACGTCGCCGTCATGCCCGCGATGATCAGGGCTTCACGGGTGCCCCAGCCGAGCGAGAACCCGAAGGCGAACCCGACGCCCATGTTGATGACGACGTAGGTGCCGCCCGACACCAGGAGCTTGCCGGCGTTGCCGTAGAACTCCTCTTGGTCGAACTCGAGCCCGAGGTTGAACAGCAGCAGGATGAGCCCGAACGTCGCGATGAGCTCGATCGTGTGGGACTCGACGCTCAGCCCGAACCACGGCGTGTTCGGACTCGCGACGAGTCCGACCACCATGTAGATCGGGATGGCCGGCAGACCGATGGTCTTGCCGAGCCGGCCCAGGACGTAGGCGATGACGAAGAGCACACCGATGGTGAGCAGCTCACCACCCAGGTGCATGCGCTAGCTCTTCCGCGGGGCCTCGGCCGAGGCGGCCGCAAGCTCTCCGCTGCGGTAGAAGGAGAACGCCTTGGCGACCTTCTCGGGGGAACCGGCGACGACGATCGTGTCTCCGGGGAAGACGACGAAGTCCGACGAGGGTGCCGGGTTGGCGCTGTCACCACGCACCACGGCGACGACGGTCAGGCCGATGAAGCCCGAGTCGTGCAGGTCGCCGAGCGGCTTGCCCGCGATGGCGTCGTCGTAGTCGACGGAGAACCAGTCGATGGAGAGCCCGGGGATCTCGTCGAGCTTGTCGAGGCCCTCGGTGATCCGGGTGCCGCCGAGCAGCTCGGCGAGCGTGTGCGCTTCGTCCTCGCTGAGACGCAGCGAGACCTTCTCGGACTTGTCCGCGCCGTCGGAGACGTCGGCGAACGAGATGAGGTCGGAGTGCCCCGACCGGTGCGTGATGACACCGCACTTGCCACCGTCGTCGGTGTAGAAGCTGTGCAGCACGCCGACTCCGGGGAGTTTGACGCGATGGACGTCGACCATGATGGCTCCCTCTTCGAGTACCCCCATGCTAACCACCCGGTGGTCCCGCGCATTCCGCGCACTACTGTTCTGTGGATGGGGAGAACACGGATCGTCGTCGCCGTCGTCGGGGTGCTGGTCGTCGCGCTGTACGCAGCGCTGCTGGCGGTGGACACACTGGTGCTGGACCCGCTCGCCGCGGTCCCCGGTGCGACCCTGGCCGAGATCCACGCCGAGCTCACGCAGCAGGGCTTCCCGGTCGGGGCGGACGTCGCGACCGTCGTCGGGATCGCCGTCGTCGGCGTGCTGTTCGCCGCGGGGCTGTCGGTGCTGCTGCTCATCACCCGGGCAGCGGCGCACGTCATCGCGGCGGTGCTGCTCGCCGTCGTGGTGATGGGGACGCCGATGTCGTTCGTGGCGGCGATCGCCCTCGGCATGGACGTCGCGGACGCCTACGGGGTCGGCGGTGGTGCCCACACGATCTGGTCGGGCGTGCTGTACGTGACGAGCCTCGTCGCGCTGATCGCGATCCCGGTGGTGCTCGTGGTCGGCCAGTCGGTGCACGTGCGCCGCGCCGCCGTGCGGGCGCGCGCCGTCTGACGGACGCACCACGGGCCTCCAGTCCGGTCTTCCGTCCTTCCGGTCTGGAGGCGCGGGTGGACTCCGCAAGACGCCGTCGTCTTGTCGAGACGCCTCGTCGGCACCGAGACGCCGCCAGTTCCGGCGGCGTCTCGGTGACACGACGGCGTCTGCTGGCCTCGCTACTCCGGCTCGCTCGTCTTCTCGCCGACGACCTGCTCGTCGGACGCCTTCGCGCCCTCGGCACCGTCCGAGCGGCCGCCGCCCACGACCACGTCGTCCTCGTCGAAGCCGAACGCGATGTCCGGGGCCTCGAGCCGCACACGGTCCGCGTTCTCGTCGTCGGGCTGCAGCTGCGACTCCCGTTCGGCGGCGACGCGCTTCAGGTAGTTCGCGACCTCGTGCTCGGTCGTCTCCTGGTCCCACCCGAGCACGTCCGCCATGAGCTTCGCGGCGACGGGCGCTGCGGAATCGCCGCGGTCCCAGGCCTCGATGGAGATGCGGGTGCGACGGGCGAGGACGTCCTCCAGGTGCAGGGCGCCCTCGTGCGAGGCGGCGTAGACGACCTCGGCGCCGATGTAGTCGTCGGCCCCCGGCAGCGGTTCGGCGAGCGCGGGGTCCTGCTCGACGAGCTGCAGCACCTCGGTCGCGAGGGTGCCGTACCGGTTGAGCAGGTGCTCGATGCGGACCTTGTGCACGTTGAAGCTCCGTGCGGTGCGGGCGCGTCGGTTCCACGCGGCGGGGTAGCCCTCGGCACCGAGGAGCGGGATGTCCTCGGTCGTCGACTCCGGGATCCTGCCGTCCATGGCCGCGACGGCCTCGTCGATGGCGTCCTTGCCCATCACCCGGTAGGTGGTCCACTTGCCGCCGGCGACCACGACGAGGCCCGGGACGGTGTGGGCGACGACGTGCTCCCGGCTGAGCTGCGAGGTCTGGTCGGACTCCCCCGCCAGCAGCGGCCGGAGTCCGGCGTAGACGCCCTCGACGTCCTCGCGGGTCAGCGGGACGGCGAGCACCTTGTTGACGTGCTCGAGGATGTAGTCGATGTCCGCCGCGGTCGCTGCCGGATGCGCCTTGTCGAGGTACCAGTCGGTGTCGGTCGTGCCGACGAGCCAGTGCCGGCCCCACGGGATGACGAACAGCACGCTCTTCTCGGTGCGCAGGATCATGCCCGTGTTCGACTGGAACCGGTCTCGGGGGATCACGAGGTGGACGCCCTTCGACGCCCGCACCTTGAACTGGCCGCGGGTGCCGATCATCGCCTGGGTGTCGTCGGTCCAGACACCGGTGGCGTTGACGACCTGCTTCGCGCGGATCTCGAACCGTTCGCCGGTCTGGATGTCGTGGGCCTGCGCGCCGACCACGCGCTCTCCGACCTTGATGAACCCCTCGATGCGGACGCGACTCGCTGCCTCGGCACCGTACGAGGCCGCGGTGCGCACGAGCGACGCGACGTAGCGCGCGTCGTCGACCTGGGCGTCGTAGTACGTCATGCCGCCGACGAAGGCGTCCTTCTTGAGCCCGGGCATGTTCCTGAGCACCTGCTTCCGGCTGAGGTGCCGGTGGTGCGGGACGCCGGGCGGACGGCCGCCGGACCAGCTGAACACGTCGTACATCGCCATGCCGATGCCGATGTAGAACCGCTCCCACACCCGGTGGTTGAGCGGGTAGAGGAAGCGCACGGGCTTCACCAGGTGCGGGGCGATGCGCTGGAGCAGCAGGCCGCGTTCGATGAGGGCCTCGCGGACGAGTGCGAAGTTGAGCTGCTCGAGGTAGCGGATGCCACCGTGCACGAGCTTGGACGAGCGGCTCGACGTCCCCGAGCCCCAGTCGCGGGCCTCGACGATGCCGACGCTCAGGCCGCGGGTCACGGCGTCGAGCGCACTGCCCGCACCGACGATGCCGCCGCCGACGACCAGGACGTCGAGCTCCTTGGTCTTCAGCGTCTCGATCGCGGCCGCACGTTCGTCCGGTCCGAGCTTCGCCGCGGGGTCGAACCCCACGCCGGGCGCGACGTCACGTGGACGTCCGGCCGTGCTGGTCTGCTTCGTCGTGCTGGACTTGGCCATCGTCGCCTCCGGGTCACGGTCGGCGCCGTGGCGTCACCCGGGGTCGTGCCCGAGTGCCACCGTCACTGGTGGTACGGCGCCACGACCACTTCTACTCGCTGGAACTCCTTGGCGTCGGAGTATCCGGTCGTCGCCATCGAACGGCGCAGTGCACCGACGAGGTTCGCGCGGCCGTCGTGGGTCGGCGTCGGGCCGTTCAGGACGTTCTCGAGCGGGGCGATCGTGCCCACCTCGACCCGGCGGCCGCGGGGCAGCTCGGGGTGGTGCGCCTCGGCACCCCAGTGGTAGCCACCACCCGGGGCCTCGGTCGCACGGGCAAGTGCGGTGCCGAGCATGACCGCGTCGGCGCCCACTGCGATGGCCTTGACGATGTCGCCCGCGGTGTCGAGCCCGCCGTCGGCGATGACGTGCACGTAGCGGCCGCCCGACTCGTCGAGGTAGTCGCGACGGGCACCGGCGACGTCCGCGACGGCGGTGGCCATCGGGGCGTGGATGCCGAGCGCGGCACGGGTGGTCGACGCTGCGCCGCCACCGAAGCCGACGAGCACGCCCGCGGCACCGGTGCGCATGAGGTGCAGCGCCGACGTGTACGTCGAGGCACCGCCCACGATCACCGGGACGTCGAGCTCGTAGATGAACTTCTTGAGGTTGAGGGGTTCCTCGGTCTGGGAGACGTGCTCGGCCGAGACCGTGGTGCCGCGGATGACGAACAGGTCGACACCGGCGTCGACGACCGTCTTCGAGAACTCCTGGGTGCGCTGCGGGCTGAGCGAACCGGCGACCGGCACACCGGCTGCGCGGATCTCGGCCAGGCGTGCGGTGATCAGCTCGGCCTTGATCGGCTCCGAGTAGATCTGCTGCATGCGCTTCGTGACGTTGCCGTCGGTGAGCGACTTGATCTCGTCGTAGTACGGGGTCGGGTCCTCGTAGCGGGTCCACAGGCCCTCGAGGTCGAGCACACCGAGGATGCCGAGCTTGCCCATCTGGATGACCGTCGCCGGCGAGGACACGGAGTCCATCGGCGCCGACAGGATCGGCGACGCGAACGTGAACGCGTCGATCGACCACTGCACACTGACGTCGCGCGGGTCACGCGTCCGCCTGGAGGGGACCACCGCGATGTCGTCGAACGCGTACGCCCGACGTCCGCGCTTGCCTGCACCGATCTCGACTTCGCTCACTCGGACAGCCTACCGGGCGGGCTCTGCGGCGTGCACGGGCCGGACGGTGCGGTCGGAGTCGTCAGCGCGGACGCCGCGGCGCCCGTCGGCGCTTCCGGAGCGCCCGCAGCACGAAGCCGAGCAGGAGCGCGAGCACCACGAGCACGACGAGCAGCACGGCCGCGACCTTGACGAGCAACGCCGCGCCGACGAAGAGCGCGATGAACACGAGCCAGACGAGGGCGTCGAGCACGAGGGGTCCGGAGGTGCGCACCCGCGGAACGATACCGACCCGCGCGGGGCGAGCCGCGCCTCCGGGCCGGGGTGCGACGGAGGACGCCGTCGTCAACGGAAGACGCCGTCGTCAGCGCAGGACACCGCCCTACCAACGAGACGCCGCCGAATTCCGAGGCGTTTCGACGGGACCGCGGCGTCAACAGAACACGACGGCGTCATGCGACCACAGTCGTGCGACCGGACGCGAGCCGCGCCTCCGGGCCGGGTACAGGAGCGGGGCCGTGCGGCGCGAAGCGACCACGCACGGCCCCACCCGTCACGGATACCACCCCCACAGCGGTACCCGTAGCCGACGACAGCGCTAGCGCTGTGCGTCGACGTCCTTGGCGAGCGTGCCCAGGTAGAGCTCGATGACCTTGGGGTCGTCAGCGAGTTCCTTCCCGGTGCCCGAGTACGCGTTCTTCCCCTGGTCGAGCACGTACCCACGATCGCAGATCTGCAGACAGCGTCGCGCGTTCTGCTCCACCATGATGATCGACACACCGGCCTTGTTGATCCGGCGGGTCCGCAGGAACGTCTCGTCCTGGCGCACGGGGGACAGTCCGGCGCTCGGCTCGTCGAGCAGCAGCACCTTCGGGTCCATCATCAGCGCACGGGCCATCGCGACGGACTGCCGCTCACCACCCGAGAGCGATCCGGCCCGCTGGTTCCGCCGCTGCGCGAGGACCGGGAACAGGTCGTAGATGACCTCGAGCCGCTCGGCGAACTTCCGGGGCCGCAGGTACAGCCCCATCTGCAGGTTCTCCTCGATCGACAGCGAGGGGAACACGTTGTTCGTCTGCGGCACGAAGCCGACACCGGCCTGCACGAGCTTGTTCGCCTTGAGGTTCGTGATGTCGTCACCCTGCAGGGTGACGGATCCCTCGCGGATGGACACGAGCCCGAACAGCGCCTTGAGGAGCGTCGACTTGCCCGCACCGTTCGGCCCGATGATGCCGATGAGCTCGCCCGGGTAGCAGTCCAGGTCGCAGCCGTTCAGGATGTTCACCCCCGGCAGGTACCCGGCGACGAGGTTCTTCGCGCTGAGCACCGGCTCGCGTTCCAGCGTGGCCGCCGGGGACGGACTGGAGGCACTGCTCGCGTTCGTGGGGTCCGTTGCGTCCGTCATCGGGTCGTCTCCTCTGCTGCGTCCTCTTCGGCGACTTCCTCCGCCAGTTCCTCGAAGGTCTCCTCGGTGAGGAGCGAGTCGTCACCCAGGTCGGTGTCGTGGTGCGCACCGAGGTAGGCGTCGATCACGGCCTGGTCGTCCATCACCGTGTCCGCCGGGCCCTCGGCGACGACCTTGCCCTCGGCCATCACGACCACCCAGTCCGAGATGTGCCGGACCATGTGCATGTCGTGCTCGACGAACAGCACGGTCATGCCGTCGTCGCGCAGGGACTGGATGTGCCCGAGGAGCGACTGGGTGAGCGCGGGGTTCACGCCGGCCATCGGCTCGTCGAGCATGATCATCGTCGGGTCGGACATCAGCGCCCGGGCCATCTCGAGCAGCTTGCGCTGCCCGCCGGACAGCGAACCGGCGTAGTCGTCCGCCTTCGTGTCGAGCTTGAACCGGGCGAGGAGGTCCTCGGCCTTGGCCGTGATCTCGCGCTCCCGCTTCGCCCACACCGGCTTGACCAGGGCGGCGAAGAAGTTCTCGCCGGGCTGGTCGCGGGCACCGAGGAGCATGTTCTGCATCACGGTGAGCCGGGACAGCGCCTTGGTCAGCTGGAAGGTGCGGACCATGCCCTTGTTCGCGATGTGCGTCGCGCTCGTCTTCTGCAGCGTGGCGCCGTTGAACTGCGTCTTCGCACCCGGGCTCGGCTTGTCGAACCCGGTGAGCAGGTTGAAGAACGTCGTCTTGCCGGCGCCGTTCGGGCCGATGAGGGCCGTGATGGAACCACGCTGGACCTCGAGGTGGTCGACGTCCACGGCGGTCATGCCCCCGAAGCGGCGGGTGACGTCGTCGACGGTGAGGATCGGGTCGGCCTTGGGGTGGCCGTAGGTCTCAGACACTGAACGTCAGCTCCTTCTTGTTGCCGAGCAACCCCTGTGGACGGAACACGATGAGCAGCATGAGCGCGACGCCGACGAGCACGTACGAGAACTGCTCCGCCTGCTGCGCGTTCATGATCGAGTCGGGGATGAAGTCGCCGGCCAGCGTGCGGATGAAGAGCCGGACGACGAAGAAGAGCACGGCTCCGAGCACCGGTCCGAACACCGTCGCCGCACCACCGAGGATGAGCGCCGTCCAGATGAAGAACGTCATCGAGCGGCCCATGGCGTCTGGTTGCACCGAACTCGGCAGCACGTAGATGATGCCCGCGATCGCACCGAGCGCCCCACCGAACACGAGCGCCTGCATCTTGTACGAGTAGACGTTCTTGCCGAGCGAGCGGACCGCGTCCTCGTCCTCGCGGATGGCCTTCACCACGCGGCCCCACGGGCTGCGCATCAGCAGGAAGAGCACCAGGGTGAACAGGGCGACCATGGCCCACGCGGCGATGCGGATCCACCAACCGTTGACGCCGTTGTTCGCGTACGTGAACCACAGGATCGTGGTGGTGCCGTCGGGCAGCGGGCTGAGGGCGGTGAACGGGTCGCGGTAGCTCGACCCGGTGATGCCGTTCGAGCCGCCCGTGGTCGAGGTGAGCAGGCTCGAGCGGCCCACCATGCGGATGATCTCGGCGCCGGAGATCGTGACGATCGCCAGGTAGTCGCCGCGCAACCGAAGGGTCGGGATGCCGAGGATGATCGCGAACACGATCGCGACGAGCAGGGCGATGAGGACCGCCATCACGAACGGCAGTCCGTTCGTGATCGAGATCGCGAAGCCGTAGGCACCGAGCAGCAGGAACGCCGCCTGGCCCATGTTCACGAGGCCGGTGAGCCCGAAGTGCACGTTCAGGCCGATCGCGGCCAGGGCGAACGCCGCCGTCGTCGGGGCGAGTGCCTCCTGGGTGAGCGAGGACAGCAGGTTGAGGATGTAGTCCATGCGCGTGCTCCCTTAGCCGATCCGCTCGGCGCGGCCGAAGATGCCCTGCGGCCGGAACAGCAGGATGAGGATGAGGATGACGAGGGCGGTGGCGTACTTGAAGTCACCGGGGAGCACCAGGTTCGTGAGCTCCACGACGACGCCGATGATCATCGAGCCGACCAGGGCGCCGTACGCGGTGCCGAGGCCACCGAGCGTGACCGAGGCGAACATGAGCAGGAGCAGCTGGAGCCCGGTCTGCCAGTTCACGCCGTTCAGGACGAGTCCGAGCATCACGCCGGAGAGCCCCGCGAGGCCGGCGGCGAGCGTCCACACGAAGCGGATCACCCGGTCGACGTCGATGCCGGAGGCCGCGGCGAGCGCCGGGTTGTCCGACACGGCGCGGGTCGCCCGGCCGAAGCGCGTCTTCGCCAGGAAGAGCCCGGTCGCGACGAGGACCACGAGCGCGATCCCCATGGCGACGTAGGACTGCACCGTCAGGGTGACGCCGGCGAACCGCACGGTCTCCGGGTTGCCCTGCTGGATGCGGACCGTCGAGGCACCGAAGAAGTACTGGAACGCGTACTGGGCGGCGATCGACAGACCGATCGTCACGATCATGAGCTGCGTCAGGCTGATGCGCCGTCGCCGGAGTGGCCGCCAGATCGCGGCGTCCTGCAGGTACCCGGTCGCGGCGCACAACAGCGTGACGACGATGCCGGTGACCCAGATGTTCCAGCCGAGCTGGTTGGCGAACACGTACGCCAGCAGGCCGCCGAGGGTGACCTGCTCACCGTGCGAGAAGCTCGACAGCCCCGTCGTGCCGTAGATGAGCGAGAGCCCGATGGACGCCAGGGCGATGAGCAGCCCGAGCCGGAGCCCGGAGGCGAACTGCTGCCAGGCCCGCTGGATGCTCACGCCCGACGAGTCCGCCGAGGTCGTGGCGCCCTTCTGGTCGGACAGCTGGAAGATCTGCCCGACGTTGGCGTTCAGGGTGGCCTGCACCTTGCGCTCGGCGTCGGCGGCGTTCGTCAGGTACTGCCCCTTCGGCAGGGTGCCCTGGTCGACGCTCACCGTGTACTCGCCGGCCGTGTCGACGCTGACCGACCAGCGGCCGTCGGCGTTCGTCGTGGCCGTCTCGTCGAAGCCGCTCGGGCCGGTCACGTCGACGTCGACGCCCTCGGCCGGTTCACGCTCGGAGTCGGTGATCGTGCCCTGGATGCACCCGTTGTCGGGGCTGACGGTGCACGCCTGGCTGGTGGCCGGTGCCGAGGTGGCACTGAAGGCCGGCAGGGTGACCGCCCAGTCGATCAGGAAGGTCGCCAGGAACGCGGCGACGAGCACGGCCGCCAGGACCGGTCGTCGTCGTGCGTGGCGGAGGCGGAACAGGCGCGGCTGCGCCCGTCCCGGAGGAGTGATGGATCCCACGGAAGAGCCTCTCGTTCGGATGACGAGGAACCTATGGGGATTTTGTGACACCCGTGTTTCCAACACGTTCCCTGTGTGATTCGTACCCGAACTGTGACGTTGTGGAGGAACGCTCCGAGGCGGGCGCGATCCGTGCCTCCAGGCGGAATGCGGCGACAGCCGCTCGCGTTACCATGTCCTATCCGGAACCCGTCGTCGTGTTCCCGGTGTCTCGACACTTCACTCGCCCACGAAGGGGACCCATGGACCAGCCGGATCCGTTCGGATTCATCGGACTCACGTACGACGACGTCATGCTGCTGCCCGGGCACACCGACGTCATCCCGAGCGAGGCGTCCACGGCGTCCCGGCTCACCAAGCGGATCTCCGTCAACGTCCCGCTGCTCTCCGCCGCGATGGACACCGTCACCGAAGCCCGCATGGCCATCGCCATGGCGCGCCAGGGCGGCATCGGGATCCTGCACCGCAACCTGTCCATCGAGGACCAGGCGGCCTACGTCGACAAGGTCAAGCGCTCCGAGTCGGGCATGATCACCAACCCGGTGACCACGACCCCGGACGCCACCGTGGCCGAGGTCGACGCGCTCTGCGGCCAGTTCCGCGTCTCCGGCCTCCCGGTCGTCGAACAGGACGGCACCCTCGTCGGCATCATCACGAACCGCGACATGCGCTTCGTGGCCTCGTTCGAGCAGGCCACCACGTACGTGCGCGACGTCATGACGAAGGCCCCGCTGATCACCGCGATGGAGGGCATCGACCCCGAAGAGGCGATCGCCATCTTCGCGCAGCACAAGATCGAGAAGCTGCCGCTGGTCGACGCCGAGGGCAAGCTCCGCGGCCTCATCACCGTCAAGGACTTCGACAAGAGCGAGCAGTACCCGGACGCCACGAAGGACGACGAGGGCCGGCTCCGCGTCGGTGCCGCGATCGGCTTCTTCGGCGACGCCTGGCAGCGTGCCGAGGCCCTGCGTGACGCCGGCGTCGACGTGCTCGTCGTCGACACCGCCAACGGCGAGAGCGAAGGCGTGCTCGACATGGTCCGTCGCCTGAAGGCCGACCCGACGTTCGACGCGATCGACGTCATCGGCGGCAACGTCGCTACCCGCGCGGGCGCCCAGGCGCTCATCGACGCCGGTGTGGACGCCGTCAAGGTCGGTGTCGGCCCGGGCTCCATCTGCACCACGCGCGTCGTCGCCGGAGTGGGTGTGCCGCAGGTGACCGCCGTGTACGAGGCCTCCCTCGCCGCACGCGAAGCCGGTGTGCCGATCATCGCCGACGGTGGCCTGCAGTACTCGGGCGACATCGCCAAGGCCCTGGTGGCCGGTGCCGACACCGTCATGCTCGGCTCGCTGCTGGCCGGCACCGACGAGTCCCCCGGTGACCTGGTGTTCGTGAACGGCAAGCAGTTCAAGGCCTACCGCGGCATGGGGTCCCTCGGTGCCCTGCAGACCCGTGGCAAGAAGACCTCGTACTCGAAGGACCGCTACTTCCAGGCGGACGTGCCGAACGACGACAAGCTCATCCCCGAGGGCATCGAGGGCCAGGTGCCCTACCGCGGTTCGGTCGGCAACGTCGTCTACCAGCTCACCGGAGGGCTGCGGCAGTCGATGTTCTACGTCGGCGGTCGCACGATCCCCGAGCTGAAGGCCCGTGGCAAGTTCGTCCGCATCACGGCGGCGGGGCTCAAGGAGTCCCACCCGCACGACGTCCAGATGGTCGTCGAGGCGCCGAACTACCGCAGCTGAGTTCTGGTCCGGGCCGATTCTGGTCCGCAAGACGCCGTCGTGTCGTTGAGACGCCGCCGAATTCGGCGGCGTCTCAACGCTTTCCAGGCGTGGTTCGGAGACGACGGCGTCTTGCGACTCCTCCACAGCCGGAAACGGCCTGGAGGCTCTCCACCGGTCCGACGTGCGAGTCGCCTCGCGCCGTGGCCGCGTTCCAAGCTTCGGGCATGAACGCGCTCGCCCAGACCGTCCTGGTCCGTGTCCCGTCGGCCCTGCACGAACCGGTGCGCCTGTTCCACGGCGCCGCCGTCGAGCGCCCGGAGTGGGAGGCGCTCTCACTCCTGGAACGCCGGCGCCTGTTCGTCCGCGCACGGTACGGGTCCCTGGAGTCCGAGTGCGTCGTCTCGGGGACCTCGGCCGCGGCGCTCTGGGGGTTGCCCGACTTCGACGCTGCCGACTGGAGGTTGCACGTGATCGACGTCCGGCTCGACAAGACGCACACCGGTCGGGGCGTCGTCCGTCACACCGGGCGGATCCGGAACGGCGAGCGCGTCGTGGTCGACGGGATCCCGACGACGTCCCTCGAGCGGACGGTCCTCGACATCGCACGTCGGCAGTCGTTCACCCACGCCGTCGTCGTCCTCCACCACGTGCTCCGGTTCGACATGCTCCGTCGCGAAGGACTCACCGGCGCATTCGACGCCCTCGGACGCGTGCGTGGATGCCGACAGGCCGCTGCGGCGATCGCCTTCGCGCTGGCCGAATCCCCGGGGGAGTCGATCAGCCGCGTCACCGCCCATCTCCTCGGGATTCCTGCCCCGGAGTTGCAGCACGAGTTCGAGACGCCGCGCGGCAGGTTCAGAACGGACTTCTGGTGGCCCGACGCCGGCGTGATCGGGGAGTTCGACGGTCGCCTGAAGTACGACGTCCCCCGAGCCCTCTGGGACGAGAAGACCCGTGAGGACACCCTCCGTCGACTGCCGGAGGTGCACGGGTTCGCGCGGTGGACGATGCGGGAGGCCGCGGATGCACGAGCACCGGCTGCGGTGCTGTCGGCTGCTGGGCTCCCTCTGTTCCGTGCAGCGCCGATCAGCGCACGTCGCCAGCCGGACTCGTGAGCAGCGGCCGGCGGAGAGCGCAAGACGCCGTCATGTGGGTTGGACGCCGCCGAGTCCCCGAAACGCCGCCGAATTCAGCGGTGTTTCGCGAGCACCGCGGCGTCGAAGTAACACGACGGCGTCTTGACCCCGCGCCCCCCGCAGTGCTGCGTTCCGCGGCGGTAGTGTCACCGCATGGTCAGCGCCGTCTCACACACCACGATCGACTCCCGCGACGCCTACGCCCAGTCCGAGTGGTGGAAGCAGGTGCTCGGGTACGTCGACCTGCCCGACGACCCGAACGCCCCCGGGCACGAGGAGTGCGAGATCATGGCGCCCGACCGGTCGCACACGGTGCTCTTCATCCAGGTGCCCGAGGCGAAGACCGTGAAGAACCGGATCCACTTCGACCTGCGCCCCACCGACCGCACCCGCGACGAGGAGGTCGAGCGGCTCCGCGGCATCGGTGCCGTGGAGCTCGCCGACCTGCGCCACCCGGACGGCGGATGGGTGGTCTTCGCCGACCCGGAGGGCAACGAGTTCTGCGTCCTGCGGTCCCAGGCCGAACTCGACGACGAAGCCGACCAGCCGAGCTGACCGGCCCGCCGGCCGGCCTCCTGGCCGGACCGCCGGCCGGCCTCCTGACCGGACCGCCGGCCGGCCTGCTGACCGGACCGCCGGCCGAGCTCCTACGCCGAACGCCAGTCGTTCGACGTGATGTGCGAGCCGCCGTGCGGGCCCATCTGCAGCATCCCGCCGTCCACCGGCAGGGACACCCCCGTGATGTAGGACGACGCGCGTGAAGCCAGGAACGCCACGGCTGCCGCGATCTCCCACGCGTTGCCTGGACGGCCGAGCGGCACACCGGGGCGGTCGATGGTGTGCGGGTCCTCGTCCTCGGCGCCGGTCATCCGGGTGGCGATCTCACCGGGGGCGACGGCGTTCACGGTGATGCCGTGCTCGGCGAGCTCGATCGCCATGGTCTTCAGCAGGCCGCCGAGCCCGTGCTTCGCGGCGTCGTAGGCGCTCGAGCCGTAGCGGGGCTGGTGCTCGTGCACGCTCGTGATGCCGATGATCCGGCCGCCGGTGCCCGCCTGCGCCATGTGCTTCGCCGCGGCCTGCATCGTGACGAAGGCCCCGTCGAGGTCGGTCGAGACGGTGTGGCGCCACTGGTCGAGGGTCATCTCGAGGAACGGCGCGTTGTCGCCGGTGCCGGCGTCGGCCACGAAGACGTCGACGCCGCCCAGCTGAGAGACCAGGCGGTCGATGACGGCCGCCGCGCCGGCGAGGTCCGAGACGTCGATCTGCTCGACGAAGGCCTGGCGGCCGGTCTTCCGGACCTCTTCCGCGGTCTCCTCGGCCCGGTCGGGCTCGGACAGGTAGGTGATGCCGACGTCCATGCCGGCTTCGGCGAGCGCGACGGCGGTCGCACGGCCGATCCCGGATTCGGAGCCGGTGACGATGGCTTTGGTGGGCTGGAAGTCGCTCATGGGGCGGAACGTACGCCGGGCCTCCCGGACGCCCTGCCGGACCATCCGCCTGGCGCAGGTCGGGTCGCCACCCCGGCACCGTCACGAACGTGCCGATCCCTGTCCCCGCGCACAGGAACGTCACGGCTCGGTAACGAAACACCTTTGCGTACCGCCCCGTCACACGGGCGAAACACATGGACCCTACGTTTCTCGACATCCAGTGGAGGCGTCGCATTCACCCGAAGCGGCACAGCCTCCGCGCAGAGAAAGGGCTCCACGGATGATCAGAACCACCCGTGCCACCGCGGCACTGGCGTTGGCGGGCGCAGCAGCCGTCCTCCTCGCCGCGTGTTCCACCACCGGCAGTGCTTCCCCCTCGAGCTCGGCGTCGAGCGATGCGAAGAAGGATCCCGCCGCCAGCTGCAAGGCCCCGGACACCCCCGGCACGGACGCGCTGAAGATCGGCACGATCCTGCCCCTGACCGGTTCGCTGGCCTACCTCAACCCGCCGGCCGAGTCCGGTGTCGGCCTGGCCGTCAAGGACATCAACGCCGCGGGCGGCGTCCTCGACAAGGACGTCACGATCGACCCGGCGACCGACTCCGGTGACAGCAACGACATGACCGTGTCGAGCTCCGCCGCGACGAAGCTCGTCAACGCGAAGGTCCCGGTCGCGATCGGCGCCGAGTCCTCGTCCGTCACGTTGAACGTCATCGACCAGCTGACGAGCAACTGCATCGTCGAGATCTCGCCCGCGAACACCGCGTCCGACCTCTCCGGCTACTCGTCGTACTACTACCGGACCGCACCGCCGGACTCGGTGCAGGGTTCCGCGCTCGGTCAGCTCGTGACCGGTGACGGCAACGCGAAGGTCGCCTTCCTGGTCTTCAACGACACCTACGGCACCGGCCTCCGCAACTCGGTGCAGTCGGCCGTCGAGGCCTCCGGTGGCCAGGTCGTCTACGGCGGCAAGGGCGAGGGCCAGGAGTTCCCGCCCGGCCAGACCACGTTCTCGTCCGAGGTGACCGCTGCCCTGGCCGCGAAGCCCGACGCGATCGTCGTCCTCGCCTTCGACGAGACGAAGTCGATCATCCCGGAGCTCGTCTCCCAGGGGAACGAAGCGAAGATCTACATGTCCGACGGCAACACGGCGGACTACTCGAAGGACTTCGACAAGGGCACCCTCAGCGGCGCCCAGGGCACCATCCCCGGCGCCTCGCCGAAGGACGACTTCAAGAAGCAGCTCGCCGCCTTCTACAAGGACTCGTCGGGCAAGACGCTCGCCGACTACTCGTACGCGGCGGAGTCGTACGACGCCACCGTCCTCGCCGCCCTCGCCGCGGTGAAGGGCAAGGGCACCGACTCCGGCACGATCCAGGCGAACATGGCTGCCGTGTCCGGTGCTGACGGCGGCACCGAGTGCACCACGTTCAAGGAGTGCAAGACCCTCCTGGACGACGGCGAGGACATCCACTACACCGGCCCGTCCGGCATCGGCCCGTTCGACGACAACAACGACCCGTCGAGCGCCTACATCGGCATCTACAAGTTCGACGGCGACAACAAGCCCGTCTACCAGAGCGCCATCCAGGGTGCGGTGAAGAAGTAGGGCACAGCCCAGCACCGCTCGCGAAAGCGACAGTCCCCCGCGGAACCTCCGCGGGGGACTGTCGCTTTCGCTTCGGTGTCGGGGACGACCGGCAGGATGTGTCGCCTTCGCAGGACGGAGCGACGGGCGGCCTGGAGGCCCGTGGGGCCCGGGTCAGACCGGCTCGGCCGCGGCGGGTGCGAGCGCCCGGCGACGGGACGCCCGTGCGGCGGCGAACGAGTCCGCCGTCAGCACCACGAGCGCGAGCCACACGATGCCGAAGCCGAACCAGCGGCCCGCTGACATCTCCTCGTGCTGCACCAGCACTCCGACGAGCAGCTGCATCACGGGCGCCAGGTACTGGGTCAGGCCGAGGGTCGACAGGCTCACCCGACGGGCCGACGACGCGAAGAGCAGCAGCGGCACCGCGGTCGCCGGCCCGGTCAGCACGGTGATGACCACGTGTCCCCAGCCCTCGCTCGTGAACGTCACCCCGCCGCCGAGCCCGGTCGCCCCGAGCACCACCAGCGCCACGACTGCGATCGGCAGCAGCCACACGGTCTCGAGTGTCAGGCCGCTCAGGGCGTCCACGGCGCCGCCGACGCGCTTCTTCACCAGGCCGTACAGCCCGAACGAGAACGCCAGGGCCAGCGAGATCCACGGCATCTGCCCGTACCCGATGGCGATGACGACGACGGCGACGACGCTCAGCCCGACGGCGGTCCACTGCGCCGGACGCAGGCGTTCACGCAGGACCACGACGCCGAGCGCGATCGTGACGAGCGGGTTGATGAAGTAGCCGAGCGCGGCCTCGACGGTGTGGCCGGTGGTCGTCGCGAGGACGTAGACGGTCCAGTTGACCAGGATCAGGACGGCGGCGAGCCCCATCACGAGCATCACGCGGCGCTGGGCCATCAGGGTGCGGGTGCGGAGCCACGACCGGGTGACGGCGATCGCGACCGCGCAGAACACCAGGCCGACGACGATCCGCCACGACACGATCTCGAACGCCGCCGCGGGGGCCATGGCCGCGAACAGCAGGGGCATCAGACCCCAGAGCCCGTACGCCACGATGGCCTGCACCACGCCGACGGATGCCTCGCTGCGGACAGGTCGCGCGGGACTCGGTTCACTCACGGAACCATCCTAGGAACGACCGCCGACCCGTGGGACGCGCGCCGGGCCTCCAGGCGGGCTGATCAGGACCGCAATGCCCGGGTGACGGGCCCCGGAGACACGTCACGCCCCGTCGGCCCGAAGGCCGGACGGGGCGTGACGTGTCGAGTACTCGACTCAGTGAACGATGACCGCGAGGACATCGCGGGCCGACAGGACCAGCAGGTCCTCGCCCGAGTACTTGACCTCGGTTCCGCCGTACTTGGAGTAGATGACCTTGTCACCCACGGCGACGTCGAGCGGGACGCGGTTGCCGTTGTCGTCGATGCGACCCGGACCCACGGCGACGACCTCGCCCTCCTGGGGCTTCTCCTTCGCGGTGTCGGGGATGACCAGACCGGAAGCGGTGGTCTGCTCCGCCTCGACCTGGCGGATGACGATGCGATCCTCGAGCGGCTTGATGCTGACGGCCACGGTGACCTCTTCTTTCTCGGTACGGACTCGGTACAGATGAAAACCGGGTTGGCACTTCGCACAGGAGAGTGCCAACGCCAACTCTAGGGGGCCTCTGGCACTCGGTCAATCCGAGTGCCAGCAGATCCGGAGAACACGCAGCACCTGCGAGGATCGACGCATGGACGCCGCCGAACTCACCGCACTGCTGACCTCCGACGGGATGGCCCTGCTCGACCGTACCCCCGGCGTCTCCGACGGCGGCGAGATCGTCCGCGTGGTGTCCCGGCTGCGCGCCGAGGGCCACGATCCCCGGCTCGTCGCGGCCGTCCTCACCCAGGCGAAGCTGCGGCTGAAGGCCCGCGGCAAGTTCGGCGACTTCGCGTCCCGCATGCTCTTCACCGAGGCCGGGCTCGAGCAGGCCACCCGGCTGCAGGTCGCGGCCCAGCACGCCGGACGCTTCGCCGCGGCCGGGCTGACCCGTGTCGCCGACCTCGGCTGCGGCATCGGCGGGGACGCCATGGCAATGGCGGCGCTCGACCTCGACGTCACCGCCGTCGATCGCGACGAGGTGACCGCGGCCGTCGCGACCCACAACCTGGCGGTCTGGCCGAACGCGCGGGTGGAACTCGGTGATGCCGCGTCCTTCGACCTGTCCTCGGTGGACGGCGTGTGGATGGACCCCGCACGACGCACCTCCGGCCACTCCGACACCCGCCGGCTCGCCGACCCGGACGACTGGTCGCCCTCGCTCGACACCGTGTTCGCCGCGGCGACGACGACGCCGACCGGCGTGAAGCTCGGTCCGGGCATCGACCGCGACCTGATCCCGGACACCGCCGAGGCGCAGTGGACCTCCGTCGACCGCGAGGTCGTGGAGCTCGCCCTGTGGTTCGGCCCCCTCGCCCGCCCCGGGATCCGCCGCGCTGCCACCGTCATCGGCGCACACGGCATCGCCGAGATGACCGGAGCGGCCGACGCCGATGACGCCGAGGTCGGACCGCTCGGCGCCCACCTGTACGAGCCCGACGGCGCCGTGATCCGCGCACGGCTGATCGGCGACCTGGCACGCAGCCTCGACGGGCACATGCTGTCCGACGGCATCGCCTACGTCACGTCCGACCGCGCCGTCACGACCCCCTTCGCGCAGGGCTTCCGGGTGCTCGACACGATGCCGCTCGACGTCAAGCGACTGGCTGCGCGGCTCGCCGCCGACAGCATCGGCACCGTCGAGATCAAGAAGCGCGGCGTCGACGTCGACCCCGCCCAGTTCCGCAAGCGGCTGCGGTTGCGCGGGTCGGGTCGGGTCACGCTCGTGCTCACCCGCCTGGAGGGACGCCACACGGCGATCCTGTGCGAGCGGCTCACCGACACGGTCGGCTGACGGCCGGGGGCCGCGCGGTGCTCCGTCAGCGTCAGTTGACGAAGGCGCCGGAGCTCGAGCTGTAGTCGGAGTAGTCCGAGTAGTCCGACGCGTTCGCGATCGAGATCCACACCAGGGCGACGATCAGGATGAACAGGCCCGTCAGGATCCAGCCACCGATGATGCCGGCGAGCGCGAGGCCACGGCCGCCCTCACCGCTCTGCTTGATCTTGCCGAGGGCGATGTGGCCCATGATCGCGCCGGCCGGGCTCGTCAGAATGATGATCGGCCAGATGATGATGCCGCCGAACGCGAAGACGATCGACAGGATCGACAGGACGTTCGTCTTCGGGCGCTGCGCGTAGGGCTGGTAGGTGTACGGGTTCGACGCGTAGGGCTGCTGCTGACCGTACGGGTTCTGCTGCTGACCGTACGGGTTCTGCGGGGCGCCGTAGGCATTCTGCTGCTGCTGAGCCGCGTACGGGTTCTGCTGCTGTGCGTACGGGTTCGACTGGGACTGCGGTGCCGCGTACGGGTCCTGCTGCTGCGGCTGACCGTACGGGTTCGACTGCTGCGGCGCCGCGTACGGGTTCTGCTGCTGCGGAGCGCCGTACGGGTTCTGCGGCTGCTGCGGCGCCGCGTACGGGTCCTGCTGCTGGCCGTACGGGTGCTGGGGCGCTTCCGGGGCCGACGGGGCCTGCGGTGCGTCAGGAGCCTGCGGGGCGTCCGGGGCGGGCGTGCCGTCGGGCTGTCCGTTCACTGGTCCGTTCGGCGTCTCGCCCGGCTTCGGCCACTCGTTCTGATCGGACACCGTCCACCCCTCTCGGCGTCCGGTCTCTCCGACGCCAGGTTGAATCCTCCCACAGGCTCCCGAAGAAGGACCGGGGCAGAACTGGTCAGACCTGGACGGTCGTCACAGGCAGGGTCGAGTCCGCGGCGATGCCGAGGGCGCTCGGCGCGCGCCCCTCGGCGACCAGACGGGCTCCGACGGCGGCGATCATCGCGCCGTTGTCGGTGCACAGGTCGAACGGCGGGATCCGCAGCCGCACGCCCGCCGCCGCGCAACGCTCCTCGGCGACCTGGCGCAGTCGGGCGTTCGCGACGACCCCTCCACCGAGCAGCAGGCGGTCGACGCCGGTGTCGCGGCACGCGTTCAGGGCCTTGGTCAGCAGGACGTCGACCACGGCCTCGCGGAAGCTCGCGGCGACGTCGGCCACCGGCACCTCGCGGCCCTCGTCGCGGCAGCGCTCGACCCACCGTGCGACAGCGGTCTTGAGCCCCGAGAACGAGAAGTCGTACCGGTGCGCGGCCATGTCCTTCGGCAGCGTCAGTCCCCGGGGGAACCGGATCGCCGCCGGGTCACCATCGGCCGCGGCTCGGTCGATCTGGGGGCCGCCGGGGTAGGGCAGCCCGAGCAACCGCGCGACCTTGTCGAACGCCTCGCCCGCCGCGTCGTCGATCGTCTCGCCGAGCAGTTCGACGTCGCCGACCAGGTCCCGCACCAGCAGCAGCGACGTGTGGCCACCGGAGACCAGCAGCGCGATCGTCGGCAGCTCGATCTCGCTGCCGTCCTCACGCAGCACGTCGGCGCCGACGTGCCCGACCAGGTGGTTCACGCCGTACAGGGGCTTGCCGGTGGCCACGGCGAGCGCCTTCGCAGCGCCCACCCCGACCATGAGCGCCCCCGCCAGGCCCGGCCCGGCGGTGACCGCGACCGCGTCGAGTTCGTCGAGGGTGACGCCGGCGCGGTCGAGCGCCTCGTGCAGCGTCGGTGTCATCGCCTCCAGGTGGGCCCGTGCGGCGACCTCGGGCACGACCCCGCCGTACCGCGCGTGCTCGTCCATGCTCGAGGCGATCACGTTCGCCAGCAGGGTGCTCCCCCGCACGATGCCGACGCCGGTCTCGTCGCAGCTCGTCTCGATGCCGAGCACCAGTGGTTCAGTCGCGCTCACCGAGGGCCTCCTGTCCGATGGGTCCGACGTCCGACGACCGCTCGGCGTCCGGGCCGGGCAGTTCCGCCCGCATCACCCACGCGTCGACGCCGTCCGGTTGGTAGTAGCGCGGCCGGGTCGCGATGTGCTCGAACCCGAACGCCGTGTACATCGCCTGCGCCACGGGGTTGTCCGCGCGCACCTCGAGGAACACCTCGCGCACACCGCGGCGCCGGGCCTCGTCGAGCAGCTCCGTGAACAGGACCCGCCCGAGCCCCTTGCCGCGCTGGTCCGCGGCGACGGCGATGGTCTGCACGTCGGCCACCGGGTTGCCCGCGAGCGACGAGAGCCCGGCGTACCCGACGACCTGCGGCGCGGAGGCGTCGTCGACCGTCTCGATCACGACGTAGTACCCGTGCGGTGAGTACAGCTCGCCCGACATCTGGGACGCCGACCAGGCGTCCGTCGGGAACGAGACGTGCTCGAGCCACATGATGTCGTCGAGGTCCTGCGGGTGTGCTCGCCGCAGGCGGAGCCCGTCCGGCAGGGTCACTGCTTCACCCGCTTCGGCGCACCCGGCACCGTGACGTCGGGATCGCGCAGGTACAGGGGCGTGTCCTGGTCGAACGCCGCACCGGACGCGAGCCGGTCCGCGGCGAGCGAGCCGAGCCTCCAGGCCGGGATGGACGCGACCGTCAGGCGGCCCCAGCCCACCGCTTCGGGCCGGGAGGCACGGATCGCGTCGTCGAGATCGGCGGGCTTGGCGAGTCCGGGGCCGGCCACGCGGACGCCGTCGGCGTCGTAGGCGCTCCAGTAGACCTCGCGGCGTCGGGCGTCCGTGAGGACGACGAACGGCCCGTCGATGCCCGAGTCGCGCTGGTCGAGGGCCACGGCGTCGTGGCTGACGAGGGGCAGGACGGGGACGCCGCGGGCTGCGGCGAAGGTGCGGGCGGCGGCGATGCCGACTCGCAGGCCGGTGAAGGGGCCGGGGCCCATGCCGGCGACGACGCCGGTGACGTCGGCTCCGCTGATGCCGGCGTCGGCGAGGGTCTCGGCGAGGAACGGGCCGATCACCTCGGCATGCCGGCGGCTGTCCTCGGTGTCGCGGGTCGCGAGGGCCACGCCGGTGGCCGGGTCGACGACGGCGACGGAGGTCCCGGCGGAGGTGTCGATCGCGAGCAGCACCCGTCCATCGTAGGCGGCTGCGACGGGCCGGACCGGCGGTCGGGCTACTCGAACCGGACCGTGCCCGTCGTCGAGGCCTCGGATGCATCCTGGAGGTGACGCAAGCGTGAACGGATCGCGCCGTCCTGACGACGCAGGACGACGGCGACGTCAGGTACCGACATCCCGGCTGCGAGCATCGCCTCCAACCCGGCATCCTCCTGCGGTGTCCACGGCGCGTAAGCGGCGGGTCGATCCAGCCGGGCGGCATCGACCTGCGGGTTGCCGGTCGGTGCCGCGCGCACCGTCATCGGCGAAGACACGTCGTCGGTACCCGTCGTCGTGACACCCGTCACCGACGGACCTTGCTCCGGATCGGTCGCCCTCACTGCCAAGCGGGCGACCGCCGTGAAGGGGTGGCGTGCCGCGACCACACCCGCGGACGACCGGAACACCAGCTCGGCGCCGTCGCGGTCGACGGTGCTGACCTCGAGATCGCTGAAGCCCCCGTTGTCGAAGACGATGCGCATCGCTCCCCCGTTCGCGCTGACCAGACCTGCTGCGAGGGTATCGGTCACTGCCCGTGCCGGTCGACGACCGCACGACGGACGGCGTCCACGGCGGCGGTGACCGCTCGCCCACGCGCCGAGGCGTCGTCGGACTCCGAGTCGTGCACGAACGCGGTGACGCCACGCCGAGCCCCGCAGAAGTCGACGATCCCGTGCACGACCTGCGTTCGGAGGGCCTCGCCGTACCCGTGCCGCTCGTACACGCCGGCGTCGTCACCCGCGATCGGGACCAGGTGGACGGTCAACCGTCCGAGGTTCCGGCGCATCGCGCCCTCGGCCTCGACGTCGAACGCCCACCCGTTCACGAACACCCGGTCCACCCACCCCTTGAGCAGCGCCGGCATCGACCACCACCAGACCGGGAACACGAGCACCAGGTCGGTTGCACGGTCGATCCGCTGCTGCTCGGCCACGATGTCGGGCGGGGCGACCGCCCCGGTCCGGTACGTCTGCCGGTCAGCCAGCGTGAACCGTGGGTCGAACCCTTCGTCGGCGAGGTCGGCGAGTTCTGCGGAACCCGACGGCAGCGCGTCGCGCAGCCGATGCGCGACGTGGTGCGTGAGCGACTCGGGGTCGGGGTGGGCGGTCACGATGAGCGTCTGCACACCTCATCTTCTCGAGGGTCCCTGGGCGGCGGCGGGATGGTCAGCCGGAAGTCTGCTCCCGGGCCCATGCGACCTCGTGGTCCAACTGCCCGGTCCGACGGAACAGGCGGACCTGGTGCGTGTCCGGCAGCACGGCAGCCAGTGCCTGTCGGTCGGCGGGCGTGAAGCCGAGCGACTGTCAGAACGGACAACGGACCGGAGCGACGCGAGAACGGCCGCACCGTCGGCTCGTCGAGGCCAGCGAGGGTCAGGTCCGCCCCGACGAGGAACGCACGGAGCGCCTCCACGTCGCCCGCGTCGACGGGCTGCAGGGTCAGAGGGCCGCGCCTTCCCAACGCGGGCCGATGGCGGTCACGACGACACGGCGGGGCTCGTCGGGCACGTCGTCCGGGTCCGTGTCGTGAGCGGCTGCGTCGTCGGCACCGGTGGTACGCGTGATCTCGACGTCGAGCACGCTGTCGCTGATGCCGTCGACCATGCCGCGACCCCACTCGACGACGACGATGGCGGCGTCCCAGTCGAGGTCGAGGTCGTCGAGCTCGACCGGGTCGGACAGGCGGTAGGCGTCGACGTGCACCAGGTCCGGGCCAGCGGTCGTCGGGTGCGTCCGGGCGAGGACGAAGGTCGGGCTGGACACCTGGCCGCGCGCGCCGAGTGCAGCCCCGAGCCCGCGCGTCAGGGTCGTCTTGCCGGCACCGAGCGGTCCGGTCAGCACGACGAGGTCCCCCGCGTGCAGCACCGCGGCCAACCGGGCGCCGAGCTCCCCCATCGCCTCGGTGCCGTCGACGGTGGTGTCGAGCAGGACGTGCGCCGACTCGGTCACGGCCGCTCGCCCCGCAGGTACTCCCCGACCCGTCCCTCGATGTCGTGGCCCTCATAGGACCGGGGCACACGGCTGCCGATCCGGCAGACGATCTCCTCGCCGATGGTCTCGAGCGCCGCGCCCCACTCGAGCACGGTCATCTCGTCGTGCTCGCCGGTGCCGAACAGCACGACGGTGTCACCGGTCTGCACGTCGTCCTCGCCGACGTCCACCAGGAACTGGTCCATCGCGACGCGGCCGGCGATCGGGTAGCGCTTGCCGCCGATCGCGACCTGGATGCGGCCCTGCGCCAGACGCGGGACCCCGTCGGCGTACCCGACGGGCACGAGGGCCAGGGTCGTCTCGGTCGCGGTGCGGTACGTGTAGTCGTAGGAGACGCCGGTGTCGACGGGGACGCGCTTCGTCTTCGCGACCGACGCGGTCAGGGTCATCACCGGCTCGAGGCCGAGGTCGGCCGCCGAGACGCCGTCGGCTCCGGGGATGCCGAACAGGTTCGCACCCATCCGGACCATGTCCTTCCGGAACTCCTTGCGCTCCAGCCCCGCGAGCGACGCGGCGACGTGCTCCATCGGGACGTCGAGCCCCAGGTCCTCGGCGATCTCGATCGCGGCGTCGAACACGGCGACCGCGGCGCTGTCCTCGTGGTCGGACGCCTCGGCCAGGTGCGTGTACGCGGCGACGACCTCGATGCGGCCGTTCCGCTGGGCGTCCCGGGCGAGCTCGACGAGCGTCGGCCAGTCCGCCGGGGTCGCGCCGTCGCGGTGCAGGCCGGAGTCGACGCCGAGGTGCACCCGGGCCGGTCGCTGGTCGACGGCGTCGATGATGCGCCGCAGCTCGGCGACGTTCGAGACGCCGAGGTCGACGGCCGAGTCGATGGCGTCACGGAAGTCCAGGTCGGGGTCGTGCTGCCAGGTGAACAGGTGGACGTCCTCGCCGACGCCGATCGCGCGCAGGCGCAGGGCGGCGGACACCGTCAGCACACCGATCCAGCGGATCCCGGCGTCGACGGCGGCGAGCGCGATCGGCTCGAGGCCGTGCCCGTACGCGTCGGCCTTCATGATCGCCATCACGGCGACCGGGTCCATCCACTCGCGGACACGGTCGAGGTTGGCACGGTAGGCGTCGAGGTCGATGCGCGCCTGACGCAGCGGTGCGGAGCTCACGTCGTCCTCCGTTCCACGCTGCGGCCGATCCGGGCGACCACCTCGTAGTTGATCGTGCCGATGGCGTCGGCCCAGTCCTCGACGGCGGGGTCGCCGTTCGCGGGGTCGCCCCACAGCACCGCCTCGTCGCCGACCTGGACGTCGGCGTCGCCGATGTCGACGTGCATGGCGTTCATCGCGACGCGTCCGACCACCGGGAACGTCCGGTCGCCGATCCGCACCGAGACCCGGTTGCCGAAGTCGCGGTCGAAGCCGTCCGCGTAGCCCAGGCCGATCACGGCGAGACGGGTGTCCGTCTCGGCGCGCCAGGTGTAGCCGTAGGAGACGCCGTCGCCCGCAGCGACCGGCACGGTGCGGAGCACGGCGGCGGTGACCCGCATCGCCGGGCGCAGCCCCAGGTCGGCCGAGGTGCGACCGTCGAAGGGGCTCAGTCCGTACAGGGCGAGTCCGACGCGGGACAGGTCGTGGCGGGTCTCCGGTACGGCGATGCTCGCGGCACTCGCGGCGAGGTGCACCACGTCCGGCACGATGCCGTTCGCGGCCAGGCCGTCCAGCGCCCGCTGCAGTGCGGCGTCCTGGTCGAGGTCGTCGGTGCGCGACGCGTTCGACAGGTGGGACATGAGCCCCTCGACCCGGGTGCGGTTGCCGGCTCGGGCCAGGGCGCCGGCGGTCGCGAAGAGCTCGGCCCACTCGGACTCGACCGCACCGTTGCGGCTCAGGCCGGTGTCGACGCACAGGTGCACGGCGCGGACGTCGGAGTCGGCTGCTGCGGAGAGCTGCTCGACGCTCGACACCGCGGGCGTGACGTCGAACTGGGCGGCGCGGCGGAAGTCCTCGTCGGGGGCGTGCAGCCACGCGAGGATCCGCACCCCCTCGTCGATGCCGCCCTGACGGAGCGCGACGGCCTCGTCGATGTCGGCGACCCCGAGCCACTCGGCCCCGGCGTCGACGAAGGCCTGCGCGGCGTCGAGGGCCCCGTGGCCGTAGGCGTTCGCCTTGACCACCGCGATGACCCCGGCCGGGGCGACCCGGTCGGCGATGGTCGCGTAGTTCTCGATCAGGGCTCCGCGATCGAGCGTGATGCCGGTGAACGCACTCACTGGATCGTTCCTTCCAGGACCACGTCTGTTCCTTCCAGGACCACGAACGCGGTCGCGATCCCTCCATCATGCGAGAGCGACAGGTGCACGCTCGTCACGCCACGCGCGTCCGCCACCTGCCGGGCGCCCTGGTGCAGGGTGAGCGACGGGTTCCGCTGGTCGTCGGACACGACCTCGAGGTCCTGCCAGCTCAGCCCGGCACTCGACCCGAAGGCCTTGATCAGGGCTTCCTTCGCCGCGAACCGTGCGGCGAGGGACGCGATCGGCCGGGGCTCGCCGTCACGGATCTGCTCGGACGGCGTGAACAGCCGCGCCCGCATCGCCGGTGTGCGCTCCAGCACCCGTTCGAACCGCTCCAGGTCGACCACGTCGACCCCGATCCCGATGATCACCGTCGCGACTACTCGACGGTGACCGACTTCGCGAGGTTGCGTGGCTGGTCCACGTCGAGGCCCTTGGCGGCGGCGAGCTCCATCCCGAACATGTGCAGCGGTGCCACGGCGAGCAGCGGCTCGAACAGCGGGGTCGCGAGGGGGATCCGCAGGACCTCGTCGGCGAAGGGCAGCACCGCGGCGTCGCCTTCTTCAGCGATGGCGATCACCCGGGCACCGCGGGCGCGGATCTCCTGGATGTTCGAGACGACCTTCGGGTGCAGCGATCGGGGGTCGCGCGGCGACGGCACGATGACGAAGACGATCTGGCCCGGCTCGATCAGGGCGATCGGGCCGTGCTTGAGCTCCCCGGCGGCGAAGCCCTCGGCGTGGATGTACGCGAGCTCCTTGAGCTTGAGGGCACCCTCGAGCGCGATCGGGTAGCCGACGTGGCGGCCGAGGAACAGCACGCTCCGGGTGTCCGCCATCCAGCGGGCCAGGTCCTTGATGCCGGCGGCGTCCTCGATGGTCTGCTGCAGCTTCGGCGCGAGCCCCTCGAGCTCGGCCACCTGCTCGGCGATCTGCTCGGCGGTGAGCGTGCCGCGCAGCGTCGCCAGGTGTAGCCCGAGCAGGTAGAGCGCGACGCCCTGGGCGATGAAGGCCTTGGTCGACGCGACGGCGACCTCGGGCCCGGCGTGCGTGTAGATCACGGCGTCGGACTCACGCGGGATCGTGGCGCCCTGGGTGTTGCAGATCGACAGGACCTGCGCGCCCTGCTCGCGGGCGTACTTGACGGCCATGAGCGTGTCCATGGTCTCGCCGGACTGGCTGATCGAGACGACCAGGGTGCGCTCGTTCAACACCGGGTCGCGGTAGCGGAACTCGTGGGCGAGCTCGACCTCGACCGGCACACGGGCCCACTGCTCGATGGCGTACTTGCCCAGGATGCCGGCGTAGGCGGCGGTGCCGCAGGCGATCACGATGACGCGCTCGACCGTCGCCAGGCGGTCGGCGATCGGGTCGAGGTCGGTCAGCGTGACGGCGCCGTCGTGGACGCGGCCGAGGATCGTCTTCGCGACGGCCTCGGGCTCCTCGCTGATCTCCTTCGCCATGAACGAGCTCCAGCCGCCCTTGTCGGCGGCGGAGGCGTCCCAGTTGACCTCGAACTCGGTCGGCGTGGCCGGGGTGCCGTCGAAGTGGATGACGTCGACGCCGTCGGGGCGGATCGTGGCGATCTCGTCCTGCCCGATCGACAGTGCGCGCTGCGTGTAGGCGACGAACGCGGCGACGTCCGAGCCCATGAAGTTCTCACCGTCGCCGAGCCCGACCACCAGGGGCGAGTTGCGACGGGCACCGACGACGACGCCGGGCTGGTCGGCGTGCACGACGAGGAGCGTGAAGGCCCCCTCGAGCCGCTGCACGGCCCGCTGCATCGCTGCGGTCAGGTCACCGGTCTCGCGGAAGGCGCGTCCGACCAGGTGAGCGGCGACCTCGGAGTCGGTCTCGCTGCGGAACTCGATGCCCTCGGCCTGCAGATCGGCGCGGAGCTCGGAGAAGTTCTCGATGATGCCGTTGTGGATGAGGGCGAGCTTGTCGCCGTCGGCCAGGTGCGGGTGGGCGTTGCCGTCGGTCGGGCCACCGTGGGTCGCCCAGCGGGTGTGCCCGATGCCGGTCGTGCCGTCCGGGATCGGCGACGACTCGAGCTCGTCGACCAGGGCCTGGAGCTTGCCGGCCTTCTTGGCCGACACGAGGTCCCCTGCTGGGTCGACGACGGCGATGCCCGCCGAGTCGTAGCCGCGGTACTCGAGGCGACGGAGGCCACCGAGGAGGACGTCCTGGCTGCTGTTGCTGCCGACGTAGCCGACGATTCCACACATGGAACCGATCCTACGGTCTGCCTGGACGCCGACCCTGCGAAGTCCCAGGGGTGGGGATAACGTTTCGGCCATGGGACGCTTCGACGACATCGCCATCACCACACTGCACGGCGAGGACACCACGTTCGGCGCCTACGCCGACAAAGCCGTACTGGTCGTGAACGTCGCCTCCCGGTGCGGCCTCGCTCCGCAGTACGAGCAGCTCGAGTCCCTGCAGAAGCAGTACGGCCCCCGCGGGTTCACGGTGCTGGGCTTCCCGAGCAACCAGTTCCTGCAGGAGCTCGGCTCGTCCGAGGCGATCGACGAGTACTGCTCCACCACGTGGGGTGTGACGTTCCCGATGTCCGAGAAGGTCAAGGTCAACGGCAAGAGCGCGCACCCGCTCTACCAGGCCCTCAAGGAGACCCCGGACGCCGACGGCAAGGCCGGCCGGGTCGCCTGGAACTTCGAGAAGTTCCTCGTCGCGCCCGACGGCACCGTCACGCGCTTCCGCCCCACCACCAAGCCGGACGCCCCCGAGGTCGTCGCCGCCATCGAGGCGGCCCTGCCCGCCTGACGCGTCGCGTCCTGCGGGCGCGCACCGAGCACTGGCCGGGAGGCCCGGGGCACGTGAGCCGACCGGCTCACGTGCCCCGGGCCTCCCGTCTGTACGCTCGATCCCATGCCGTTCTCGGAGACCGCCGTCGCGCACCCGACCCCGTTCGTGGAGATCCCGCGTGACGAGTGGTCCCAGCTCGCCCCGAAGGAGCACCTGTCGCTCACCGAGACCGAGATCGTGCAGCTGCGCGGTCTCGGCGACCGGTTGGACATGCAGGAGGTGCAGGAGGTCTACCTGCCCCTGTCCCGCCTGCTCACGCTCTACGCCGCCGGTGCGCGGAACCTGCACGCCGAGACGAGCCGGTTCCTCGGGGAGCGCGCCGGACGCACGCCGTTCGTCATCGGCGTCGCCGGTTCCGTCGCGGTCGGCAAGTCCACCGTCGCCCGTCTGCTGCGCGAGCTGACGAAGCGCTGGCCGGACACCCCTCGGGTCGAGCTCGTGACGACCGACGGCTTCCTGTACCCGAACGCCGAGCTGGAGCGCCGCGGGATCATGGACCGCAAGGGCTTCCCGGAGTCGTACGACCGCCGCTCCCTGCTGCGCTTCGTGAGCCAGGTGAAGAGCGGGGCGACCGAGGTCCGCGCGCCGTACTACTCGCACCTGGTCTACGACATCGTGCCCGATGCCGAGATCGTCGTCCGGCAGCCCGACGTGCTCATCGTCGAGGGTCTCAACGTGCTGGCGCCCCCGGTGCACGGGCGGCTCGCACTGTCCGACTTGTTCGACTTCACGATCTACGTGGACGCGAAGACGAAGGACATCGAGTCCTGGTACATCGACCGGTTCCTCGCCCTGCAGGAAGAGGCGTTCTCGAGCCCCGACTCGTTCTTCCACCGGTTCGCCTCGCTGTCGCGTGAGGACGCGGTGCGGACGGCGACCGAGGTCTGGCGGGCGATCAACGAGCCGAACCTGATCGAGAACGTGCTGCCCACGCGCTCCCGCGCCACCCTGGTGCTGAAGAAGGGCGCGAACCACAAGGTGAACTCGGTCCTGCTCCGCAAGATCTGAGCTGGGGCGACACGGAACCAGGTTCCGGACACCACACCAGGGAAGAACACGGTGCTGTGTCCGGAACCTGGTTCCGTGAGCGGCGAACGCCCCTACGCGACGTCGAGCGCCAGGCGGTCCTGCACGACCGCGGCGAGCTCCTCGGCGATGCGCTGGGCATCGTCCTGCGAGGCAGCCTCGACCATGACGCGCACAACCGGCTCGGTGCCCGACGGACGGAGCAGCACACGGCCGCTGTCCCCGAGCGCCTCGGTGGCGGCGGCGATGGCGTCCTGCACGCCCTGGTCGGCGAGCCCGTGGCGATCGACGCCCCGGACGTTGAGCAGCACCTGCGGGAACACGGTCATGCACGAGGCGAGCTCCTGCAGCGACTTCCCCGTCCGTGCCATCTCGGCCACCAGGTGCAGCCCGGTCAGGATGCCGTCGCCCGTGGTGGCGAACTCGTTGAAGATGATGTGGCCGGACTGCTCGCCACCGATGGAGTAGTCGCCCTCGGTCATCTTCTCGAGCACGTAACGGTCGCCCACGCCGGCCTCGATCACGGTGATGCCCGCGTCGGCCATGGCGCGCTTCAGCCCGAGGTTCGACATGACCGTCGCGACGAGGGTGTCGTCCTTCAGTCGTCCGCGCTCCTGCAGGGACAGCGCGAGGATCGCCATGATCTGGTCACCGTCGATCGCGTTGCCCGCGGCGTCGACCGCCAGGCAACGGTCCGCGTCGCCGTCGTGTGCGATGCCGACGTCGGCGCCGTGCTCGAGCACCGCGCGGGCGAGGTTGTCGATGTGGGTCGAACCGACGCCGTCGTTGATGTTCCAGCCGTCGGGGTCGGCGCCGATGAGCGTCACGCGGGCACCCGCGTTGACGAACACCTCGGGCGAGACGCCGGCGGCGGCACCGTTGGCGCAGTCGAGCACCACGTGGATGCCGTCGAGCCGGTGCGGCAACGTGCCGAGCAGGTGCACCACGTAGCGGTCCTCGGCGTCGGCGAACCGCGAGATGCGCCCGACGTCGATGCCGGTGGGGGTGGGTGCGGAGTGGTCGTGCATGGCCGCTTCGATGCGGTCCTCGACCTCGTCCGGAAGCTTGCGGCCACCCGTGGCGAAGAACTTGATCCCGTTGTCGGGAGCGGGGTTGTGCGATGCGGAGATCATCACGCCGAAGTCGGCGTCGATGTCCGCGACGAGGAACGCCGCGGCGGGGGTGGGGATGACCCCGGCGTCGAGCACGTCGACGCCGGCCGAGGCGAGCCCGGCCGCGACGGCGGCACCGAGGAACTCGCCGGAGACGCGCGGGTCGCGCGCGAGGACCGCGCGCGGGCGCGGTCGACCCGACGCCCGGCGGGCGTCGGCGTGGTGTCCGTGTGTGAGGACGGCCGCGCTCGCCTGGGCAAGACCCAGTGCGAGCGCGGCCGTCAGCTCGCCGTTGGCGAGACCACGAACCCCGTCGGTACCGAACAGACGCGGCATGGCGATCTTCAGCCGGTGACGACTAGCGCTTCGAGAACTGCGACGCCTTGCGGGCCTTCTTGAGACCGGCCTTCTTGCGCTCGATGACGCGGGCGTCACGGGTGAGGAAGCCGGCCTTCTTGAGGGTCGCGCGGTTGTTCTCGCGGTCGATCTCGTTCAGGGTGCGGGCGATGGCGAGGCGGAGCGCGCCGGCCTGACCCGAGGGGCCACCACCGGTGATGCGGGCGACGACGTCGTACGAGCCGAGGAGCTCGAGCACCTTGAAGGGGTCGTTGATGAGCTGCTGGTGCAGCTTGTTCGGGAAGTAGTCCTCGAGCGTGCGGCCGTTCACGACGAACGTGCCGGAGCCCGGGACGAGCCGGACGCGCGCGATGGCCTCCTTGCGGCGCCCGACGGCACCGCCGGAGACGTTGAGGATCTGACGGGGAGCGGCCTCGGCAGCGGCGGGTGCGCTCTCCGTGGTGAAGCTCTCCGGGGTCTGGTCGAGGGAATCAGCGATCTGAGCCATGAGTTTTCTGTGTCCTTGAAGTCGTCGTGGCCGGAACTACTGTGCGACCTGGTCGAAGATGTACGGCTTGGGCTGCTGCGCGGCGTGCGGGTGCTCCGCGCCGGCGTAGACCTTCAGCTTCTTGAGCTGCTCGCGGCCGAGGGTGTTCTTCGGCAGCATGCCGCGGATCGCCTTCTCGACGGCGCGGGTGGGGTGCTTCTCGAGCATCTCCGGGTAGGAGGTCGCCGTCAGGCCGCCCGGGTAGCCCGAGTGACGGTAGTAGACCTTCTTCGCGAGCTTCGAACCGGTCAGGGCGACCTTGTCGGCGTTCACGATGATGACGAAGTCACCCATGTCCATGTGCTGGGCGAAGGTGGCCTTGTGCTTGCCGCGCAGGAGCGCCGCGGCGTGGGTGGCGAGACGGCCGAGGACGACGTCGGTGGCGTCGATGACGATCCAGTCGTGCTGGACGTCTGCCGGCTTCGGTGAGAACGTGCGAGTCACAGGAGTGCTGCTTTCGTGTCGAGGTGAGGAGTCCGTGAATCCCACTCCGGTCGGGAGTTCCACGGGCAGAAGCACGGGGAACACCTCTGTTGGAGGGCTCATCTGACTGTCCGCGCGCGGGGCGCACAGACCAAGGTGAGAGCTTAGCCGACGCGGGGTACGTCGGTCAAACGCGCCCCGCTGTCGGCCTGGAGGCGCGTGGCGGCCCGCACCGTGCCTCCCGTCCGCCCTGGGGCCGGCCCCACCGCCCATGGTGTGCAGGAACGGTCGGGTCCCCACTGCGGACCCGACCGTTCCTGCACACCACCCACCCCCGTGGGGCGTGGGGACTACTCCGCAGCCACAGCCCGACGTCGGCGACGCACGACCAGCACACCCGCACCCGCCGCGAGCAGCAGGAACGCCACCACCGCACCGGCACCGAGGCCCGCAGCACCCGTGAACGCGAGCTGCCCATCCGTGGTGATCGTGATCGGGGTCCACCCGATCAACGACCCGTCCGCAGCCGTCACCACCAACCGGTGCACCCCAGCCGCGGTGCCCGCCGGGATCGTCACCCGCACCGTCCCGTCCGCAGCCACCACCGCGGTCCCGATCAGCGTCGGGGTCGAGAACAGCCACACGTTCACCGTGTCACCGGCCGACGCGGTGCCGACCGTCACCGTGATCGTCTCCCCCGCACGAGCCGACGACGGAGCCGACACCCCACCACGGCTCGCCTCCGTCAACAGCGACACCGACGGCGCCACCGGAGCAACCGGGGCAACCGGCGGCGTGCTCCCGTCGACCGGCGGCACCGGGGCCGGCGTCGGGTTCGGCACCGGCGTCGGGGTCGGAACCGGCGTCGGGTCCGTGCCCGGGTCGGTGCCCGCGGCGTCCAGGTCGAACCCGACCAGGATCGGGTCGTGGTCGCTCGCCCGGTACACGTCGTCGTTGTACAGGTTCGTCGCGTTGTAGTTGTAGCGGCTGTACTCCAGGCCCACCGACTCGACCGAGTTGATGTTCCAGATGTCCACGCCCGTGACCGTCTCGAGCGCGGCCTTCGACGCGAACACGTGGTCGAGCGAACCGCTCAGGCCGGAGAACACGTACGAGTACTCGGTACTGTCGAGCGCCGGGCCGAGGTCGGTGTAGCCGGCCTCGTCGAGGACCACCACCGGGTCCTCCTTGCTGTACGCGTTGAAGTCGCCGAGCATGAACACCTTGTCGGTGCCGTACTGCTCCTGCATGTCGGTGGAGAACGTCACGAGGGCCTTCGCCTGCTCGACGCGGTCGGCGTTCGACGCCCCCTGTCCGTCGCCCTGATCGGCGTTCTCGCCGGTGCCGGAGCCCTTCGACTTGAAGTGGTTCGCGATCACCAGGAAGTCGTCGTCCGCGGTGCCGCCGACCGGGCGGAACGCGTCCGCGACGGGCTGGCGGGCGTTCGTGAACGCGTCGTGGAGCAGGATCGTCGACTCGCCGACGGGCTCGACGCGGTCCTTCTTGTAGATGATGGCGAGGCGGATGACGTCTTCGCTCGCGGGCACGACGGCCGGGGACTTCGCGTAGGCCCAGGTGTCCTGGCCGGTGGCGGCGTTGAGCGCGTCGACCAGGGTGGCCACGGCGGCGTCGCGGTCCTGACCGAAGCGGACGGAGTTCTCGATCTCCTCGAGCGAGACGACGTCGGCGTCCAGGCCGTTGATCGCCTTGACGATCTTGACCTGCTGGCGCAGGAAGTCCTCCTCCTCGGCGGCACCGCGGGCATCGCAGCCCGAGTTCACCGTGACGGGGTCTCCGGCACGGTCCGTGTAGTACTTGCAGCCGGTGAGCTCGTCGCCCGTGGTCGGGAAGTAGTTGAGCACGTTGAAGCCGGCGAGCTTCAGGTCACCACCGACGTCCTGCGGTGCCGGCTGGCGCACCTTCGAGAACGACGCCGGCAGCTCGGCGGCCGGGGTCGCACCCGTGATCGGCGCGGTCGGCTGGAACTTCCACCCGTTGTTGCGGTAGTCGAGGACGACCGGCTCGGTGAAGGTGGCTGCGGCCCCGACGGTGACCGGGCCCTGGGTGAGCCACGACACGGGGATGCCCTGGTTCGCCTGGGTCAGGAAGTTGGTGCTCGCACCGTCGTCGAGCGTGACCTTGCGCGCGGCGTTGTCGGCCTCGACGGCCTTCGCCTCGGCGCTGCCCGGTCGGCCGACCTCGGTCGGCTGGACCAGGCGCTTCGTGCCGCTGGCGAGCACGACCTCGCCGTACTGGTTCGTCGTGTAGTTGTCCGCGACGGTGTACGCCCCCTGGGGAGCGACGAGCATGCTCTCGAGCGACTCGCGCTGGGCGTCGGACGACGGGAACGCGACCGCGGCCGGCTGCGGTGCCGCGACGGGGTCGGTCAGCTGCTGCACCGACGAGGCCCCGGACACCGTGAGCTCGGTCAGGCCGAAGTACTCGGAGACGGCGCCGGTGACTCGCACGTGGTCGCCCTCGTGCACCAGCCCGGCGGTGGCGGACGAGAAGACGAACACGGCGTCGGACGCGGTGTGGGCGGCGAGGTCGATCGCGCCGCCGGTGCCCGGGGTCTGGATCGTGTAGCCGTTGAAGCCGCCGGTGCCGTAGACCGCGGTGACGACGCCGTCCGTCGTGACGTTCTTGCGGACGTACGGCGAGGTGTCCGTGGTGCCCTGCAGCTGGGCGATGGTCACCGTCTCGGCGGGGGTGCCGGGCGTCGGGGTCCCGCCGTCACCCGGGTCGGTCGGTTCCGTGGGCTCGGTCGGTGCCGTCGTCTCGCCCGCGGCGTTCCGCGGGGTGAGCGTCGTCGTCACCGAGAAGTCCGCACCGTTGACGTCGGTGTCCGTGGTGCCCTGGCGGACCAGGCCGTTCGGCACGGAGTTGTCCCCGGTCACGGTGCGCACGGCCGACTCGAACGTGTTCGAGGCGCCGTAGCCGAGCAGGTCGACCACGCCGTCGGTGCCGGTGGCGACGGGTCCGGCGGCGAGTGCCAGGGGTGCGGTGGCGTCGGACAGCACGAGCGTGCCGGTGGTACCCGATGGGTTGAGCGTCGCGGTGTCGTCGGCGGCGGGCAGGTCCTCGCCGGCGGGGGTGGCCCCGCCGTTGCCCGCCATCGACACCAGGAAGGTGCCCTTCGCCGGCACGGTGCCCTGGAGCGCACTGGCCGAGAACGTGCCGGTGCCCGTGGCCGACCGGTACTGCAACGACCACCCGTCGAGCGACACGGCGGCGTCGGTCGGGTTGCCGATCTCGACGAACTTCTCGTTGTAGAACGCGCCCTTGCTCCCCGCCTTCAGGTAGGCCTCCTCGATGACGAGGTCGGTCCCCTCGGGGTTCGCGGTCGCTGCGGTGACGGTGACGAGTGGAGCCGCGAGGAGCGTCGCGGCCGCCGTGGCGCACAGCAGAGTGCGCCCGAGGGTGTTGGCCATGACCGCACGCTACCGACCTGCGGGGACATTCAGGTTGCGTCGAGGTAAATGATTGCGTTCGGCAACATCAGCCGATCGCGCGGCATCAGCCGATCGCGTTCTGCGGCACAGCCGATCGCGCGGCATCAGCCGAACGGCAGCCACGTCCCACCCACACGTCGGACGGCCGGTCCGTGTCCCGGCAGCACGAGAGCCGGGAACGGCAGCGCCCGTGCGGACTCGAGCGCGCGGTCCTGGTCGGCGGTGAAGAACGGTGTGATCATCCGCGGGCGCGGGGCCCACGACCCCGGCTGGGTGTCGTGCCGACTGACGACGGCGTCGCCGGTGACGATCGCGTCCGCCGCGGGCAGCAGGTAGGCGGTCGAGCCGTCGGTGTGGCCGACGGCCGGGAACGGCGAGATCGCCCGACCCGCGAAGTCCGCACCGGTGAACGCGCGAGCGGACGGCACGGTGGTGGGCCGCAGGGCGTCGGATCGGATCGCCCGCACCAGCCAGGCGAGCACACGGGGGCTGGCGAGCCGGCCGCCGATCTCCGCCGGGGTGACCTGCTGCCGCTCCGGTCCGCGCACGTTGGCGAGCTCGTCGGCGTGGGCGAGCACCTCGACGTCGGGGTACCGCTCGAGGATCCCGGGGATGCCGCCGACGTGGTCGACGTGTCCGTGCGTCACGTAGACGCGACGGAGATCGGCGGGGTCGTGTCCGGCGGCGCGCACGGTGTCGAGCACGAGGTCGGTGTCGGCCGGGTACCCGGCGTCGATCAGCGCGACGCCGTCCTCCTCCGCCAGCACCACCCAGTTGGACACCGGACCCTCGACGAAGACGACTCCGGGGGCGACGGACACGACGGAACGGGGTTCGCGCGGGCTCATCCCTCGACGCTACCGTCCACCGACCGTCGGGCCCGGGTCTGCTCCGCCCGCTCCGCGAGCTCCGCGTCCGCCGGGTACCCCACCTCGGTCAGGGTCAGTCCCTTCGCCGGCGCCGTCTTGAAGGCGCTCGTGCGTTCCTCGGCGACGCGGAGTTCCTCGAGGCGGTCCGGGCCGAAGCGGCCCTCGCCGACGGCGATGGTCGCGCCGACCATCGCCCGGACCATGGAGTGGCAGAAGGCGTCGGCCTGGAGGCGCGCCACCAGCACGCCGTCCGGCTCGCGGTCCCAGCGGAACTGCTGCAACGTCCGGATGGTCGTCGCCCCCTCGCGCGGCTTGCAGAACGTCGCGAAGTCGTGCAGCCCGAGCAACGTCAGCGCACCGCGCTCCATCGCTGCCGGGTCGAGCCGCGCCGCGTGCCAGACCGTGTGCCCGCGCCGACGTGGATCGCGCGGGGCGTCGGCGTCCGCGATCCGGTACTCGTACCGGCGCCAGAGCGGGGAGAACCGGGCGTCGAACCCGGCGGGCGCCACCGAGGCACCGGTGACGACGACGTCCCCCTCGGGTGCTGCGATGCCGTTGACCCGCTTGACCAGCCCGTCGAGCGGTGAGCGACCCGTCCCGCGCTTGGCGGTGAGCGCTGCCCACTGCTCCGCCGACAGGTCCAGGTGTGCGACCTGCCCCGTGGCGTGCACCCCGGCGTCGGTGCGTCCGGCGACGGTGAGCAACGGCGGTTCGCCCCAGCGGGTGAAGACGGTGGCGAGTGCGCTCTCGAGCGCGCCCTGCACCGTCCGGAGCCCGGGCTGCCGAGCCCACCCGGAGAACGCCGCCCCGTCGTAGGCGATGTCCAGTCGCAGCCGCACGTCACCCGTGCTGTCGGGGTCCTGGAAGCCGACCGTCTCGTCCACGTGACCACCGTAGCGGGGGTGATCCGTGCCTCCCGGCCCGCGCTCGGTCCGCCGGACGGCGACCGCCCGCACCCCTTCAGCCGCGCGGACGGCCGAACGCCGACGGACCGGTCCGGGTGTCGAGGTCGTCGGTGGCGCGCCGCTCGGACTCGACGATCCCGCGCAGGGCGACGAGCGCGGCCGAGGTGACCGCGACGTGGGAGGGGTTCTCACGCGATTCGTCGAGCGCGGTCTCGAGTCGTGCGATGGCCGCTTCGGCCTGGTCCTCCGGGGAGTCACCGCGGATCGTGCTGGCGATCTTCCGCAGCGCTTCGGCGATGGGGGTGGCGAACGCGGGGTCCGGACGCCCGACACCCTCGGAGACCGGACCGGAGCGCGCCACGAGCTCGGTGAGGTCGGTCGTGTACCAGGCGACGCGCTCCAGTGCCCGGAAGCGTCCGCCGTCCTTCTGGAGCCGCGCTCGCGACCCACGCAGTGCCCCACGGGGGTTGAGCCGGCGGCTCTCGTGCGCGATCGCCACCCGCGACCGGACGTCCGCGATCGCGCGGTCCAGGCGGTCCTGCTGGTGGTCCCACGCCTTCTCGTCGCGCTTGCCCTCCTCGAGCACGGCTGCCAGCCCGTCGAGGTGGTCCGCCAGCACACCGTTCACCGCGTCGATGCGGTGTTCGGCGTCCCAGAAGTGCAGCGGCGGGAACACCAGGAAGTTGACCAGCAGCCCGACGACGACACCCACGGCCATCTGCACGAGGTACCCGAGCGAGTAGCCCTCGGCGTGCGCGCCGCCGACGAGCAGCACGAAGAGCGCCGCGGTCGACACCCACGAGCTCCCCTCCCCCAGCACGCGGAACCCGCCGACCAGCACCCCGACGCCGACCGCGAGCGCGATCGCGAGGAAGCCGGGATCGCCGACCCACATCGTGAACGCGGCGATGAGGATGCCGAGGGCGATCCCGACCAGGGTCTGCACACCGCTCCGGATGCCCGCGAACACCGTGGTCTGCATCGCGACGACGGCGCCGAGTGGCGCGTAGTGCGGGTACTCGGCCGCGACGCCCGGGATGTGCTGCGCCACGAGCCAGGCGATCACCGCAGCGGCGGCGGCCTTGCCGGCGTGCAGCAGGCGCGGCTGCGTGCCCGAGGTCCGGCTCCACCGCCAGACCCGTGTCCCCAGACCCGCAACGTGCTGGAACGCCATGACTTCCTTCCCTGTCGTACCGGTCGGCCACCCTACGCGGCGCGTCGCTCGTGCCGTGGAGTCCGTGCACGCGAGGAAGCCCCCGCGACCTGGGTCGCGAGGGCTTCCTCGTGGTGGTGCGGCGCCCCGGAGGGCACCGGACTACTTGGTGTCGGCGTCGTCCGACTTCTCGGCGGCGTCGGCCTCGACCTCGGCAGCAGCCTCGGTCTCGGACTCGGTCTCGACCGGGGCGGACTCCTCGGTGGTCTCGGTCTCCTCGACCGGGGCCTCCTCGGCGGTCTCGTCAGCGGCGGGCTCGTCGACCGGGGCGGCAGCAGCGGCCGGAGCCGAGTTGCGCTTGACCGGAGCGGGCGTGCTCGAGACGGGCTCGAGGACGAGCTCGATCGACGCCAGCGGAGCGTTGTCGCCCTTGCGGAAGCCGAGCTTCGTGATGCGGGTGTAACCGCCCTGGCGGTCCTCGACCTGGGGGGCGATCTCGGTGAACAGCGTGTGCACGACGGACTTGTCGCGCAGGATGCTGATCACACGACGACGCGCGTGCAGGTCGCCCCGCTTCGCGAACGTGATGAGACGCTCGGCGACCGGGCGGAGGCGCTTGGCCTTCGTCTCGGTGGTCGTGATGCGACCGTGCGTGAAGAGGGCGTTGGCGAGGTTGCTCAGGAGCAGGCGCTCGTGGGCGGGACCGCCACCGAGGCGGGGGCCCTTGGTGGGCTTCGGCATGTCAGTTCTCCAGTGGTGAAAGTGGTGCGCGCGGTGTCAGCGCGCTTGCGCGTGAGCGCGAGGTCAGTTGTTGGACTCGTCCTCGTCGTACCCGCTGTAGAAGTGGGCGCCGTCGAATCCGGGGACGGTGTCCTTGAGGGACAGGCCGAGCTCGGTGAGCTTGTCCTTGACCTCGTCCACCGACTTCTGACCGAAGTTGCGGATGTTCATGAGCTGCGTCTCCGACAGGGCGACGAGCTCGGACACCGTGTTGATGCCCTCCCGCTTCAGGCAGTTGTAGCTGCGGACCGACAGGTCGAGGTCCTCGATCGGGGTCTGCAGTTCGTTCGAGAGCACGGCGTCGACCGGCGCGGGGCCGATCTCGATGCCCTCGGCCGCCGTGTTGAGCTCGCGAGCGAGCCCGAACAGCTCGACCAGCGTGCGGCCGGCCGACGCGATGGCGTCGCGCGGCGTGATGGCCGGCTTCGCCTCGACGTCGACGACCAGGCGGTCGAAGTCCGTGCGCTCACCGGCACGCGTCGCCTCGACGCGGTAGGTGACCTTGAGGACCGGCGAGTAGATCGAGTCGATCGGGATCTGACCGGCTTCGCTGAACTCGGAACGGTTCTGCGTCGCCGAGACGTAGCCACGGCCACGCTCGATCGTGAGCTCGAGCTCGAAGCGCGCGGTGTCGTTCAGGGTCGCGATGACGAGTTCCGGGTTGTGGATCTCGACGCCGGCCGGAGCGGAGATGTCCGCTGCGGTGACCTGACCGGCACCCTGCTTGCGCAGGTACGCCGTGATGGGCTCGTCGTGCTCGCTGGAGACGACCAGGCTCTTGATGTTGAGGATGATCTCGGTGACGTCTTCCTTGACACCGGGAACGGTGCTGAACTCGTGGAGGACGCCGTCGATGCGGATGCTGGTGACAGCCGCGCCGGGGATCGAGGAGAGGAGCGTGCGGCGCAGCGAGTTGCCGAGGGTGTAACCGAAGCCCGGCTCGAGCGGCTCGATGACGAAGCGCGAGCGGTGCTCGGAGATCGGCTCCTCGGTCAGGGTGGGGCGCTGTGCAATGAGCACTGTGGGATTCCTTTCGGCGAAGTGTCCGCTATATGACACTTGGCGGTACGACGGGGCCGCATGGGCCCCGACGGGTCTGTTGAGTTGTGATCACGCGCACACACGTGCGCGATCGAACGACCAGGAATGGCCGCGGGCCCTGCCCGCCCTCGCCGGAACGGATCCGGTCAGGGGACGAGCAGGGCGCGGCCGGTTGCTCCTCGCGTCAGACGCGACGGCGCTTGGGCGGGCGGCACCCGTTGTGCGCCTGCGGCGTGACGTCGTTGATCGAGCCGACCTCGAGGCCAGCGGCCTGGAGCGAGCGGATCGCGGTCTCGCGACCCGAACCCGGGCCCTTCACGAAGACGTCGACCTTCTTGACGCCGTGCTCCTGCGCCTGACGCGCAGCGGACTCGGCGGCGAGCTGCGCCGCGAACGGCGTCGACTTGCGCGAACCCTTGAAGCCCACGGCACCCGAGGACGCCCAGCTGAGGACGGCACCCGACGGGTCGGTGATGCTGACGATCGTGTTGTTGAACGTGCTCTTGATGTGGGCCTGGCCCACAGCGACGTTCTTCTTCTCCTTGCGGCGCGGCTTGCGCGCGGCAGTCTTGGGGGTAGCCATCGGGGTCTCCTATCGAGCCTTCTTCTTGCCTGCCACGGTGCGCTTCGGTCCCTTGCGGGTACGAGCGTTGGTCTTGGTGCGCTGACCGCGCACCGGGAGACCACGACGGTGGCGGAGACCCTCGTAGCTGCCGATCTCGACCTTGCGGCGGATGTCGGCGGCGACCTCACGGCGGAGGTCACCCTCGACCTTGAAGTTGCCCTCGATGAAGTCACGGAGGGCGACGAGCTGGTCGTCGGTCAGGTCCTTGACGCGGATGTCACCGGAGATACCGGTCTCCGTCAGTGCCTGGACGGCGCGGGTACGGCCGACGCCGTAGATGTACGTGAGTGCGATCTCCACGCGCTTCTCGCGCGGGATGTCGACGCCTGCTAGACGTGCCATGTGATGGCTGCTCCTGTTGTCGATGGAGGTGTGGCGCAGTACCGGTGCTCGGGCCTCCGCCCCGAGGTGTCCCCCGGCCGTCGTGCGACCGGGTTCTGGTACTGCGTTGTCGATCTTCAGTTGTGGGTCGTGCTCGAGCAGCCTGGTGTCCGATGGACACCGTCGGCGCCGGTCACGCGCCCGGGACTAGCCCTGGCGCTGCTTGTGACGCGGGTTGCTCTTGCAGATCACCATGACGCGGCCCTTGCGGCGAATCACGCGGCAGTGTTCGCAGATGGGCTTGACGCTGGGGTTGACCTTCATGGTTCTTTCCTCGTGCTCGCTGGCTTCGTGCTCGGCAGGATTGCCGTGCCGTTCCTTTCCAGCTCGCGGATCACTTGTAGCGGTAGACGATCCGGCCGCGGGTCAGGTCGTACGGGCTCAGCTCCACGATCACGCGGTCCTCGGGGAGGATGCGGATGTAGTGCTGGCGCATCTTCCCGGAGATGTGCGCGAGGACCTTGTGTCCGTTCGTCAGCTCAACGCGGAACATCGCGTTGGGCAGAGCTTCGAGCACCGAGCCTTCGATCTCGATGACGCCGTCTTTCTTGGCCATAGCCTCACTGTCGCTTGGTTGTGGAACTGGTGTGATCCCCGAACCGGTCTGCGGGTCGGTCGCCACACCCGAGAGGGCATGACACACCAAAGATCGATCTTATGTGGTAAACCCGCAATTGCCAAGTGGGGACGCGGAACACCCCACGTCTGGGGCTTCCGGAGCCGTGCCTGAGCGTTCCACAGTGGTTTGACGGCGCGCTCCGGGCGCGCACTTGCGCGCGAACCGTAGTTTTGCTCCGCAGCCACGTCCGCCGCACCAGCAGCTCGCGCCGGACCACCGAACGGAGAACACGTGCCCGACGCCACCCGACGCCCCTTCGCCAGCCACGGCAAGCAGGCCCGTCGTCGGGGTTGGGGCACGCTCGTCACCGTCGTCGCGGCCGCCGTCGCCGTCCTGCTCGTCAGCGGCACGAGCGTCGCCGCGATCGCAGGCGCGCAGCTCGCCGCCGCGCCGCAGACGGTCGCACTCAGCACCGACGACCAGAACACCGCCAAGACCGCGGACATCTCGGCGATCAAGGGCGGAGCGAACATCCTGCTCATCGGCAGCGACACGCGGGTCGGCCAGTTCGACTCCGACGAGGACGTCGAGGGCGCCCGCAACGACGTCACGATGCTCATCCACATCTCGGCGGACCACCAGCAGCTCACCGCGGTCAGCTTCCCCCGTGACCTGATGGTCCCGATCCCGGCCTGCACCAACCCCGCGACCGGCACGACCTACCCCGCGTCCACCTCGGCGATGTTCAACACCGCGCTCGGCAACGGCGGTGTCTCCTGCGTCGTGGACACGGTCGAGAACCTGACCGGCCTGAGCATCCCCTACGCCGGGCTCATCACCTTCGACGGCGTGATCGAGATGTCGAACGCCCTCGGCGGCGTGGACGTGTGCGTTGCCGAGCCGATCGACGACACCTTCACCGGCCTGCACCTCACGACGGGCTCGCACTCCCTCGAGGGCTCGGACGCACTCGCCTTCCTGCGCACCCGCCACGGGGTCGGCGACGGCAGCGACCTCGCCCGCATCAGCTCGCAGCAGGTGTTCCTGTCGGCGCTCCTCCGCAAGGTCACCTCGGACGGCACGCTCTCGAACCCGATCACGCTCTACAAGCTGGCCGGCGCCGCCCTGTCCAACATGACGCTGTCCGACGGCCTGGCCCAGACCGGCACCCTGGTCAAGCTCGCCTCGGCGCTGCGCGGGATGAGCACGGCCAACATGCTCTTCGTGCAGTACCCGGTGGCCGACGACCCCGCCGACGATGCCCGGGTGATCGTCGACCAGGAGACGGCCCACACCCTGAACGTGGCGCTGCAGAACGACGTCCGGTCCTCGCTGAGCGACTCGAGCACCGGTCGCGCGTCCGAGGAGTCGCCGTCCAGCGGCGGGACGTCGAGCAGCACCGGGTCGTCCGGGACCTCGGGTCCGTCCGGCACCTCGGGTTCGTCAGGGACTTCGTCGTCCGCCGACGTGCCATCGGCGGCGCCGAGCGCCACCGCCACTCGGACGCCGACCGCGTCGGCGACGCCGCTGCCCTCGTCGATCACCGGGCAGAGCGCCTCCGAGGAGACCTGCTCCGTCGGCAACTGACACGACGCCACGGCGTCCGTCGGGCACTGATCGGATGGGTCCACCCGACGTGGGCGACACGGCGGACGCCAGCCGGGCCTCCCGGCCGTCGCATCGTGCAGATCCGCCGAGCGTGGGCACGGGATCCGGACCGGAGGCCCGTCCTACGGGATCGGGACGGGCGTCACACCCAGCGGGGCCAGGCCCCGAGCGCCGCCGTCGGCGGCCGTGAGCACCCAGATCCCAGCCGCGTGCACCGCGACACTGTGCTCCCAGTGCGCGGCGTCGGAGCCGTCGAGCGTCCGGACCGTCCAGTCGTCGTCGTCCGTCGAGCTGTCGATCGTGCCGGCCGTGACCATGGGCTCGATGGCGACCACCAGCCCCGGCTTGACGGCAGGGCCGGCGCCACGGACGCGGTAGTTGAAGACCGGCGGGTCCTCGTGCATCGACCGGCCGATGCCGTGACCGGTGTACCCCTCGACGATGCCCCACGCGCCGGTCTCGTCGATCGCGTCTTCCACAGCGGAGCCGACCTCGTGCAGGTTCTTCGCGTGGGCGAGCGCGGCGATGCCGTGCCAGAGCGACCGCTCGGTCGTGTCGCAGAGCGTCTGCCGGGCCGCGGTGACCGTGGCGTCGCCACCGGGCACGACGGTCGTGAACGCGCTGTCACCGTTCCAGCCGTCGACCTCGGCGCCGGCGTCCACCGACACGATGTCGCCGGGCGCGAGCACGCGCTCTCCGGGGATCCCGTGCACGATCTCGTCGTTCACCGACACGCACAGCGTGTGGCGGTAGCCGGGCACGAGCTGGAAGTTCGGGATCCCACCGCCGTCACGGATGGTGCGCTCGGCGATCGCGTCGAGTTCGCCGGTCGTGATGCCCGGGCGGATCGCTGCCCGGACGGCGTCGAGCGCCTCGGCGGTCAGCAGGCCCGGCCGGACCATCGCCCGGAGCTCGTCCGGGGTCTTGTAGATCGAGGGCTTCTTGAACCGCACCACGCTGGTCAGACGGTCGCGGAGAGCCCGCGGCCCGCCAGTGCCGTCTGGATGCGGTCGCCGACCTCGTCGATCGCTCCGAGGCCGTCGACGTCGACCACCAGGCCACGCTCGCCGTACGCCGCCACGATGGGCGCCGTCTGCTCGGCGTACACCTGCTGACGACGACGGATCGTCTCCTCGTTGTCGTCGCTGCGACCCTGGTCCTCGGCACGCTTGAGCAGGCGCCCGACGAGCTCGTCCTGGTCGGCGACGAGCTGCACGACGGCGTCGATCGCGGTGCACTGCTCGGCGAGCAGCGCGTCGAGGTACTCGACCTGACCGACCGTGCGCGGGTACCCGTCCAGCAGGAACCCGTGCTCGGCGTCGGGCTCCCGCAGGCGGGACTTCACGAGCTCGTTCGTCAGGGAGTCCGGCACGTAGTCGCCGGCGTCCATGATCGCCTTCGCCTGCACGCCGAGGGGCGTGCCCTCTGCCACGTTCTTGCGGAAGATGTCCCCGGTCGAGATCGCGGGGATCCCGAAGGAGTCCGCGATGCGGCCGGCCTGGGTGCCCTTCCCGGCTCCGGGAGGTCCGACGATGATGAGACGTGCGCTCAACGGAGAAGCCCTTCGTAGTGACGCTGCTGCAGCTGCGAGTCGATCTGCTTCACGGTCTCGAGACCGACACCCACGATGATGAGGATGCTCGCGCCACCGAACGGGAAGTTCTGGTTCGCGCCGAACAGCGCCAGTGCTGCCAGCGGGATGAGCGCGATGAGACCGAGGTAGAGCGAGCCGGGCAGCGTCACCCGGGTGAGGACGTAGTCGAGGTACTCGGCGGTCGGACGACCGGCACGGATGCCGGGGATGAACCCGCCGTACTTCTTCATGTTGTCGGCGACCTCTTCGGGGTTGAAGGTGATCGCCACGTAGAAGTACGTGAACCCGACGATGAGCAGGAAGTACAGGACCATGTAGAACCAGTTGTCACCCGAGGTCAGGTTGTTCTGGATCCAGGTCACCCAGGCTGCCGGCTCGGAGCCGTCCGAGGGCTGGTTGAACTGCGCGATCAGGGCCGGCAGGTACAGCAGCGACGAGGCGAAGATGACGGGCACGACGCCGGCCATGTTCACCTTGATCGGGATGTAGGTGTTGTTGCCGCCGTACGTCCGCCGCCCGACCATGCGCTTGGCGTACTGCACGGGGATCCGCCGCTGTGACTGCTCGACGAACACGACGGCCATCATGATCACGAGTCCGACCAGGATCACGAACAGGAAGAGCTCGAACGACTGCGACTGCTCGATCGCCCAGAGCGCCGACGGGAACTGCGCCGCGATCGACGTGAAGATCAGGAGCGACATGCCGTTGCCGATGCCGCGCTCGGTGACGAGCTCGCCCATCCACATGATGAGGCCGGTGCCGGCGGTCAGCGTGACGACCATCAGCATGATGGCGTACCAGCTGTCGTTCGAGATGATCGAGGTGCAGGACGCGGAGGCGTTCGTGCCGAACAGGGCGCCGGAGCGAGCGACCGTGATCAGCGTCGTGGACTGCAGGACACCGAGCGCGATCGTGAGGTAGCGCGTGTACTGCGTCAGCTTCGCCTGGCCCGACTGGCCCTCCTTGTAGAGGGTGTCGAAGTGCGGGATGACCACACGCAGGAGCTGCACGATGATCGACGACGTGATGTACGGCATGATGCCGAGCGCGAAGACCGAGAGCTTCAGCAGCGCGCCGCCGGAGAAGAGGTTGATGAGGTCGTAGAGCCCGCCGGAGGACGACGCGCTGGCGAGACAGCTCTGCACGGCGGCGTAGTCGACGAACGGTGCCGGGATGTACGACCCGAGACGGAACAGCGCGATGATCGCGAGGGTGAAGCCGATCTTCTTGCGAAGATCAGGGGTGCGCATGATGCGCGCGACCGCTCTGAACACGATGACTCCGAACTTGTGGGACCGGGGCCGTCGATCGCGGCCGGACCGGTTTCGGTCGGCAGGGCCGACCCGGCTGGCGGATGCCGGCCACTGTCAAGGAAACCGTAACGGCGGCCCGTGCGCAAACGCACGGGCCGCCGACGGGGGTTACTGGGAGACGGTGCCGCCAGCAGCCACGATCTTCTCGGCGGCGGACGCCGAGACCTTGTCGACCGCGACCGTGATCTTCACGGTGATGTCACCCTGACCGAGAACCTTGACCTTCTCGTTCTTGCGGACGGCGCCCTTGGCGACCAGGCCCGCAACGGTGACGTCGCCACCGTCGGGGTAGAGCTCCGAGATCTTGTCCAGGTTCACGACCTGGTACTCGACCCGGAACGGGTTCTTGAACCCGCGGAGCTTCGGGGTGCGCATGTGCAGCGGCATCTGCCCACCCTCGAAGCCGACCCGGACCTGGTAACGGGCCTTCGTGCCCTTGGTACCACGCCCAGCGGTCTTGCCCTTCGAGCCCTCACCGCGACCCACACGGGTGCGGTCCTTCTTGGCGCCCTCTGCGGGACGGAGGTGGTGCAGCTTCAGCACCTGCACGCGCTCGTTCTTCTCGTCGCTCATGCGTCGACCTCCTCGACCTTCACGAGGTGCGCCACCGTCGCGATGTACCCGCGGTTCTGGGAGTTGTCCTCACGCTCGACCGAACGGCCGATGCGCTTGAGGCCCAGGCTGCGCAGGGTGTCGCGCTGGTACTGCTTCTCGCTGATAACGGACTTGATCTGCGTGATCTTCAGCATCGCCATCACGCACCTGCCTTCTCGGTCGCGGCACGCAGGGCTGCGGCCTCGGCCTGGAGCAGACGGGCCGGGACGACCCGCTCGACGTCGAGGCCACGACGGCTCGCGACGGCGCGGGGCTCCTCGAGCTGCTTCAGGGCCTCGACGGTCGCGTGCACGATGTTGATGGTGTTCGACGAGCCGAGCGACTTGCTCAGGACGTCGTGGATGCCGGCGCACTCGAGCACGGCGCGGACCGGACCACCGGCGATGACACCGGTACCGGGGCCGGCCGGACGCAGGAGGACGACGCCAGCGGCGGCTTCACCCTGCACCGGGTGCGGGATCGTGTTACCGACGCGGGGGACGCGGAAGAAGTTCTTCTTCGCCTCTTCGACACCCTTGGAGATCGCCGTGGGGACCTCCTTGGCCTTGCCGTAGCCGACGCCCACGAGGCCGTTGCCGTCACCGACGACGACGAGCGCCGTGAAGCTGAAGCGACGACCACCCTTGACGACCTTCGAGACGCGGTTGATGGTCACCACGCGCTCGAGGAACTGGCTGTCGCCACCGCGGTTGTTGCGGTCGCGGCCCTGCTGACGGTCACGACCGCCACCACGACGGCCACGGTTGTCGGCGGAGTCGCGGTTGTTGGACGCGGAGCCCGCGGCGGTCTCGACCGGACGCTCGGCGACGGCAGGTGCCTCCGCCTCCTTGCCGGTCTTGGCGCCCTCGGTGGTCGCCTCGGCGGTTGCCTCGGTGGCCGTGGCCTCCGTGCTCGCCTCGGTGGTCTCCGTGGCCTCGACGGCCTCGGTCTTGGCGTCTTCGTTGGTGTTCGCGTTGTCGCTCACAGGTTCAGCCCTCCTTCACGGGCACCATCGGCGATCGCGGCGACGCGACCGGCGTACTTGCTGCCACCGCGGTCGAAGACCACGGCCTCGACGCCAGCCGACTTCGCGCGCTCGGCGAGGAGCTCACCGACGCGACGGGCCTTGGCGGTCTTGTCGCCGTCGAACGAGCGGAGGTCTGCCTCCATCGTCGAGGCGCTGGCGAGGGTGTGACCCTTCGAGTCGTCGATGACCTGCACGAACACGTGACGCGACGAGCGGGTGACGGCGAGACGGGGACGAGCCTCGGTGCCAGTGATCTTCTTGCGGAGACGGTTGTGACGACGCGCCTTGGCGGCCGCCTTGCTCTTGCCTCGTGTCTTGAGGAGTCCCATGATCACTTACCTGACTTTCCGGCCTTGCGGCGCACGTTCTCGCCGGCGTAACGGACACCCTTGCCCTTGTAGGGCTCGGGCTTCCGGAGCTTCCGGATGTTCGCGGCGACCTCGCCGACAGCCTGCTTGTCGATACCGGCCACGGTGACCTTGTTGTTGCCCTCCACCGCGAAGCTGATGCCCGCCGGCGGCTCGACCGTGATCGAGTGGGAGTACCCGAGCGCGAACTCGAGGTTCGAGCCCTTGGCCGCGACACGGTAACCGGTGCCGACGACCTCGAGGCCCTTGGTGTAGCCCTGGGTCACGCCGATGATGTTGTTGGCGATGAGGGTCCGGGTCAGTCCGTGGAGCGAACGCGACTCGCGCTCGTCGTCCGGACGGGTGACGAGGACCTGGTTCTCCTCGACCTTGGCCTGGATGGGCTCGGCGATGACGAGCGCGAGCTCGCCCTTCGGGCCCTTGACCGCCACGTTCTGACCGTCAACGGAGACGGTGACGCCGGCGGGGATGTCGATGGGGAGACGTCCGATTCGTGACATTGTCGATCACCACACGTAGGCGAGGACTTCCCCACCCACGCCCTTCTGCTCGGCTTCGCGGTCGGTCAGGAGGCCGGAGGAGGTCGAGAGGATCGCCACGCCGAGGCCACCGAGGACCTGGGGGATCTCCGTCGACTTCGCGTAGACCCGGAGGCCCGGCTTCGAGACGCGCTTGATGCCGGCGATCGAACGCTCGCGCTCGGGGCCGTACTTCAGGTCGATGGTGAGGGTCTGCCCGACTCGGGCATCCTCCACCTTCCACTCGCTGATGTAGCCCTCACGCTTGAGGATGTCGGCGATGTTCTTCTTGAGCTTGGAGCTCGGGAGCGCGACTGCGTCGTGGTGCGCGGAGTTCGCGTTCCGCAATCTGGTCAGCATGTCTGCGACCGGATCGGTCATCGTCATGATGTTCGTCCATTTCTCGCCTGGTTTCGACACCCGTTCCACGAATGCCGACCTGAGCGATCGAGTGATCCCGGGGCGGTTCCCCGAGATCGGTGTGTTCGTGCGTGCGGGCCGGAGGACGTGAATCCTCCGGCCCGCACCGCCCGAAGTAGTTTAGACCGTCTGCTCGTTGGAGCGGAACGGGAAGCCGAGCTGGCGGAGCAGCGCGCGTCCCTCGTCGTCCGTCTTCGCGGTGGTCACGACAGTGATGTCGAAGCCGCGGACACGGTCGATGCGGTCCTGGTCGATCTCGTGGAACACGGACTGCTCCGTGAGACCGAACGTGTAGTTGCCGTTGCCGTCGAACTGCTTGTCGCTGAGACCGCGGAAGTCGCGGATGCGGGGCAGTGCGAGCGTGACCAGGCGGTCGAGGAACTCCCACGCGCGGTCACCGCGGAGGGTGACGTGCGCGCCGATGGCCTGACCCTCGCGCAGCTTGAACTGTGCGATGGACTTGCGGGCGATGTTGACCTGGGGCTTCTGACCCGTGATCGCCGTGAGGTCCTTGATGGCCCCCTCGATGATCTTGGAGTCACGAGCGGCCTCACCGACACCGGTGTTCACGACGACCTTGACCAGGCCGGGGACCTGGTTGACGTTCGCGTAACCGAACTGCTCGGTGAGGGCCGACTTGATCTCGGCCAGGTACTTCTGCTTGAGGCGCGGCTGGATCTTGCCAGCGGGCGCAGCAGTCGTGTCAGTCATCAGAGCTTCTCACCAGACTTCTTCGCGTAGCGGACACGGACGGTCTTCTTGACGCCGTCCTTCTCCACCTCTTCGGTGCGGAAGCCGACACGCGTCGGCTTCTTCGTCTTCGGGTCGACGAGTGCGACGTTCGAGACGTGGATCGAGGCTTCGTGCTGCTCGATGCCACCGGTCTTCGAACCACGCTGCGTCTGACCGACGCGGACGTGCTTCGTGACGAAGTTCACGCCCTCGACGACGACGCGGTTCTTGTCCTTGAGGACCTCGATGACCTTGCCCTGCTTGCCACGGTCGCCGCCACGCTCCTGCGTCGCGCCCGTGATGACCTGGACGAGGTCACCCTTCTTGATGTTCGCCATGGCTTACAGCACCTCCGGCGCGAGCGAGATGATCTTCATGAACTTCTTGTCACGGAGCTCGCGACCGACCGGACCGAAGATGCGCGTACCGCGCGGGTCGCCGTCGGCCTTGAGGATCACTGCCGCGTTCTCGTCGAACTTGATGTAGGAGCCGTCCTGACGACGGGTCTCCTTCTTGGTGCGAACGATGACCGCCTTGACGACGTCACCCTTCTTCACGTTGCCGCCGGGGATGGCGTCCTTCACCGTGGCGACGATGACGTCACCGAGGCCGGCGTAGCGACGACCCGAGCCACCGAGCACGCGGATGGTCAAGATCTCCTTGGCACCCGTGTTGTCGGCGACCTTCAGGCGGGATTCCTGCTGAATCACTGCTGTCTCCTATTCCGAAGCAGGCCGAGGCCTACTTGGCCTTCTCGAGGATCTCGACCAGGCGCCAGCGCTTGGACGCGCTGAGGGGACGGGTCTCGCTGATCACGACGAGGTCGCCGACACCAGCGGTGCCGAGCTCGTCGTGGGCCTTCACCTTGGACGTGCGACGGATGATCTTGCCGTAGAGCGCGTGCTTCACGCGGTCCTCGACCTCGACCACGATGGTCTTGTCCATCTTGTCGCTCGTCACGTAGCCGCGACGCGTCTTGCGGTAGCCGCGAGTGAGGGCGGCGGAGTTCTTCTCTTCGTTCGCCATTACTTCTCCTCGGCGGTCTCGGCCTCGGTCGACTCGGCCGGCTTGTCAGCCTTCTTCGTCGTCTTCTTGGCCTTGGGGGCGGTCTCGACGGGCGCGGGAGTGGCACGGATGCCGAGCTCGCGCTCGCGGAGGACGGTGTAGATGCGGGCGATGTCGCGCTTGACGGCACGGAGACGACCGTGGCTCTCCAGCTGGCCGGTGGCCGACTGGAAGCGGAGGTTGAAGAGTTCCTCCTTGGCCTTCTTCAGCTCGTCAGCGAGACGCTCGTTCTCGAACGTGTCGAGCTCCGTCGGACGGAGCTCCTTGGAACCGATCGCCATTATGCGTCGCCCTCCTCGCGCTTGATGATGCGTGCCTTGAGGGGCAGCTTGTGGATTGCACGAGTCAACGCCTCACGGGCGATCTCCTCGCTGACGCCGGAGAGCTCGAAGAGCACCCGGCCCGGCTTCACGTTCGCGACCCACCACTCGGGCGAACCCTTACCGGAACCCATGCGGGTCTCGGCGGGCTTCTTGGTCAGCGGACGGTCCGGGTAGATGTTGATCCAGACCTTGCCACCACGCTTGATGTGACGCGTCATGGCGATACGAGCGGACTCGATCTGACGGTTGGTCACGTACGCCGGGGTGAGGGCCTGGATGCCGTAGTCGCCGAAGCTGACCTTGGTACCACCGGTGGCCTGACCCGAACGCTTCGGGTGGTGCTGCTTGCGGTGCTTGACTCGACGGGGAATAAGCATGGTTACGCCTCAACTCCTGCGCCGGCCGGCGCGTCCTGCGGGGCCTGCTGCGGGCGACGGTCACCGCGGTCGCCGCCACGACGGTCGCCGCCACGGTCGCCACGCTCACCGCGCGGGCCGCCACGACGCTCGGGGCGCGACGAACGCTGGTTCGCCTGCTCGCGAGCGAGCTCCTTGTTCGTGATGTCGCCCTTGTAGATCCAGACCTTCACGCCGATGCGGCCGAACGTGGTCCGGGCCTCGTAGAAGCCGTAGTCGATGTTCGCGCGGAGGGTGTGCAGCGGCACACGGCCTTCGCGGTAGAACTCCGAACGCGACATCTCGGCGCCGCCGAGACGGCCCGACACCTGGATGCGGACACCCTTGGCGCCGGCGCGCTGTGCACCCTGCAGGCCCTTGCGCATGGCGCGACGGAACGCGACACGAGCGGAGAGCTGCTCGGCGATGCCCTGCGCGACGAGCTGGGCCTCGGTCTCGGGGTTCTTGACCTCGAGGATGTTCAGCTGGATCTGCTTCTTGGTGAGCTTCTCGAGCTCACCGCGAACGCGCTCCGCCTCGGCGCCGCGGCGGCCGATGACGATGCCCGGACGAGCCGTGTGGATGTCCACGCGGACACGGTCACGGGTGCGCTCGAGCTCGATGCGTGCGACACCGGCGCGGTCGAGGGTCTTCTTCAGGTACTCGCGCACCTTGATGTCCTCGGCCACGTAGTCGGCGTAGCGCTGACCGGCCTTCTTGCTGTCGGTGAACCAGTGCGAGACGTGGTCCGTCGTGATCCCGAGACGGAAGCCGTACGGGTTGACCTTCTGGCCCATTACTTGCTCGCCTTCTTGCTCGTCGCGGCAACCTCGGCCTCGTCGGGCGTCGCGAGGACGACCGTGATGTGGCTGGTGCGCTTGTTGATGCGGAAGGCGCGGCCCTGGGCGCGCGGCTGGAACCGCTTCAGGGTCGTGCCCTCGTCGACGAAGACGCGGCTCACGTAGAGGTCGCGCTCGTCGAGGAAGCTGTTCGTCGAGTCCGCCTTGACCCGTGCGTTCGCGATCGCCGAGGCGACCAGCTTGTACACGGGCTCCGAAGCGCCCTGGGGGGCGAACTTCAGGATGGCGAGGGCCTCGTGGGCCTGCTTGCCGCGGATCAGCTCGATGACGCGACGGGCCTTCTGAGGCGTGACGCGGATGTGTCGCACGCGTGCGATCGACTCCACCATTTCGTTCCTCCTCTGCGTCGCCGCCTCAGCGGCGACGGCCCTTCTTGTCGTCCTTCACGTGACCACGGAAGGTGCGGGTCGGCGCGAACTCGCCGAGCTTGTGACCGACCATCGACTCGGTGACGAACACCGGGATGTGCTTGCGGCCGTCGTGGACGGCGATGGTGTGCCCGAGCATGTTCGGGACGATCATCGACCGACGCGACCACGTGCGGATCACGTTCTTGGTGTTGGCCTCGTTCTGCGTGACGACCTTGCGGAGCAGGTGCTCGTCGACGAAGGGGCCCTTCTTCAGACTGCGTGGCATCTTCTGAACTCCTACTTGCGCTTCTTGCCGGCGTTACGGCGACGGACGATGAGCTTGTCGCTCGGCTTGTTCGGCTTGCGCGTACGGCCCTCGGACTGACCCCAGGGGCTGACCGGGTGACGACCACCGGAGGTCTTGCCCTCACCACCACCGTGCGGGTGGTCGACCGGGTTCATGGCGACACCACGGACGGTCGGGCGGACGCCCTTCCAGCGCATGCGGCCGGCCTTGCCCCAGTTGATGTTCGACTGCTCGGCGTTGCCGACCTCGCCGATCGTGGCGCGGCAGCGTGCGTCGACGTTGCGGACCTCGCCCGACGGCAGACGGAGCTGCGCGTAGGGGCCGTCCTTGGCGACGAGACGCACCGAGGCGCCGGCGGAGCGAGCCATCTTGGCGCCGCCACCGGGGCGGAGCTCGATGGCGTGCACGACCGTACCCACGGGGATGTTGCGCAGCGGCAGGTTGTTGCCGGGCTTGATGTCGGCGCCGGGACCCTGCTCGATGACGTCGCCCTGCTTGAGCTTGTTCGGCGCGATGATGTACCGCTTCGTGCCGTCCACGTAGTGCAGGAGCGCGATGCGCGCAGTGCGGTTGGGGTCGTACTCGATGTGAGCGACCTTGGCGTCGACGCCGTCCTTGTCGGAGCGACGGAAGTCGATCACGCGGTACTGGCGCTTGTGGCCACCACCGATGTGACGCGTGGTGATGCGGCCGGAGCTGTTGCGACCACCGGTCTTCGGCAGCGGACGAAGCAGGGACTTCTCCGGAGTCGAACGGGTGATCTCAGCGAAGTCTGCGACCGACGAGCCGCGACGACCGGGGGTCGTCGGCTTGTAGTTACGAATAGCCATGATTTATCCCTCTGGTCCTCAGCCGACAGCCGTGAAGATGTCGATCGAACCGGACTTGAGCGTCACGATGGCGCGCTTGGTGTCCTTGCGCTTGCCGAGACCGAACTTGGTGCGACGGGTCTTGCCCGGGCGGTTCAGCGTGTTGATGCTCGCGACCTTGACGTCGAAGATCTTCTCGATGGCGAGCTTGATCTCGGTCTTGTTCGAGCGGGGGTCCACGATGAACGTGTACTTGCCCTGGTCGATGAGCGCGTAGCTCTTCTCCGAGACGACCGGCGAGATGATGACGTCGCGCGGGTCCTTGTTGAAGCCGCTCATGCGGTGATCTCCTTCGCGGTCTTCGACGCGATGAAGGCGTCGAGGGCGCTCTTGCTGAAGACGACGGCGTCCGAACGCAGCACGTCGTAGGCGTTGAGCTGGCCGTACGAGAGCGCGTGGACGTTCGACAGGTTGCGGATCGACTTGAGCGTCAGCTCGTCGTCCGTCTCGAGCACGACGAGCACGTTCTTGACGGGCGCGACCTTCTCGAGGAGCGTGCGGGCGGTCTTGGTCGACGGCAGTTCAGCCGCGACGAAGCCCTCCACAGCGGAGATGCGGCCACCGCGTGCACGGTCCGAGAGCGAGCCGAGCAGAGCAGCGGCGATCATCTTCTTCGGGGTGCGCTGCGAGTAGTCGCGCGGGGTCGGTCCGTGGACGACGCCACCGCCGGTGTGCTCCGGAGCACGGACGGAACCCTGACGGGCGCGGCCGGTGCCCTTCTGCTTGAACGGCTTGCGACCGGCACCGCGGACTTCGCCGCGGTTCTTGGTCTTGTGGGTGCCCTGACGCGCGGCTGCGAGCTGCGCGGTGACGACCTGGTGGATCAGCGGGACGTTGGTCTCGACGTCGAAGAGAGCTGCGGGGAGCTCGACGGTGCCGGACTTGGCACCCGATGCGTCGAGGACGTCGATCGTGGTTGCGGTCGTGGTGGCCATGATCACTTACCCTTCACGGCGGTGCGGACGAAGACGGAGCGGCCACGAGCACCGGGGACGGCGCCCTTGACGAGCAGCAGACCCTTCTCGGCGTCGACGGCGTGCACCGTGAGGTTGAGGACGGTCACGCGGTCGCCACCCATACGACCGGCCATGCGCATGCCCTTGAAGACGCGCGACGGGGTCGAGGAAGCACCGATCGAGCCGGGCTTGCGGTGGTTGCGGTGCGCACCGTGCGAGGCACCGACGCCGTGGAAGCCGTGGCGCTTCATGACACCGGCGAAGCCCTTGCCCTTGGAGGTACCGACGACGTCGACCTTCTGGCCCGCCGTGAACGTGCCGTCCACGGTGAGCTCCTGGCCGAGCGTGTACTCAGCGGAGTCGTTGGTACGGATCTCGGTGAGGGTGCGACGCGGGGTCACGCCAGCGGCCTCGAAGTGGCCAGCGGCCGGCTTGTTGACCTTGCGCGGGTCGATGGCGCCGGCGGCGATCTGGATCGCCTCGTAGCCGTCGCGCTCAGCGTTGCGGATCTGGGTGACCACGTTCGGGCCGACCTCGATCACGGTGACGGGGATGAACTTGTTGTTCTCGTCCCACACCTGCGTCATGCCGAGCTTCTTGCCGAGGAGGCCCTTGACGGTCTTGGTTGAGTTCGCCATTGGTCAGCCCCCTTACAGCTTGATCTCGATGTTGACGTCTGCCGGCAGGTCGAGTCGCATGAGCGAGTCCACGGCCTTCGGCGTCGGGTCGACGATGTCGATGACCCGCTTGTGCGTGCGCTTCTCGAAGTGCTCGCGCGAGTCCTTGTACTTGTGAGGGGAACGGATCACTGCGATCACGTTCTTCTCGGTGGGGAGCGGCACCGGGCCGACCACGGTTGCACCGGCACGGGTCACCGTGTCGACGATCTTCCGGGCCGACGTGTCGATGACCTCGTGGTCATACGACTTGAGCCGGATGCGGATCTTCTGTCCCGCCATGTGTCTCTTGTCCTCTCTGCGCCGCGCACCCTCTGGCCGCCTGACGCCGCTCGGTTCCGCATTCCTGCGGACCGTGCTGTTTTCCTGAACCAACCGGCCGCATCCACTGGGGATGACCGCTGTTCACCTGTCAACCTCGCGGGCGACCGTGGCCGTCCAGCGTGGGCAATCGACTGCCTCGTGATCCGGGCGCAGCAGTGGTGCACCGCGTCCGTCACATCTCGGGGAGTCGTGTTCTGCTGCCTGCGGCCCAACCCAGCCCTGCTGAACAAGGGGGTTGTGCACTGCCAGAGCAGTGATCCTGTGGGCATGCACCCACGGGGAATTCGGAACCGGACAAGTCTCGCATAGCCCCGGCCCACGTGCAACCCGGGCGTGTCGCGAATCGCCGGGCGTGTCCCGCGGGCTCGCTTGCCCGGATCCACGCGGATCGGACGGCCTGGAGGCGCGGCTCGGCCCCGCAACGCGGAGCACCCTCCGGACGTGGTCCGGAGGGTGCCTCGAAACGGGTCAGGAGACCGTCACTCAGCGGTCACCGGGGGCACGAACCACGGCGGGAAGACGGCCACTCGCGGAGCGTGTCCACCGTGGTCGGCGAGCACGGCGCGGACCGTCTGCCGGGCCTTGTCGTTGGGCACGCCGATGACCGCGACCGACGTGAACGGCACGCTCGGACCGGCGAGCAGCTCGAGGCCGTGCATCTCCGGGTCCGTGAAGTCGGTGCGACGGATCAGGTTCGTGGCGGCGTCGGGCCCGACGGCGAACCGGACGTCGTCGGCGTCGGCGTCCTGGTCGGCGACGATCACGGATGCCCCGAACGCCGAGACCGGCACGACGAGCACGACGTAGTCGATCGCCCGGGTGCGACGGGCGGCATCGGACCAGCGCTCGCCCTCGGCGCCCGTCCGGAGTTCGTCCCAGCGGGTGGCGTCGGGGGACAGCGTGAACGGCACGTGGCCGGCGATCGAGGAGCCGTCTGGTGCCTCGGCCTCGGCGCGGGCGGCGCGGGTGTCGGCAGAGCTCACGTCGACGACGGGCTCCGCCTGGTCGGACGCCAGGATCGCACCGGCGCCGACGATGCCGTCGAGGTTGTCGATGTGGGTGACGTGGTGGGCGCGGAGCGCTGCGAACTCACGCGCCTCGGGCAGGTCGGCGGACGACGAACGGAGCGACGTCGGCGACCGCAGCGACGTCCCGGGCCCGGAGGCTGGCGGGTCGACGCGCAGGTTGGTGGTGATGCGGGTCCGGCGTGGTGCCGGGGTGGCTGGGGTCTCCGACGCTTCGCGCTGCCGGGGTGCGCAGATGTCGCAGAGCTCGGTGGGGAAACCGTGGATGCACTCGTCGGTCACGACTGTTGTGGGTCCTTCCGTGCCGTGTGGGGGTGGTCCGGCACGTCGACCAACGCTACGTCATCCGGACGGCCCCCGGGTCATTGTCGGTAGAGCAGCGCCCGGACCTCGGCCTCGGCGGACGCCAGGCGGTTCGGATCGATGGTCTCCCCGTGGTCGTACGCGTCGAGCAACCGGGGGTCGATGTAGCTCTGTCGGCACACCGTCGGGGTGTTGCCGAGCTCCTCGCTGGCGGCCTTGACCGCGTGCGAGACGGCCTTCTTCCGCTTGGCCTGCGACGACTGCGGGCCGGTCTTCGCCAGGTCCACCGCAGCCGCGACCGTGCCGTGCAGGGTCCGGAAGTCCTTCGCGGTGAACTCGTCGCCAGCACGTTCCTTGACGTAGGCGTTGATGTCCTCGGCGGAGAGCGGCTCCCACTCCGCCCCGCGACGCTCGCGGAACGACAGCAGCCGCGCGTTCGGTCCGCGCCGCTTCATGCCCGCGATGACCCGCGCGAGGTCGTGGTCGTGGATCGACGACGACCACTCCTGCCCGCTCTTGCCGGGGAAGTCGAGCTCGATGTCGTCGCCGGAGACGTGGGCGTGCGCGCAGAGCAGCGTCGACAGACCACGGCTCCCGTGCTCGGTGGCGTACCGCTCGGACCCCACCCGGAGCGACCCCTGGTCGAGCATGCGGAACGCTGCGGCCAGTGCCCGGCGACGGTCCGGCTCGGGGCGACGGAGGTCCTGCGTGACGCCACGGCGGGCCACCGGCAGCGATTCGGCGAGTGCCAGCGCGCGGTCGTACTTGATGCGGTCCATCCGCTCCCGCCAGGACGGGTGGTACATGTACTGCCGCCGACCGGCGCCGTCCGTCCCGGTGGCGAGGATGTGTCCGTTGGGGTACGGCGAGATCCAGACGTCGTCCCACGCCGGCGGGATCACGAACTCCTCGAGCCGACGGCGCTCGTCCGGATCGGTCACCGTGTTGCCCTGGGGATCACGGTACGAGAAGCCGCTCCCGGATCGGACGCGGTGGTAGCCGCGACCGGAGGTCGCGGATCTGCGGAGGCGTGTCACGACGCCGAGCCAACTCCGTGACGCCTGTGACGGGTCACGGGGCGGACAGGAGGCGCGGCACCGGCCCGGCCCCGGGCCTCCGCTCCGGCGCCCTGTACGGCCCGTCAGCGGCCGGGGACGACGAAGCGGGGCCGGGCCCTGAAGGCCCGACCCCGCTGTCGCAAGGAACCGGAGTTACTTGATGATCTTCTCGACCGTACCGGCACCGACCGTACGACCACCCTCACGGATGGCGAAACGGAGGCCCTCTTCCATGGCGATCGGCTGGATCAGCTCGACGGTCATGGCGACGGTGTCACCGGGCATGACCATCTCGGTGCCCTCGGGCAGCGTGATGACGCCGGTGACGTCCGTGGTGCGGAAGTAGAACTGCGGGCGGTAGTTCGCGTAGAACGGGTTGTGACGCCCACCCTCGTCCTTGGTCAGGATGTACGCGTTCGCCTGGAACTCGGTGTGCGGCGTGACCGAACCCGGCTTCACGACGACCTGGCCGCGCTCCACGTCCTCGCGCTTGAGGCCACGGATGAGCAGACCGGTGTTGTCACCGGCGACCGCCTGGTCGAGCAGCTTGCGGAACATCTCGATGCCCGTGACGGTGGTCTTCTGCGTCGCGCGGATGCCGACGATCTCGACCTCCTCGTTCAGGTTGAGCGTGCCACGCTCGACGCGACCGGTGACGACCGTGCCACGACCGGTGATCGTGAAGACGTCCTCGATCGGCATCAGGAACGGCTGGTCGGTGGCGCGCACCGGGTCCGGCACGTGCTCGTCGACCTGGGCCATGAGGTCCTGGACCGACTTGACCCACTTCTCGTCGCCCTCGAGCGCCTTGAGCGCCGAGACCTGCACGACGGGGGCGTCCTCGTCGAACTGCTGCGAGCCGAGGAGCTCGCGGACCTCGAGCTCGACGAGCTCCAGGATCTCCTCGTCGTCCACCATGTCGGACTTGTTCAGTGCGACGACGATGTAGGGGACGCCGACCTGACGGGCGAGCAGCACGTGCTCACGCGTCTGGGGCATCGGGCCGTCGGTGGCGGCGACCACGAGGATCGCGCCGTCCATCTGTGCCGCACCCGTGATCATGTTCTTCACGTAGTCGGCGTGACCGGGGGCGTCGACGTGCGCGTAGTGACGCTTCTCGGTCTGGTACTCGACGTGCGAGATGTTGATCGTGATGCCGCGCTGGCGCTCCTCGGGAGCGTTGTCGATCTGCGCGAAGTCGCGGGCCTCGTTGAGGTCCGGGTACTGGTCGTGCAGAACCTTGGTGATCGCCGCCGTGAGCGTGGTCTTGCCGTGGTCGACGTGACCGATGGTTCCGATGTTGACGTGCGGCTTGGTGCGCTCGAACTTGGCCTTGGCCACTGTGGGTCCTCCTCAGGACTCGGAAGCGTCACCCCCGGCCGGCCCTGGATGGGCTCGGAACCGTTGGTGCGCGGTGTGTGTCTGTACTTTACTTGGTGGCGAGGGGCCCGTCGCCGGGCGCCCCCGCCTGTGGAGAAGCGCTGAGCGCTACTCCCCCGCGTTCTTCGCGATGATCTCCTCGGCGACCTTGGCCGGGACCTGGCTGTAGGTCTCGAAGGTCATCGAGTAGACCGCACGACCAGAGGTCTTCGACCGCAGGTCGCCGACGTAGCCGAACATCTCGGACAGCGGCACGCTCGCGCGGACCACCTTGACGCCCGAGGCGTCCTCCATCGAGGCGATCTGGCCACGACGGGAGTTCAGGTCACCGATGACGTCGCCCATGTACTCCTCAGGAGTACGGACCTCGACGGCCATGATCGGCTCGAGGATCGCCGGACCGGCCTTGCGAGCCGCTTCCTTGTAGGCGATCGAGCCGGCGATCTTGAACGCCATCTCGGACGAGTCGACGTCGTGCGCCGCGCCGTCCTTGAGGATGGCCTTCACGCCGACCGTCGGGTAGCCCGCGAGGATGCCGACCTGCATGGCGTCCTGGATACCGGCGTCGACCGACGGGATGTACTCGCGCGGGACACGGCCACCGGAGGTCGCGTTGACGAACTCGTAGACCTTCTCGCTCGTGACCTCCATCGGCTCGAGCGCGATCTGCACCTTCGCGAACTGGCCGGAACCACCGGTCTGCTTCTTGTGGGTGTAGTCGTAGCGCTCGACGATCTTGGTGAGCGTCTCGCGGTAGGCCACCTGGGGCTTGCCGACGCTCGCCTCGACGTGGAACTCACGCTTCATGCGGTCGACGAGGATGTCGAGGTGGAGCTCGCCCATGCCCTTGATCGTCGTCTGACCGGTCTCGGCGTTGAGCTCGACGCGGAACGTCGGGTCCTCTTCGGCGAGCTTCTGGATGGCCGTGGAGAGCTTCTCCTGGTCAGCCTTCGTGTTCGGCTCGATGGCGACCTCGATGACCGGCTCCGGGAACGTCATCGACTCGAGGACGACCTGGTTGGTCGGGTCGCACAGGGTGTCACCGGTGGTGGTGTCCTTGAGGCCGATGACCGCGTAGATGTGGCCAGCGGTCACGTTGGCGACCGGGTTCTCCTTGTTGGAGTGCATCTGGAAGATCTTGCCGATGCGCTCCTTCTTGCCCTTGGTCGAGTTGACGACCTGGGCACCGGACTCGATCGAGCCGGAGTAGACGCGCACGTAGGTCAGACGACCGAAGAACGGGTGCACCGCGACCTTGAACGCGAGGGCCGAGAACGGCTCGGACGCGTCGGGCTTGCGGATGATCTCCTTCTCCTCGTCCTTGACGTCGTGGCCGATCATCGGCGGCACGTCGAGCGGGGACGGGAGGTAGTCGATGACGGCGTCGAGCATCGGCTGGACACCACGGTTCTTGAACGCGGAACCGCAGAGGACCGGGTAGAGCGTGCTGCTCACCGTGAGGGCACGGATGGCTGCCTTGATCTCGGCGACCGAGAAGTCGGTGTCGCCCTCGAGGTAGCGCTCCATGAGGACGTCGTCCGCCTCGGCCACGCGCTCGATGAGCTTCTCGCGGTACTCGGCGGCACGGTCCTGCAGGTCGGCCGGGATCTCTTCGATCTCGTACTTCGCGCCCATCGCGACGTCACCCTTGGCGTCGCCGCGCCAGGTGAGTGCACGCATCTGGACGAGGTCGACGACACCTTCGAACGAGCTCTCGGAACCGATCGGCAGCTGGAGCACGAGGGGCTCCGCGCCGAGGCGGTTCACGATGGTGTCGACGGTGTAGTAGAAGTCGGCGCCCAGCTTGTCCATCTTGTTGACGAAGCAGATGCGCGGGACGTCGTACTTGTCGGCCTGACGCCAGACGGTCTCGGACTGGGGCTCGACGCCCTCCTTGCCGTCGAAGACGGCGACCGCACCGTCGAGGACGCGGAGCGAGCGCTCCACCTCGACCGTGAAGTCCACGTGACCGGGGGTGTCGATGATGTTGATCTGGTTGTTGTCCCAGAAGCAGGTCGTCGCGGCCGACGTGATCGTGATGCCGCGCTCCTGCTCCTGCGCCATCCAGTCCATCGTGGCAGCGCCGTCGTGGACCTCACCGATCTTGTGCGTGATGCCCGTGTAGAACAGGATGCGCTCGGTCGTCGTGGTCTTGCCGGCATCGATGTGCGCCATGATGCCGATGTTGCGGACCTTGTTCAGGTCGGTGAGCACGTCCTGTGCCACAGGGTTCCTCCGGAAGAGTTGTAGGAGATTGGTGGTCGGCCGGGCGCCGGGGGTTTTGCCCGTCGGCGCCCGGACCGATCAGCCAGCAGAGCCGGGACTACCAGCGGTAGTGGGCGAAGGCCTTGTTCGACTCGGCCATCTTGTGCGTGTCCTCGCGGCGCTTGACCGCGGCACCGAGACCGTTCGACGCGTCGAGGATCTCGTTCATGAGACGCTCGGTCATCGTCTTCTCGCGACGGGCCTTGGCGTACGAGGTGAGCCAACGGAGCGCGAGGGTGTTCGCGCGGTGCGGCTTGACCTCGACCGGGACCTGGTAGGTCGAGCCACCGACGCGGCGGCTGCGGACCTCGAGGGTCGGACGGACGTTGTCGAGCGCCTTCTTCAGCGTCACGACGGCGTCCTGCTGGTTCTTGGCGGAAACGCCCTCGAGTGCACCGTAGACGATGCGCTCGGCGAGGCCCTTCTTGCCGTCGAGCAGGATCTTGTTGACGAGCTGGCTGACGATCGGCGCACCGTAGACCGGGTCGGCGACGACGGGACGCTTGGGGGCGGGACCCTTACGAGGCATCTAACTCAACCCTTCTTCGCGCCGTAGCGGCTACGAGCCTGCTTACGGTTCTTGACTGCCTGGGTGTCCAGGGCGCCACGGATGATCTTGTACCGCACACCCGGGAGGTCCTTCACACGACCGCCACGGACGAGCACCATCGAGTGCTCCTGGAGGTTGTGGCCCTCACCGGGGATGTAGGCCGTGACCTCGGTGCCGTTCGAGAGCTTGACACGAGCGACCTTGCGCAGTGCCGAGTTCGGCTTCTTGGGGGTGGTGGTGTAGACGCGGGTGCACACACCACGCTGCTGGGGGTTCGCCTTCAGGGCGGGCGCCTTGGTCTTGGTGACCTTCGGCGTACGACCCTTGCGAACCAGCTGCTGAATAGTAGGCAACTGTTCTCCTGGTTCTTCGCTCGTGCTCTCTGGCCGGCGCGTTCCGCCGGCTTCCTCGTCCCGCGCTGATCACCGCCGGACGGCGGGTGTTCGAGTGGGGGACGGAGTGGTCCGGCTGGGCGATCCCGCTCGCCGGACTTTTCGGGCGCGCCCGAGGGCGCACACCCGGTAGAGACTACCCGCGTAACGGGACGAAATCAATCCGGGTCACCCCGGGAACCGACACCGTCATGAGCCGGTGTCGGAGGACCCGTTGCCCACCGCCGAGCGGAACGTGGCACCGTCGCTCGAGAAGCCGGTGACGTACCCGCTCGCGTTCACGTTGAGCGGCCCCGCGGACGCCGTTCCGGTGCCGGCCGCACCCGAGATGTCGGCCGTGTACTTCGCCCGTCCGAACGTCGTCGTCGTGATCAACCAGCCGTTCGTCGTCCAGTTGCCGACCCGGACCGTCGGCCGCGTCTCGAGTGTCCACTTCTGGTTCGAGTACGTGTACGCCGGGTTCTGCCCGTACGCGTAGAAGCTGCAGCCGGCGGGGGCGGCGTCGGTGGAGGCGATGCAGCCGTCCACCCAGTCGTCCACCGCTCGCTCGGCGGCCTGCTGCCCCGCGGTGGTCAGGGTCGTGGTCATCTGCACCGGGCTCGAGGTCGACCGCCCGAACCCGCTGACGCTGGCCGATCCCCCACTGGCCGTGGTCCACTTGTCGCCGTCGAAGGCGACGTCGTAGGTCCCGGGCAGCGCGCGGAGGCTCACCGTGCCGTCCTTCGCGGTCTTCACGTTGCTGCCGGCGACGGTGACCGCAGCACCGGACGGCCCTCGCACCGCGACGTCGACCGTGCCGAGTTCGGGGGCCTGCAGCTCCCAGATCGGGAACACGCCCCAGTCCGTCCCGGTCTTGTCGAGCGTGAAGGTCGCGGCGACGTCCTGCCCGCCCTGGCGCAGGTACGCGCGGACCGTGGCGGTGTCGCCCTCCGTCCGCGTCGCGGCGACCCGGTAGCCGGTGACCTTGTCCGATGCCTTCGCGTAGGCGGCTTCGCCGAGGAGCACGTCGGTCTTCTCGCGATCGATGCCCGCGTCGTCGAGGGCGTCGGCCACGCGTCCGGCCGTCAGGTCGTCGAGGAACGCCCGCACCGGGCGGTCAGCGGAATGCGTGGACGAGCCGATCAGGGAGCCGGCGATGCCGCCGACCAGGAGCAGCGAGAGCACCACGACGCCGGCGACGATCCCGGCGACTTGTCCACGGCGGAGCTTCCGACGAGGGCGCGCCCGCCGCGCGCCGAACTGCGCGCCGCCCCGCGGGTCCAGCGGGGTGCCGAGCGGCGCGTCCTGCGTCCCGCGGATCGTGGCGACGGGCGGCACCGAGCCCCAGCCGTGCGGGTCCGGATCCGCCGTCTGCTCGTCGCTCATCGTTCCCCCGTTGCGTGTCCGCGTACCCCGCGAGACTACCGCGCCGAGTGGTCCTCGCCCGCGACGGTGGACTCCGTCCGGGTGCCAGCCCCGTCGGTCGCGGTGCCGGTCCGCGCCTGGTGCCGGGCCATCGAGATCCCGCCGAGCACCGACAGGAGCGCCACCACGACGGACCCGACCACGAACGGCCCGAGGGCGTACCCCGCGGGGAAGACGAGGAGCTCCGTCGCGTCCGAGCGGACGAGCGCGTAGCCCACGGCTCCGACGCCGAGCATGACCAGGTAGACCGTCGCTGCGGCCACCAGGGCCGTCACGCCGGGGTTGCCGTCACGCGCACCCGCCGCGGTCGCGAGGAAGACCACCACCGCGGCGCCGACCACCATCGCGGGCCCGAGGTACGGGGTGGCGTCGGGCTGCGAGATGACCTCGACGTCGGCGAGCAGGGCTTCGAAGCCCGTGACGGCGATCACGAGCGCGATGAAGAGGACGGACGTCATCGTCGCGATCAACCACCGGGACATGCGCCGATCGTATCGCCGACCGGCTGGTCAGCGAGCGGGTTCGGCGTGGCCAGTGTCGTCCGCGTGCTCGCGACGGCCCGCCCGGTCGGACTGCTCGTGCGCTGCGGCGACCAGGGCGAGCGCGATCGTCGCCGTGATGATCGGGACGGTCTCGGTCATGGGGGCGGGCGCCTCCGGCACCGCGGCGGGTGCCGCATCCGGCTTCGTCGCGTCCGTCTCGTCCGTCGCGTCCGTCGGGTCGTCGGAGTGGAGGCCCGTGGCGGCGTCCGCCTCGGCGGGGGCCTCCGGCTCGTGGTCGCGCAGCGCCGGGCCGATCACCGGCAGGACCCCGGTGGTCGCGGCCGGCTCAGCGTGCAGGACCGCCGGCTCGGAGGACACGGATCCGTCGCGCTTCGCCGCGCGACGCGCTCGGCCCATCCTCACCAGGACGACGACGGCGACGATCGCCCAGATCCCGTTGACGATCGTCGAGGGGACGGCGTGGTGCGCGGCGACGTTGATCGCCACCGCGAGGCCGCCGACCAAGTTGAGCAGCTGGTAGAGCGGACCGTTCGGGATCTTGCCGGTGGAGAACAAGATGTAACCTGTTAGAACGGTTACGGCACCGAACCAACCGAGGAATTCCACGATTCCGACCAACACGCGCGACTCCGGGCACGACGAGGAACGGCCGATTCGAGCCGACCGTTCGAGAGGGGATGAGCAGCCGCGATCACGGCGTCTGGTGCATCGTAATCACAACGACGGGTGTCGCGGAAGCGGGGTCGGCGTGGCGTGGCCGGCCCCGGTCCGGGGGTCGTTCAGCCCTTCGCCGCGGTGTCCGACTCGGCGAGGACGTAGACCGATCCGGAGAGCGACCATGCCTGCGCGTCCATCGGGCTCGCTCCCGAGTCGGAACTCGTCGAGGCGATGCCGGTCACCAGGAGCAACCGCTGCCCGGACTGCACCGCCTTCGTGAAGGCGAGCGCCTGGTCGTACGAGCCCTGCACCGCCACGGTCACCGGGATGACGACGAAGTTCGATCCGTTGATCGCAGCGTCGGTCCGGGCAGTCGGCGCCGTCGGGGTCGGCTCGGCGCTCGGCGTGGCACTCGCCGGAGCCGCCGGCTCGTCGGAGGCTTGTCCGGCCGCCGGCTCGTAGGCCTTCGCGTCTCCGACGGTGATCGAGGTCACCGTGACGCCAGCGGTGGTCGCTGCACCGTTCAGTTCTCGGAGGAGAGCCTCCGTCGACGGCGTCGACGGCACCGAGACGCGGAGCGCGTCCAGTTTCGTCTTCGTCTCGGCGAGTGCATCACTCGCTTCCTGGAGCCGATCGAGCTCGGCCTGGTTCCGGGCGTTCGTGGCGTCGATGTCCGTCTGCTGCGAGGAGTTGTCCGCAGCCTGGGCGAGCTGCGGCTGCACCCCGAGGAACCACGCCCCGGCGAGCACGGCTCCGATCGCGACGAGCGCGACGACGAACGAGAGGCGGTTGCGGTTCACTTCGACTGCTCCTGGGTGTACTTGCCGTCGAACGCCCGTTCCCCGAGGTGGACCTGGACCGTCGCGGTGTACCCGCCGGAGTCCTCCTGCAACGCGACCGACGTGATGGTCGAGTCGGCGTAGCCCTTGAGCTGCGACAGACGAGCCGTCCAGTCGGGTACCGAGGGGATGGTCGGACTCGACACGGTCAGCTGCATCGATGCGACACGGGCCTTCTCGAGCGGGACCGCCGACTGTGCGAACGCCGTGGTGACGTCAGCGGAGTCGATGGTCATCGAGGTGATGGCGACGCCGGCCGGCAGCACGTTCTTGAGCTGGGACAGCGTGCCGTTCCAGTCGATCTCCGTCGACCCCCCGACGGTTCGTGCCGCCTCCAGGAGCTGACTGTCCTGTTCGACCTGCCGGACGTCGGAGAAACGTTGCTGCTGCTGCAGCAACGACGCCGTCTCGGCTTGCGCCGCGGTCAGTGACGATGCGGTGTCCAGCTGGTGGACCGCCGCTGCGCCGACGCCGAGTGCCGCGGCGGCCGCCGTGATGAGGACACCGAGCCACGCACGACGCGCGACGCCCCGCTCACGACGGTCGACGTGGACCTCGGAGGGCAGGAGGTCGACGCGGGGTTCACGACCGGCGATCGAGACCTGCGCGCCGCGAGCGCTCCGTCGGGGACGCTCCGGCCGTGCCGCACCGACCGCGTCGACGGGTCGCGCTTCTGTGACGGTCATGCTGCTCTGCTCCCTACTGCCAACCCGAAGGCGACCGTGATCGCATCGACGTGGTCGGCGACGTCGCCGGCCGGGATCGACCGTGCGAGTCCGACGCCGTCGAACGCGGCGCCCATCGTGACGGGTAGGCGCGTCTGCTCCGCCAGCGCCTCCCGCATGCCCTGCAGGCGGGTCCCGCCACCGGTCAGCACCACCCGGGTCACGGGTTCCGACGGCCGGGTGTTGACGAAGTAGTTGATCGTGTTCCGCAAGCTCGTCGTGAGTTCGTGGACCGAGGCCGTGATCACCGCGACGGCACGGGCGTCGTCCGGAGTCCGTGCCGATCCGCCGAGCCCGAGGTGGCGCTTCACGGCCTCGGCCTCGTCGAAGGTGATGTCGAGGGTCCCGACCAGCGCGCGGGAGATGTCGTTGCCCCCCATCGGGATGATCCGGACGAACTGCGGGATCCCGTCAGTCGCGATGACCACGCTGGTGGTGTCCGCGCCGAGCTGCACCACCGCCGCGGTTCCCGGGACACCCTGGCGCCCGAGCAGGACACGGGTGAGCGCGAACGGGATCATGTCGACCCCGATCGGGTTGAGTCCCGCGAGCTGCACCGCCTTGACGTTCGCCAGCACGGCGTCCTTGATGGCTGCGATCAGGAGCCCGTGGACGACGGGGCCGTTCTCGCTCTCCCCCTCGGACACGGGGTAGAAGTCCAGGATGGCGTCGCCGACCGGCACCGGGAGCATCTCCTGCACCTGGAACGGGAGGCTCTCGCGGATCTGTGCCATCGGGGCGAGGGGCACCGTGAGGTCTCGGGAGAGCACCCGTTGGTTCCCCATCCCCAGAACGACGTTCTTCGAGCGGAACCGCCCCGTCGACCACAGCTCGCGGAGGGTGGCCGCGACGGTGTTCGGTTCGAGGACCTCGCCACGGCTCACCGCGTCCTGCGGAGTGGGGACCTCCGCGAAGCGCACCACCGTCGGTCGTGCCTTGTCGGCGTCGACGACCTCGACCGCGCGGATCGACGACCCCGCGATGTCGAGGCCCACGATGCTCTTGCCCATGATGCTGCTTTCGTTGGAGGTGGAGTGGTGGTCGCTCAGGCGACCCCGAGGACCTGGAGGTACCCGGTCCAGAGGAGGTCCCCGAAGACGATCCCGAGCCATGCCCCCACCAGCATCGACGGCCCGAACGGCAGCCCGCCGCGCCAACGTGCACGGCCGGCGAGGAGGAGCGCGATCGCGACGGTACCGCCCACCAGGAACGCACCGAAAGCACCCACTGCGAGGGGTCCCCATCCGAGGTACGCGAGGACGAGGCCGAGGACCACGGCCAGTTTGACGTCGCCGAGGCCCATGCCGCCGGGGACCGCCAGCGCGAGACCGAGGTAGAGGGCACCGGAACCGAGGGCACCGATCGCCGCACGACCGAGAGCGGACCAGTCGCCGTCGGCAGCACTCGCGACGACGAGGAGCACCGTGAGGACGATCCCGGACGGGTAGACGATCGCGTTCGGGAGCGTGTGGGTGGCGATGTCGATCAGGGTGAGTGCGACGCTGATCGCCATCAGGTACAACAACGCGACGAGGATCACGACCTGCGCCACGGTGTCCTGTGCCGTCCCCGCAGGAGAGCGGCCCACGACCACGAAGGCGGTGAGCCCGAACAGGACCGCGGTGACGAGTTCGACGGCGGGGTACCGCGCGGAGATCGGCGCGGAACAGTCACGGCACCGTCCGCGCAGGACGAGCCAGGAGAGCACCGGGACGTTGTCGCGGCGTCGGATCGTGTGTCGGCACGCCGGACAAGCGCTCGGTGGCGAGACCACGGACTGGCCCGCCGGCACGCGGTGCACCACGACGTTGAGGAACGAGCCGATGAGCAGTCCGAACACGGCGGAGAGTGCGGGGAGTGCGGGCCCGAGCGCCTGGAGACCGGTCATCGGCACGCACCACCGGTCGTGGTCGCGCACGAGCCGCCGGCGGTGTACGCGGCCTGGACCTCGACCTGCGTCGTGACCCCGTACGAGGTCGACACCGGCTGCAGGAACTTCGGGGGTGCCGTCGTCAGCAGGCGCTGGTCGTAGACGTAGTTCTTCGAGAACCCGGTGTTGCCGGTCGTCGCGACCGCCCCTCGCCAGTTCTGCGCGATCGAACCGATGACCTTGAGGGTGCCGAGCTTCGAGCCGATGTCGTAGTTCTGGTTCCAGAACGTCCCCGCGTTGCTCGCGATCGCCGCCGACACGGTGATCGATTCGCCCGGAGACCGGTTCAGCAGACCCACGCCCGAGCTGTTGCAGCGCGAGGTGTCCGCCACGTACCCGACACCCCACTGGTAGGTCGTCGGGTACGAGGTGCAGCGGGCGGGGTTGGAGATCTCGACGGCGTTCTGGCCGACGAGCCCGAGCACGTCGTTCGTGGCGCTGACGTAGGTGATGTCGTCGGTGACCCACACGGTCCCGGATGCCGCGATCGTCATCGCACCGCTGAACGCCCCGCTGACGAAGACGTCTCCCGCCGTGCAGCTGTACGTGTCGGAAGCCGAACCCGTCTGGTACGAGGAACCCGACGATCCTCCGTTGATCCACTCGCCTGCGGCCGGGAACCCCTGCCCGTTGCTGAACGGCTGGTTGCTCGTGTTCGTCGCCGAACCGTTCGACCGCACGGTGACCGTGGTGGTGCAGTACGTGTTCGTGTACTTCGACGGGAAGGCCGCACCCCAGGCGTTCACGTTGTTCGACGCGGACGGGATGTCCTGCACGTACATCAGGTTCGAGGGGAGGGTCGGGATGGTGGCTCCGGCGGAACTCTGCAGATCCGAGACCGCCCCGCACAGCGCTGCGGCCTTCGCCGGGTCGTCCGCGGCGAGGACCGCCCCGCTCGAGCTGTTGACCTTGATCTGCGTGGCCCGGGACCACGGCGACCACACGGTCATCTTGCCGTTCCCGAGGAACTTCACGCGGGTCGGTCCGGTGTACATGCAGCCAGGCCGCGGAACGGTAGTGGGGAGGTCGGTCCGCGTCTCCTGCGACATGTTCGTGTTCAGCGCGGGCAGACCGAGGTACGGGACCGCGGTCGCTGCACCGCCGTTGAACGTCCCCGCGCAGGTGCCGCTCGACGGGCGCACGGTCGTGTCGTGCTGTTCGACCGACCCGTTGAACACCGTCGAGCACGCCGAGGTGAAGACGTCGTTGGTCCGGATCGGCCCGTTCAGGGTGTCGGTGCCGGCGAACTGCACCGCCGTGCACTTCCCGGCGACCGATTGCCACTGGTAGGCGGTCGTGCAATCGGTCCCGGTGAGCGCGGGGTTCGAGGACTCGTAGTTGGTGAAGTAGAGGTAGTTGATGAAGCCGTCGCCCTTGAGGTTGGCCACGAGCGACCGGACACTTCCCCCGGCCTTCCCGGTGACACGGACCCGCAGGACGCCCTTGCCGGAGTAGTCGGAGTTGTCGACCTCGTAGCGGAACCACTGGTCGCTCGAGCCGACGACCGGTGCCCAGTCCGAGCCGGAGTTGGTGAACGCGATGTTCTTGTCGGCGTTGACGAAGGTCGACCCACTCGACTTGCTGAACTGGGCGTTCGCGTTGCCGTAGAGCGCGTAGCCGTTGTCGTTCGAGAGCTTCGACTGGTAGTCGGCGAGTCCCGCGTACGCGGCCGCCATCGCGTTCTGGAAGTTGCGGTCCGACGCGGCCTTGACCGCCCCCGAGGTGGAGACGGCGATCATCGTCGCGACGAGCAGCATCATGACGGTGCCGAAGATGAGCACGTTGCCGAGGACCATGCCGCGCTCGTCGCGCTGGGCCCGCGCGAGGACCGCGCTGATGCGACGGATCATGATGAACCCGCTCCGATGCTGGTGCCGTAGACGACGTTGAAGAGGTACAGGGTGTTCTGCACGTGGGTGTTGCCGCTCGCACCGGCGGTGGTGGAACCGAGTTCCAGGTTCACGCGGACGGCTCGCACGTTGCCCAACTGCGCGGTCGCCAGTGTTCCGTCCGGCTGGGTCGCGAGTGTCTTGCCGTCGGCTCCGAGGTACGAGAACAGCGCGACACCGTCGCTCGTCGGCGAGGCGATCGGACCACCCACCACCAGGCTCCGCGCCGGGGTCTGGGTCGTCGCCGGGAAGGAGTAGAAGCCGTTCGTCGCCGTGCCGTCCCACTGGTCCACGACGAGGCGTTTCGCGTCGTTCAGTGAGTAGCGGATCTGCACGGGCTTGTCAGTGCTGTTGCCGTCGAGGTTGATGTACGCGAAGAACACCACCTGCGTCGGGGCCGCCCGGGTGACCGCAGCGGCGTAGGTGCCGTCCGACTTCGGCAACAGACTCGCGGCGTGCACGTAGCGCGTGATGGAGTTCATCGCGATCGACGCCGTCCGAGCGTTCTGGTCGGAGGACGTGTTCGTCACCCCCGCGCGCAGGGTGGCCGTGAAGAACCCGCCCACCGCGACGAGGATGATCATCGACACGCTGACCGCGACGAGCAGTTCGGACAGCGAGATCCCCGCCTGCTCGCGGTGGAGGCGTCGGAGGGCCCGCATCACGACGTCTGCCCGCGAGGGTCGAGGGTCAGGGTGTTGTCGTAGTTGATGAGCACCAGCGCGGTCTTCTGGTTCACCATGCCGTTGGTCACGGGCTTCACGTTCGAGGCCTTCGACGCGATCTCGTTCTTCGTCGTCGACCCGAACGTCGTTCCGGAGTAGAGCGTCCACGTACCGAAGGGCAGGGCGATGGTCGCGGTGTCCCCGGTCGAAACCGGGAACCTCATCGTCATGCCGGCGGCGCAGCCGGGGTCACCGGCGGCCGGGTTCGCCGACGAGACGGCAGTGATGTAGCGGTCCTTCACGCCGGTCACGGTCGCGACGCCCATCATCACGGAGGCCGACGACGGCTTCCCGGGAGCAGTGGCGACCGACGGCGGGCTCACACCGATCGCGTTGGCGGCGTTCGGTGTCGACCAGGACGAGGGGTTGGGACTGAGGCAGCTCGTCGCACTCCCGGTGCTGTTGGAGTACGGGCCGGCGTAGACCGTGTAGCCCGAGGCGAACGGGAACACCGGCAACGACGGCCGTGAACTCGAGGTGACGTTGAGCGAGGTGCTGGCCAGGTCCCACGGCTTGACGACGTCCAGCCCACCGGCAGTGCTCGACAGCGTCGTGGGCATGTTGGTCGGGATCATCGCCTTGGAGCCGGCTGCGTACTGCAGGGTCAGCTGGCTCGACTGGTCGTACACGAACGGGACCGGCGAGCTCGCGCCGGCGGTCACCGAGATCGGCGATTGCACGGACGGCTGCTGCTGGTTCGTGTCGATGCCGCCGGTGACGCTCGCAGAGACCGCGTAGTCGCCCTGCGACACGTTCACCGCGTACGAGCAGCCCTGTGCGTCAGTCGGGAGGACCGCCGCCGTCAGCGCTGCACCGCCACCGCCGCCGACGGGGGTGATCGTGATCCCGACACCCTCGTAGGGCGCTCCCGAAGCGGTGGTGACCGAGATGATCACGGTGCCGTACCCGGGATCGGTGACCGCGTCGCTCGGCGCGATCGCTGACGAGACCGATGTGGTGCTGGAACCGCCCCGCGGGTTCGGCCAGGTCACGGTCTCGACGACGCTCTTGTAGGCGAGCTTGCCGTTCGACGTCCCGCACGCGCCGGTCGCGCCGTCGCTCTGCACCCAGCTGACCTTCCGGTCGATGGCGTACTCGACGCCTCCGATGGTCTTCGTGTTGTCCGGACCGGCCTTGCTGAGGACGCGGAAGATCCCCCCGGTGGAGGCGGCCGCGGTCTGGCGGAGGGTGTCGATGTCCTGCGAGGCGAGGGCGACCGCGGTCTCGCGACCGCGATTGGTCTGCGTGAGCTGGAGGCTGTTCGCGATGCCGTAGGCGATCCCGATCGACATGACCGCGAACACCATCATGGCGACCATGACCTCGATGATGGAGAAGCCGGCTTCGGCGTCGTGCCGGTACAGCCGGTCGTGCAGTCGCTGGAACATGGTCACCTCCTCCTCGTCATGTGAGCAAACGAAGGGCGACCTGCCAACCGACAGGTCGCCCTCCTGGTGCGGACTACGCCGCGCCGCAGGCCTTCTCGACGACCGAGGTCGACTCGGTGATGCGGAAGGTCTTGCCCGTGGCCGACGTCTCCTGGATGCAGAACGTCGTGGCGCCGCTCACGGGGGTGGCGCCGTACTTCAGGTCCTTGGTGTTGTCGCTGACCGTCAGCCCGTACTTGCCGAGCTCGGTGGTGTCGGCGACCAGCTTCTGTCCGGTGGTGCTGCCGTCCGGGAGCTTGCCGCTTTCCGTCTGGTAGGCGATGACCGCGGTCTTCGCGTTCGCGAGGTCGCTCTTGACGGCCGAGTCCTTCGCGTTGTTCTGCACGTTCAGGTACACCGGGATGGCGATGGCGGCGAGGATGCCGATGATGATGACGACGACGAGGAGCTCGATGAGCGTGAAGCCCTTCTCCTTGTCCTCGAGGAGACCCTTGCGGCGAGCGTCGAGCTTGCCCATGAGAGCGAAGTACATGGTGGTTCCGTTCTTGGGGGAATGCGATGGGAGAATGTGCCGGGGAGTGCTCCGCCGCCGCTGACAAGAGTATTCAGCGGCGATTCGAGGCGGAATCCCGAGAACGGGGGGTCCGAGCCCTCGGAATTGCCCCCAGTAACGGGGGCGTCCCCTCGCGTTCCACCCCCGCACGAGGGGCGGCCCTTACTTCACCAACGACGTGATCTGGAAGATCGGCAGGTAGAGCGCGATGATCATGCCACCCACGACGACGCCCAGGAACGCAATGAGGAGCGGCTCGATCAGGGCAGTCAGCGACTCGGTCGTCGACTCGACTTCGGAGTCGTAGAAGACCGCTATCTTCTCGAGCATGATCTCCAGCGAACCGGCGTCCTCGCCGACGGCGACCATTTGCGAGACCATTGCCGGGAAAATGCTTTCCCGGGCCAACGGCGCGGCAATTGATTCGCCTTTTCGGACGTCTTCCGCAACGCGCTCGAGTGCTTTCTGGACCACGAAGTTGTTCGATACCTGGCCGACGATGGACAAGGCCTGCAGGATGGGGACGCCAGCGCCGATCATGTTCGAGAAGTTCCGCGCGAACCGCGCGATGACGATCTTGCGGGTCAGTCCCCCGAACACCGGCAGGCGGAGCATGATCGGGTCGCGGAAGCTCCGGAAGCGATCCGTGTTCTTGTTCGCCCGGAACCACAGCCAGCCGACGATCACGGCGACAGCGAGGACCGGTGCGAGCCAGCGCATCGCGTGCGACAGGGTCACCAGGACCTGCGTCGGCAACGGCAGCTGACCGCCGAGCGACGAGAACATGTCCTGGAAGATCGGGACGATGAAGATGAGCATGATCACGACGGCGGCGAGTGACATGCACAGCACGACCACCGGGTAGGTCATCGCCGACTTGATCGTCGAGCGGAGCTTGTGCTCCTTCTCGAAGTTCGTCGCGATGGAGTCCATGGCCTGGTCGAGGAACCCGCCGGTCTCCCCCGCACGGATCATGTTGATCATGATCGGCGGGAAGTCGACCGGGTACTTCGCGACGGCGTCGGAGAACGAGACGCCGCGCTCCACGTCGTCGCGGACCTTGCCGAGGATGTCCTTGAGCTTCTTGTTCTCGGTCTGGTCGGACAGGATCGTGAGGGCCCGCAGGAGCGAGAGCCCCGAGGTGAGCATCGTCGAGGCCTGCCGCGACATGATCGCGAGGTCCTTGAGCCCGACGCCCTTCTCGAACCCGGGGATCTTGATCTCGGTCTGCAGCCCGGTGCCGGCCTTCGCCTCGGTGATCGCGATCGGGGAGACGCCCATCCCCCGGAGACGCTGGACGACGGCCCCTTCGGACGCGGCGTCGAGGCGGCCCTTCACGAGCTTGCCGGCGCCGTCACGCCCGCGGTAGTCGAACGCGAGTGACATCAGTAACCTCCGGAGAACTTGTCGCCGAAGTCGATGCCGCTGGCGGCGATCGCGGCGGCCGAGGAGTCGGACGGGGACTCGACGCGCTGGACGAGCCGGTCGAAGCCCTCTTCGTCGTGCACCTTCTCCATCGCGGCCTTGCGCGAGATGGTGCCGACGTTGACCAGTTCGGCGAGGTTCTGGTCCATGGTGTGCATGCCGAGGTCACGGCCGGCCTGCATGGCAGAGGTGATCTGGTACGTCTTGCCCTCGCGGATGAGGTTGCCGATGGCCGGGGTGATCGTCATGATCTCGGTGGCGACGACCCGGCCGACGCCGTTGGCCTTCGGGACGAGGGTCTGGCAGACGACACCCTGCAGGGTGGCCGCGAGCTGGGTGCGGATCTGCCCCTGCTGGTGCGGCGGGAAGACGTCGATGACGCGGTCGATCGTGCCGGGTGCGCTCTGCGTGTGCAGGGTGGCGAACACCAGGTGGCCGGTCTCGGCAGCGGTGAGCGCGACGGAGATGGTCTCGAGGTCGCGGAGCTCACCGATCAGGATGACGTCGGGGTCCTGCCGCAGCACGTGCTTGAGCGCGGAGGCGAAAGAGCGGGTGTCGGCGCCGACCTCGCGCTGGTTGATGATCGACCGCTTGTGGTCGTGCATGAACTCGATCGGGTCCTCGACCGTCACGATGTGGTCAGCACGGCTCTCGTTGACCAGGTCGATGAGCGCGGCGAGCGTGGTCGACTTGCCCGAGCCGGTCGGGCCGGTGACGAGGACCAGGCCACGGGGCAGGCCGGCGAAGTCACCGACGTGCGCGGGGATGCCGAGCTGCTTGAGCGTCTTGATCCTGGTGGGGATGATGCGGAACGCCGCACCCCAGTTGCCGCGCTGCTGGTAGTAGTTCACACGGAAGCGGTACTCCGGCGACAGCGAGTACGCGAAGTCGAGCTCCTGGTCGTGGTCGAACTGCCCGGCCTGTTCGACGGACAGCAGCGTCTTGAGTGCCGCGATGACCTTGCCACGCGACCACGCGCCTCCGGGCACGGCCGGCCGGAGCGAGCCGTCAACGCGGACGGTGGGCGGGGCGTCGGCCGTGACGTGCAGGTCGGAGGCCCCCTGGTAGACGACCTGCGCCAGTGCCGTGATGAGGTCGGGGTCGGCGACCTCACGCGCGTGCCGGGCGAAGTCGATGTCACCAGCCGACGCAGCGGCGGGGGCGGGAACCGGAGCCGGTGCCACCGGTGCGGCGTGGTGGGCGCCGCTGTACGACATGGCCGGCAGCTGCTGGGTCGTCGGCTCGGCGTACCCGTAGGTGGCGGTCGACGACGGCACCGCGGCGGGCGGCGTCGCAGGAGCGGTGGCGGACTGCGCCACGGGCGCGGCGACCGGACCACCCACGGACCCGGTGACCGGGCTGGCCACGGGCGTGCCGGTGGGCGCGGGCCACTGCGCCGAGTCGTCCGTCAGGTCGTAGACCTGCTCGGGCGGGGCGGCAGCGGCCGCGGCCAGACGCGCGGCACGGCGGGAGCCGACCTCGGCGCCGGGGGTGCCGGGGTGCCATCCGGCGACGGGTTCGTCGCCGGGCATGGTGATGTCGTACACGGAGTCGGTCATCTGCTCGTCCTGTTCCCCGGTCACGCGACGACGCGCAGGATCTCGTCAACGCTCGTCATGCCGAGCTTGACCTTCTCGAAGCCGTCCTGGCGGAGCGTGAGCATGCCCTGCTGCTGGGCGACGCGACTGATCTCCGCGCTCGAGGCGCGACCGACGGCGAGCCGCTCGATCTCCTCGGTCACGGTCATGACCTCATGCAGCGCGATGCGCCCGCGGTACCCCGTGTTGGAGCACACCGCGCAGCCGACCGGGGCGAAGAACGCGGGCATCTCGTCGCCGGGGGCCAGGAACCCGAGCGCCTGGAGCTGCTCGATCTCGTACACGGCTGGCGCCTTGCACCGGTCGCACAGCCGGCGTGCGAGTCGCTGGGCGACGACGGAGTCGAGGGCGGATCCGACCAGGAACGGCTCGATGTCCATCTCGGTCAGGCGGGTCACGGCCGACGGCGCGTCGTTGGTGTGCAGGGTCGAGAGCACGAGGTGCCCGGTGAGCGACGCCTCGATCGCGATCTGGGCGGTCTCGTGGTCGCGGATCTCGCCGAGCAGCACGACGTCGGGGTCGGACCGGAGGATCGAGCGGAGCGCGGACGCGAACGTCAGGCCGGCCTTCGGGTTGACCTGCACCTGGTTGATGCCGGCCATCCGGTACTCGACCGGGTCCTCCACCGTGATGACGTTGATCTCGGGCTTCGCCACGGCGTTGAGGGTCGTGTACAGCGTCGTCGACTTGCCCGAACCGGTAGGACCGGTGACCAGGATCATGCCGTACGGCTTCGAGTAGGACCGCTGGTACGCCTGGAAGTTCTGCTCGAGGAGGTTGAGGTCCTTGAGGGTCAGCGAGGTGTTCGTGTTGTCGAGGATCCGCATGACGACCTTCTCGCCCCACACGGTGGGCAGCGTCGCGACGCGGAGGTCGATCTGCCGGCCGCCGTGCCGCACCGACATGCGGCCGTCCTGCGGCTTGCGACGTTCGGCGATGTCGATGTCGCTCATGATCTTCAGACGGCTGATCACACCGTTCTGGATGTTCTTCGGCGCCGGCGCCATCTCGTGCAGCACGCCGTCGATGCGGTACCGGATCCGGACCTCGTGCTCGCCCGGCTCGATGTGGATGTCGGATGCGTGGTCCTGGATGGCCTGCGACACGAGCAGGTTCACGAAGCGGACGATCGGGACGTCGTCGAGGGCACCGTCGGCGATGTCGACCTGCGCATTCGAGGTCGTCGACGCTTCTTCTTCCAGCGACGACGTGAGGTCGTTCAGTTCGTCGTCGGCGCGCAGGTACCGGTCGAGGGCAGCGACGAGGTCGCGCTCCTCGACCTGCAGCGGCTTGATCGTGCGGCCCGAGGCGGTGCGGGCGTCGTCGATCGCGAGCACGTTCGTGGGGTTCACCATCGCGAGGATGAGGAGGTCGCCCTCGAACCCGACACCGAGCACGCCGTGGCGACGGCAGAGTGCGGCCGGCAGGATCGACACGGCGGTGCCGTCGACCGGGTAGTCGCTGAGCGGCACGGTGCGCGAGTTGTTCGACGCGGCCCGCGCCGTGATGAACTGGGCCTCGCTCACGACGCCCTGGTCGACCAGGCCCCGGATCGCGCGCTCGTCGAGGTCCTCGTCGCCCGTCATCGCATCGAGGTGCTCGATCGGAAGCGCGCCGTTCAGGATGAGGATCTCGGACAGGGTCGCCATGAGTCCCGTGCCTCCTTGGACTCGCGCACGGCGAGACGTCGTCGGGTGATGCACCACCAGGGATGTGGCGCCCGACCACGCTACTTCTGGCGCCCTCGCCGACCGCAGTCCCAGAAAGAGGGGGCGGAGGGGGTCTGGCTGCACCCAGAACTGGGGTCCACGACCCGTTCGGCCCCGGTCAGAGGGACAACGCGGCCGTGACGTGGACCTCGCCCCGGGCGAATCCAAGGCGCTCGTAGATCCGGGCCGCGCCGCTCGGGTTCTCGGTGTCGACGTCCAGCACCGCAGCCGACAGCCCGTCCGCTCGCATCGCCGCGAGTGCAGCGCCGAGCACGAGCGGCGCCAAGCCGCGACCACGCGCCGAACGGACGACCCCCACCCAGTGCACGGAGCCGAACGCCCGTCCGCGTGCGGCGAACCCGTCCGGATCGACCTCGACGACGGCGAACGCGAGCACGTTGCCCAGGGGATCGAGCACGAGTCGGGACAGGTCGAGCCGACTCTTCGGTGCGGTGAGGAAGCCCCGCCAGTCGGACGCGACCATCGGCTGCGAGCCCCAGTGGTCGCGGAAGGCGTCGTTCTTGGCGGCTCGCATCGGCTCGATGTCGTCCGGGGCCGCTCGACGGAGGACCAGATCATCAGGGAACGCGGGCATCGGGAGGTCGTCGACGGCATGGTCGGCGAAGACGAGCTCCATCTCGACCCAGTGCCGGACCGACCGGAACCCGAGCCGCTCGGCGAGGGCGAGGACGGGAGCACCGGAGCGGCCTCCGACGTCGAGGGTCGCGGGAAGGTCGATGTCGAGCGCGGCGAGCCGTTGCCGCGCTCGACCGACCTGCCAGGCGAGGAGCCGGCGCCCGACACCACGGCTCCGGTACCGGGGGTGGACGGCACCGCCGAGCACCGCCCGTGCCGCGGTGACCCGCGAAGGGACGTCGATGACGATGCCGTAGGCCTGCACACGTCCATCAGCATCGACGCCGACGACCGTGTACTGATCGACGATGAGGCCTTCGGTGGACAACGAGCGGTCGAGGTCCGCTGTGGAGGGACGGGCAGGAGGATCGTCGAGTGCGGCGGCAGCGACTGCGACCGCGTGCATGCCCACCAGGTCGTCACGCGACCCCGGGCGGAAGACGACGCCGCTCACGGGTGACGGCAGCTCGAGCTGGGTCGGGGCGGGGATCCGTTCGCGCAGCGTTGCCATCACCCCACCCTGCCATGCGGGTCGGACAGCGCGGCACCGCGGAATCCCTCTCGACGCACACCCCCACCCGGGCACATGATGAGTCATGGACATCACGAGCGTGACCGTGGGGTTGCCCGTCACCGACATCGAGGCGTCCTGCCTCTGGTACGGCGCGGTCTTCGAGCGCACCGAGCCGGACCTCGAGCCCGAGGACGGCGTCGCCGAGTACGAGGTCGGCGGCATCTGGATCCAGCTCTACGTCGACGAACAGGCCGAGGAGAACCCGGTCAGCGTCCGCTTCGGCGTCGACGACGTCGCCGCGCAGCACGCACGCATCGGCGCGCTCGGCATCGACATCGGCCCCGTCGAGTGCGTCGACGGGGCGGTCGACTGGTTCGACGTCCGCGACCCCGACGGCAACGTGCTGAGCCTGTTCTCGCTGGTCGACGAGACCGGTCGCGGTTCCGGCCGCGACAACGGCGCGGGCCGCGCGCTCTAGCCGCGACCCCACGGCGGACGGGAGGCCCGTGGCGGCCCCGCACCGCGCCTCCAGGCCGTCACCTGGTGACGACACGACGAAGGCCCCGCCTCCTTGCGGAGACGGGGCCTTCATGGAATCACATCAGGCTCAGTTGTACGTGCCCGGCGTGAAGTCGTCCGACGAGAAGCTGTCGAAGTCGACGAAGCTCAGGTCGGCGTCCGAGAACGACGAGTCGTCGGCGAAGATGCGGTTGGGGTACCGCTCCGCCTTCGCCTCTTCGGTCGCGTTCACGTCCACGTCACGGTACCGGCTGAGGCCCGTCCCGGCGGGGATGAGCTTACCGATGATGACGTTCTCCTTGAGGCCGACGAGGTGGTCCTGCTTGCCCTCCATGGCCGCCTGCGTGAGCACGCGGGTGGTCTCCTGGAAGGAAGCGGCGGACAGCCACGACTCGGTCGCGAGGGACGCCTTCGTGATGCCCATGACCTCCTGGCGAGCCGAGGCGGTCTTGCGACCCTCCTGCAGCGCCGCACGGTTCAGCGCGTTGTAGCGCGACCGGTCGACGAGCTCACCCGGCAGCAGGTCGGTGTCGCCGTGGTCGACGACGGTGACCTTGCGGAGCATCTGGCGGACGATGACCTCGATGTGCTTGTCGTGGATCGGCACACCCTGCGAGCCGTAGACGTCCTGCACACCGTTGACCAGGTGCTTCTGGACCTCTCGGACACCCTTGACCCGGAGGACTTCCTTCGGGTCGACGGTGCCGGCGATGAACTGCTCGCCGAGCTCGACGTGCTGGTTGTCCTCGATGAGGAGCGTCGCACGCTTGAGCACCGGGTAGATGAACGGCTCGTCGCCGTTGTCCGGCGTGAGGATGATCCGACGACCCTTGTCCGTGTCCTCGACCACGACGCGGCCGGGGGCCTCGGCGATCGGGGACGCGCCCTTGGGGGTACGCGCCTCGAAGAGCTCCGTGACACGCGGCAGACCCTGGGTGATGTCGTCGGCCGAGGCCGAACCACCCGTGTGGAAGGTACGCATCGTCAGCTGGGTACCGGGCTCACCGATGGACTGGGCGGCGATGATGCCGACCGCCTCGCCGATGTCGACGAGGTTGCCCGTGGCGAGCGAACGGCCGTAGCACTTCGCGCAGACACCGACGGCGGACTCGCAGGTCAGGACCGAGCGCACCTTGATGCTCTCGACACCGGCCGCGAGAAGCTTGTCGATCAGCACGTCACCGACGTCCTCACCGGCCTCTGCCACGACCGTGCCCTGTGCGTCCACGGCCTCGGTGGCCAGGGTGCGGGAGTACACGGTGTTCTCGACGCGCGGGTCGCGGACGAGCTTGCCGTCGGCGTCCACGGTCGCGATCGGCAGCTCGAGGCCACGCGTCGTGCCGCAGTCGTCCTCGCGGATGATGACGTCCTGCGACACGTCCACGAGACGACGGGTGAGGTACCCGGAGTCCGCGGTACGGAGCGCGGTGTCGGCAAGACCCTTACGAGCACCGTGGGTGGCGATGAAGTACTCCGCCACGGTCAGGCCCTCGCGGTACGAGTTGATGATCGGGCGGGCGATGATCTCGCCCTTCGGGTTGTTCACCAGACCACGCATACCGGCGATGTTGCGGACCTGGAGCCAGTTACCACGAGCACCGGACGACACCATGCGGTTGATGGTGTTGTCGACCGGGAAGTTGTCGCGCATCTCCTGCGCGATCTCGTTCGTGGCCTCGGTCCAGATCTTGATCAGGTCGGCGCGACGCTCGGAGTCGGTGATCAGACCCTTGTCGAACTCGCCCTGCACCTTGGCGGCCTGGATCTCGTAGCCCGCGATGATCTCCTTCTTGCGAGGAGGCGTCACGACGTCCGACAGGGCGACGGTCACACCGGAGCGGGTGCCCCAGTAGAAGCCGGCGTCCTTGATCCGGTCCAGCGCAGCGGCCGTCTCGGTCTTGGAGTAGCGCTCGGCGAGGTCGTTGACGATCGCGGAGAGCACGCCCTTGTCCGTGACCTTCTGGACGAACGGGTAGTTCGCCGGCAGGGTCTCGTTGAAGAGCGCACGGCCCAGGGTCGTCTCGAGCAGCACGGTGTCGCCCTGCTCGTAGCCCTCGGGTGCTTCACCCTCGGCGAAGTGGACACCCGTCATGCGGATCTTCACCATCGCGTTGAGGTGCAGCGTGTGCTGGTCGTTCGCCAGGATCGCCTCGGCCACCGACGAGAACGCACGGCCCTCGCCCACGGCGCCCTCGCGGACGGTCGTGAGGTGGTGCAGACCGATGATCATGTCCTGTGCGGGCAGGGTCACCGGGCGGCCGTCGGACGGCTTCAGGATGTTGTTCGAAGCGAGCATCAGGATGCGGGCCTCGGCCTGGGCCTCGACCGACAGCGGCAGGTGCACGGCCATCTGGTCGCCGTCGAAGTCCGCGTTGAACGCAGCACACACGAGCGGGTGGAGCTGGATGGCCTTGCCCTCGACGAGCTGCGGCTCGAACGCCTGGATGCCCAGACGGTGCAGCGTCGGCGCACGGTTCAGCAGGACGGGGCGCTCGCGGATGATCTCCTCGAGCACGTCCCACACCTGCGGACGCGAACGCTCGACCATGCGCTTGGCCGACTTGATGTTCTGCGCGTGCGACAGGTCGATGAGGCGCTTGATGACGAACGGCTTGAAGAGCTCCAGCGCCATCTGCTTGGGCAGACCGCACTGGTGCAGCTTCAGCTGCGGGCCGACGATGATGACCGAACGGCCCGAGTAGTCGACACGCTTGCCGAGCAGGTTCTGGCGGAAACGACCCTGCTTGCCCTTGAGCATGTCGCTCAGGGACTTCAGCGCGCGGTTGCCGGTACCCGTGACCGGACGTCCACGACGACCGTTGTCGAACAGCGCGTCGACCGCTTCCTGCAGCATGCGCTTCTCGTTGTTCACGATGATCTCGGGGGCACCGAGGTCGAGCAGGCGGCGGAGACGGTTGTTGCGGTTGATCACACGACGGTAGAGGTCGTTGAGGTCCGACGTGGCGAAACGGCCACCGTCGAGCTGCACCATCGGGCGCAGCTCCGGCGGGATGACCGGCACGACGCCGAGCACCATCGCGGCCGGCGAGTTGCCGGTGGCGAGGAAGGAGCTGACGACGCGCAGACGCTTGATCGCGCGGATCTTCTTCTGGCCCTTGCCCTCGGCGATCTGCAGACGCAGTGCCTCGGCCTCGGCGGCCAGGTCGAACGCCTCGAGCCGGAGCTTGATCGCCTCGGCGCCCATGTAGGCGTCGAAGTAGATCCCGAACCGGTCCTGGAGCTCGTGGAAGACGGCGTCCTCGGGCTTGAGGTCGCCCACCTTGAGGTTGCGGAAGTCCTCCCACACACGCTCGAGACGGGTGATGTCCTCGTCGAACGACTTGCGGACCTGGGACATCTCCTTCTCGGCGGTGTCCTTGGTGCGGCGCTTGACGTCGGCCTTCGCACCCTCTTCCTCAAGGGCTGCGAGGTCGTCCTCGAGCTTCTTGAGGCGGTCGGCGATGATCGAGTCGCGCTGGCCCTCGAGGGTCTTGATCTCGAGACGCATCTCGTTCTCGAGACCCGGCATGTCCGCGTGACGGCCCTCTTCATCGATGTCGATGATCATGTACGCCGCGAAGTAGATGACCTTCTCGAGGTCCTTCGGCGCCATGTCGAGGAGGTACCCGAGGCGCGACGGGACGCCCTTGAAGTACCAGATGTGCGTGACGGGGGCAGCGAGCTCGATGTGGCCCATGCGCTCACGACGGACCGAGGACTTGGTGACCTCGACGCCGCAGCGCTCGCAGACGATGCCCTTGAACCGGACACGCTTGTACTTGCCGCAGGCGCACTCCCAGTCGCGGGAAGGACCGAAGATCTGCTCGCCGAACAGACCGTCCTTCTCGGGCTTCAGGGTGCGGTAGTTGATGGTCTCCGGCTTCTTGACCTCGCCGTACGACCACTGACGGATGTCCTCGGCGGTCGCGAGGCCGATCCGAATGGCGTCAAAGGAAGTTGCTTCGAGCAATGTTCTTCTCTCTTGCTGATTCAGGCTTCGATGTACGGGCGGGATCAGATGTCGTCGACAGAGGACGACTCGAACCGCGAGGAGATGTTGATGCCCAGCTCCTCCGCAGCGCGGAAGACCTCGTCATCGTTGTCGCGCAGGCTGACCGCCTGGCCGTCGGCCGAGAGGACCTCGACGTTCAGGCAGAGCGACTGCATCTCCTTCATGAGGACCTTGAAGGACTCGGGGATGCCGGGTTCCTGGATGTTCTCGCCCTTGACGATCGCCTCGTAGACCTTCACGCGGCCGAGGATGTCGTCGGACTTGATCGTCAGGAGCTCCTGGAGGGCGTAGGCGGCGCCGTACGCTTCGAGCGCCCACACCTCCATCTCACCGAATCGCTGTCCACCGAACTGCGCCTTACCACCCAGCGGCTGCTGCGTGATCATCGAGTACGGACCGGTCGAACGCGCGTGGATCTTGTCGTCGACCAGGTGGTGCAGCTTGAGGATGTACATGTAGCCGACCGAGACGGGCTCCGGGAACGGCTCGCCGGAGCGGCCGTCGAAGAGCTGCGCCTTGCCGGACGAGCCGATCAGGCGCTCGCCATCGCGGTTCGGGAGGGTCGAGTCGAGGAGGCCCTCGATCTCACGCTCGTACGCACCGTCGAACACCGGGGTGGCGACCTTGGTGCCGGGCTCGGCGCTGTGCGCTGCCTCCGGCAGGTTCTCGGCCCAGTCCTGGATGCCCTCGACGTTCCAGCCCTGCTTGGCGAGCCACCCGAGGTGGATCTCGAGCACCTGGCCGAAGTTCATGCGGCCGGGGACGCCGAGCGGGTTGAGGACGATGTCGACGGGGGTGCCGTCGGCGAGGAACGGCATGTCCTCGACCGGGAGGATGGTCGAGATGACGCCCTTGTTGCCGTGACGACCGGCGAGCTTGTCACCCGCGGTGATCTTGCGCTTCTGGGCGATGTAGACGACCACGCGCTGGTTGACGCCCGAGCCGAGCTCGTCGTCGCCGTCCTGCGCGTCGAACACCTTGACGCCGATGATCGTGCCCTCTTCACCGTGGGGCACCTTGAGCGAGGTGTCGCGGACTTCGCGCGACTTCTCGTTGAAGATGGCACGGAGCAGACGCTCCTCGGCACTCAGCTCGGTCTCGCCCTTCGGCGTGACCTTGCCGACGAGGATGTCGCCGGGGCGGACCTCGGCACCGATGCGGATGATGCCACGCTCGTCGAGGTCGGCCAGCAGGTCCGGGCTGACGTTGGGGAGGTCACGGGTGATCTCCTCCTTGCCGAGCTTGGTGTCGCGGGCGTCGACCTCGTACTCCTCGATGTGGATCGAGGAGAGCGTGTCGTCCTTGATGAGGTTCTGCGACAGGATCATCGCGTCCTCGTAGTTGTAGCCCTCCCACGGCATGAACGCGACGAGGAGGTTCTTGCCGAGCGCGAGCTCGCCGTTCTCCGTCGCGGGACCGTCGGCGATGACCTCGCCCTGCTCCACGCGCTCGCCTGCGGAGACGATGACGCGGTGGTTGTAGCTCGTGCCCTGGTTGGAGCGGTCGAACTTGCGCAGGTAGTAGGTCTGCGTGCCGCCCTCGTCGAGCTGCAGGGTGACGGCGTCGGCCGAGACCTCGGAGACGACACCGGCCTTGTCGGCGGTGACGACGTCGCCGGCGTCGATGGCCGTGTAGCCCTCCATGCCGGTGCCGACGAGCGGCGACTCGGAACGGAGCAGCGGGACGGCCTGACGCTGCATGTTCGCACCCATGAGGGCGCGGTTCGCGTCGTCGTGCTCGAGGAACGGGATGAGCGACGTCGCGACCGACACCATCTGGCGCGGGGAGACGTCCATGTAGTCGACCTCGTCCTTGGCGACGAGTTCGACCTCGCCACCCTTCTTGCGGACGAGCACCTTGTCGTCGGCGAAGTGGAAGTCGTTCGTCAGCGGGGCGTTGGCCTGCGCGACGACGAAGTCGTCCTCTTCCGAAGCGGTGAGGTAGTCGATGGTCTTCGTGACCTCGCCGTTGACGACGCGACGGTACGGGGTCTCGATGAAGCCGAAGGAGTTGATCCGACCGAACGACGCGAGCGAACCGATCAGGCCGATGTTCGGGCCTTCCGGGGTCTCGATCGGGCACATGCGGCCGTAGTGCGACGGGTGGACGTCACGGACCTCGACGCCGGCACGTTCACGGGACAGACCACCCGGGCCGAGGGCCGAGAGACGACGCTTGTGCGTCAGGCCCGCGAGCGGGTTGTTCTGGTCCATGAACTGCGACAGCTGGGACGTTCCGAAGAACTCCTTGATCGCGGCGACGACCGGACGCACGTTGATGAGCGTCTGGGGCGTGATCGCCTCGATGTCCTGCGTGGTCATGCGCTCGCGGACGACGCGCTCCATGCGGGACAGACCCGTGCGGACCTGGTTCTGGATGAGCTCGCCGACGGCGCGGATGCGACGGTTGCCGAAGTGGTCGATGTCGTCCACGTCGAGGCGCAGCTGCACCGGCTCGCCGTCACGGACGCCGTCGATCGTGGTGCGCTCAGCGTGCAGCGACACCAGGTACTTGATCGTCGCGACGATGTCCTTGACGGTGAGCACCGAGTCGGACAGCGGGGCGTCCATGCCGAGCTTGCGGTTGACCTTGTAGCGGCCGACCTTCGCCAGGTCGTAGCGCTTCGGGTTGAAGTAGAAGTTGTCGAGGAGCGCACGCGCGGCCTCGGCAGCGACCTGCTCGCCCGGACGGAGCTTGCGGTAGATGTCCTTGAGCGCCTCTTCCTTCGTGAGGACGGCGTCCTTCTCGAGGGTCGACTCGATCGACGCGAAGCCCTGGAACTCGTCCATGATCTCCTCGCTCGTCAGGCCGAGGGCCTTGAGGAAGACGGTCACGGACTGCTTGCGCTTGCGGTCGATGCGCACGCCCACCTGGTCGCGCTTGTCGATCTCGAACTCGAGCCAGGCACCACGCGACGGGATGATCCGCGCCGAGTAGATGTCCTTGTCGGAGGTCTTCTCCTGCTGGCGCTCGAAGTACACGCCGGGCGAACGGACGAGCTGCGACACGACGACGCGCTCGGTGCCGTTGATGATGAACGTGCCGCGTTCGGTCATGAGCGGGAAGTCGCCCATGAAGACCGTCTGCGTCTTGATCTCACCCGTCATGTGGTTCATGAACTCGGCGTTGACGTACAACGGAGCGGCGTAGGTCTTGCCGCGCTCCTTGCAGTCGTCAATCGAGTACTTCGGGTCTTCGAGCTCCGGCGCGGTGAACGAGAGCTGCATGGTCTCGCCGAGGTCCTCGATCGGGGAGATCTCCTCGAAGATCTCCTCGAGCCCCGAGTGCAGCGCGAGGTCGGTACGACCCTGCTCCTGCCCTTCGGCGAGGCGGGCCTTCCAGACGTCGTTGCCGACGAGCCAGTCGAAGCTCTCCGTCTGGAGTGCGAGCAGATCAGGAACCGTGAGGGTGTCCGTGATCTTGGCGAACGAGAGTCGCGAGTGGTTGCGACCGTTCTTGGGGTTGGTGGATGCGTTGGGCGCAGCAGCCAAGGGTGTGACCTCCGGTAGGCCCCGTCGGGCCGACACTGACGAGCAGTGTGTAGGTGAGTGGATTGATCGCTCGGCGAACCCTGAGATGCAAGCCCTGCGACCACGCCGACGCGTGCCTGACGCGGAACGTCGGTGCACGTGTGGGATGATCTCCGTGAGCGGTACCCGCCGCCATATACGGGTCCGGCTGCACCAGGGCGAGATGAGTCTGTACATCTCAGAACTCGGTGGTTCTGAAGACTCTGCGTCGACCGCAATATGACGACACGGATGCCAGGGAGCGCGAACTGTCATCATAGTTCGCTCCGTGGCGCGCTGTCCAGTCCCGGCTTGACCGGATTCGGCAGTGGCGTGTATAAGCCGCCACACGCCGCTTCCATTCCCAGCTCAGCCGGGTCCCTGCTCAGCCGGGTCCCTGCTCAGCCGGGTTCCTGCTCAGCCGGGTCCCTGCTCAGCCCAGACGCTCGCGCTCGACGCGATCCGCGCCTCCCGGGCCGCCCGGCAGTCCGGCCAGCGCACGGAACGCGTCCTCCGGGCGACGCGTGCGGACGAACGTGACCCGGCCTCGGTCGTCCGTGAGCTCGATCCCGAGCCCCGGGGTGAGGATGAGCGCACGCACGCCGCGACGGATCCGCAGGCCGACGCCACCGTAGGTGGCCGCGTCCGCCTCGACCAGGCGGACGTCGGTGATCCGCCGGCGCGGGATGCGCCGCGGCGGGAGCGGACGGAAGTGCAGGGTCACGTGCCGCTCGGTGACGGTGAACCCGGCACGGGCGAGCAGGAGCAGCGACCCGAGGGCGACGGCGAGCAGGGCCGGCACCAGCAGGGCGACCTCCGGCGCGTCCCCCGGCCAGCCGAGCACGGCGGCGGACAGGCCGGCGCCGCCGACGAGCAGCGCCGTGCCGACGACCCGCATCCAGGTGGGTGCCGTCTCGCGGTCGGCGTGGAACGGCAAGGAGGAACGGGACGGCCGGGAAGCGCGGGACGGCCGGGAGGCCCGGATCACCCGGGTCGGTCGGGTGCCGGCCCGGCGGGCGTCCGGGGTGGTGGAACGAGCGGTGGGCACGCTCATGGTGTCGGCGGTCATGACGGAGGTCTCCTGCGGCGGATCAGCAGTGGTGCACTCGTCATCGGGTGCGGTGCGTTCGACGGCCAGCGCGCGCGGGTGGCCGGAGGGGTGACGCGCAGCAGCACGCCGACGACGCGCACGCTCGAGCGGTGGGGGCGCTCACGGGCACGTCGTGGTCACGGTGTCCGGGCGGACGCGTGGTGTGTGGGGCACACACGCATCGACGCTCTGGCGTCGTGACGACAGGCGCCAACGGTACGCAACGAGTCTTGGTGTCCGCTGGTTGTCCATGTGTACGCATTCACGTGTCCGCAGTGCGTCACCCGGGAACGACGGTGTGCTGCTGACGGTCAGCGCAGGACGCGGGCGACGGCCTCGGCGCGGGTCCGGACCCCGAGCTTCGCGAACACCTGGTTCACGTACGACTTCACGGTCGGCACCGTCAGGAACAGCTCGGCGGCGATCTGGGGGTTCGTCCGGCCGTCCGCGATGCGCTCGAGGACGTCCACTTCGCGCGGGGTGAGGTCCGGGAACCGGGCACCGAGCGACGGACCGGCATCGTGGAACGCAGGCGCAGCGGCAGCGGCACCAGCGGCGAGGCGCGCCACCAGCCGCGCCCCCACGGTCGCGTCGAAGGTCGACTGCCCGGCGGCCACCGCGCGCACCGCGGTCGCGATCTCCGCCCGCCCGGCGTCCTTCGTCAGGTAGCCGCGTGCTCCCGCCCGCAGCGCGGTGACGATGGAGTCGTCGTCGGCGTAGGTCGTCAGCACCAGGACCGCCACCCCGGGGTGCTCGGCGACGATCCGCTCGGTGGCGGTCGGCCCGTCGACCCCCGGCATCCGCAGGTCCATCAGGACGACGTCGGGTACGTGCCGGTCGACGGCGGCGATCGCCTCGGCACCGTCCGTCGCCTGCCCGACGACCTGCAGGTCGGGCACGAGTGACAGCACCGTGACCAGGCCGTCGCGGACGATGGCCTGGTCGTCGACCACGAGCACCCGGATCGTCACGAGCGGTCGTCCTCGGCGACGACCGCAGCGTCCGCGGTCTCCGCATCGACCGAACCGTCGACGGGCAGGTGCATGGCGACGACGAACTCGTCGTCGGAACGCTCGGCCTCCACCGTGGCCTCGCTGCCGAGTTCCGCGAACCGCTCGCGCATCCCGAGCACCCCCTGTCCACCGCTCGGCAGCGGGTTGGCCACGACGACGTCCACGGCCTCGCCGTCCCGGATCACGGACAGGGACACGGGGCGGCCGGGAGCGTGCCTGCGGGCGTTGCTGAGGGCCTCCCGGACGACCTGGACCACGGCGGCCCGGTGGTCGTCATCGAGGACCGCCAGGGTCGCGTCGCCCTGCACGACGACCTCGCCGCCGAACGAGCGGTGCGCGTCGAGCAGGGCCGTCAGGCCCGACGCGTGGTCGGCGGACGGACTGGAGGCACGGGTCCGCTCCGGCTGGTCGGGCTGCGGTTGGTCACGGAGCGCGTGCACCGCACGCCGCGCCTCGGCCAGGCCGTCCGCGGCCAGCGCGCGGGCCTCGCCGGCTCGGCGGGTGGCCTCGTCGACGCGGCCGGCCTCGAGCAGGGCCTCGACCGCGTCGAGCTGCAGCACCAGGCCGCCGAGCGAGTGGGCGAGGACGTCGTGGATGTCCCGGGACGCCCGCGACCGGTCGGCGAGGAGCCGTGCGCGCTGCTGCTGCCGCTCGGTCTCGCGAGCCTGCGCCGTCGTGATCCGGACCTGCCGACGACCGAAGCCGACGAGCACGCCGAGCAGCAGCCCGCCGCTCACCCCGAGGACGAACTGCACCGACGTCTGCTCGAGCGTCGCGGTGACGGCGACCACCACGACGGCGGCGAGCGCGGCGACCGCAGCCGTCCAGACCGGCAGGCGGAGGTCGGCGGCGAGGACGACGAGCCCGACGATCACCGGGACGACCAGGAGCGAGTCGGTCGGCACCACGGTGCAGGATCCGGCGGCGATCATCACGCCGGCTGCGGCGACGAGCACACGGGGCGTGCGTGCCCCTTCGCGGACGGCCCAGGCGGCGAGCGCCACGGCCCCGAGGACCCAGACCCACGCGGGGTGGTGGAGCAGGAGGCCGTTCCGCACGAACCAGAAGGCGACCACGGCGATCCCGACGGCGTTGAGCCCCCAGGAGACGACCGAGCGGGACCGGACCCCGGCGGGATCGGTCCGGTCCGGGTCGGTCGGCAGGCTCACCGCACCATCATGCCGCGGCCGGCGCCCTGGCGACGGTCGCCGCCGGTGTCCGCGCCTCCCCGGGGGATGCGCTGGTCGACGACCAGGGCGCGGGCGGCGCGGTTCAGGGCGAGCACGAGCAGGACCGTGCCGGTCGAGGTGAGCAAGTGCGCACCGAGGTGGCCGCCGAGCACGTCGAGCCCGATGCGGGCGGCGATGAGGACGATCCAGAGGCCGGCGCCGAGCCAGCCCGTGCGGGACTGCAGGGTGCGCCCCTCGTCGTCCGGCGTCGTGACGGTGCGGAACCGGGTCATGGCCCCCATCGCGAGGCCGACGCCGACGGTGAGCAGGGCCTCGAGGCCGAGGAACACGACGTCGGTGGTGGTGACGGTCGTCGTGGTCTGTGCGAGGACGACCGCGCCGACGACCGCCATGACGAGGGGGCCCCGCCAGATCCGCGCCGGGTCGAGGGACCGCCAGGTCGCCTGTCGGTACGCCAGGAAGCCGACGAGGGCGAGGCCGATGAGCACGTTCGCGAGGAGTTGGACCGACATGGTGTGCCTTTCGAGGTGGTCCGGCGGCGTTCCGCGACCGGTGAGATCAGCCTCGTTCCGGGCGCTCCGCTGGCACACCAACCACGGGTGGGGGCGCGGGTGGTGATCGCGGTGGTGTTCCATTGACGGCATGGCTGATGCGTTCGACGGGTTCCGGATCGGTGCGGGGTACTCGGTGGTGGAGCCGGACCGGCACCGACCGGGGTCCTTCACCCTGGTGGTGGACGGCACACCGCAGTCGCACGTGGACCTCGAGGACCCGACGCACCTGGCGTTCGAGTACATCCGGCGGATCGGGCACGCGATCGACCTGCTGCCGGACGGCCCGATCACGGCACTGCACCTGGGCGCCGGCGCCCTCACCCTGCCCCGGTACGTCGCGGTGACCCGCCCGGGTTCGCGGCAGCAGGTGATCGAGCTCGAGCGCGACCTGGTCGAGCACGTGCGCGAGGCCCTGCCGTTCCCCCGCGGCGCGTCGATCCGGGTGCGGTACGGCGACGCCCGGGAGGTCCTCGGCAAGCTGCCCGCCGGACTTCGCGGCACCGTGGACCTGGCGGTGGTGGACGTCTTCGGCGGTTCGCAGATCCCCGCCCACGTGACGAGCGTCGAGTTCTACCGCGAGGTCGCCGCGTTCCTGTCGCCGACGGGCATCGTCGCGGTGAACGTGGCCGACGGCGCCGGGTTGGCCTTCGCCCGCGGGCAGGCGTCGACGCTGCAGTCGGTGCTGCCGTCGGTCGCCGCGGTCGCGGACACCGGCATGCTCAAGGGCCGGCGGTTCGGCAACATCGTGCTGCTCGGGTCGCCGACCGACCTGCCGGCGGCGGACATGCCCAGGCGGTACTCGTCCGACCCGATGCCGGCCAAGGTCGTGCACGGTGCGGAGCTCCGGTCGTTCATCGCCGGGGCGCCGATCGTCACCGACCAGACGGCGGTCGCGTCGCCCGAGCCGAACCGGAGCGTGTTCGGGGGCTGACGCCCGCCCGAGGGCGTCGCCGGGGACGGACTTCGGGCACTCGGCGGGTCCGGCTGTCAGGATGGTCTGAACGACCGCGCAGGTGCGCGACCGAGCGATGGGAACCCTGATGACGAACGACGACCGGAACGACCAGGACCGGACGGGCGACGGCCAGGCGCCGCGCTGGGGCGACGCCCCGCAGCAGCAGCCCGACGCCGGTGCCCCGCGGTACGGCGAGCGGGTGGACCCGGCGCCGACCTCGACCCCGCAGTACGGCGAGCAGTACGGGCAGGGCCAGCAGCAGTACGGCCAGCCGTCGAGCACGCCGAGCTGGAACGACCAGCAGCGCCACGACCAGGGCCAGCACCACGACCAGCAGCCGTACGCCGCCGCGCCCGCGCACTCCGGTGCCCCGGCCTGGCAGAGCCACGACGAGCCGAAGCCCAAGAAGAAGACCCTCGGTGTGGTGGCGTTCGTCCTCGGACTCGCCGCGCTCGTCATCGGGGTCATCGGCGGGTACGTGATGGGATCGGCGCTCGCCAACAGCGACGCGATCAACAACCTCGTGCCGAGCAGTGGTGCCACCCCTGACCAGCAGGAGCTGCAGCGTCAGCTCATGAACGACCCGGCCGTCATCTCGCAGATCGGTGTCGGTGCGGTGATCGCCGGCGTCGCAGCGATCCTCGGGCTCTGGGCGCTCGTGCAGGGCATCATCGCCGCGGTGACCAAGCGTGGTCGCGGCTGGGGCATCTTCGCGATCATCCTGGCCGTCGTCGCCACGATCGCGACGCTCGTCACCTACGTCGGCGTGGCCGCTGCCGCCGCGGTGGGCGCCAACTCCTGATCGACCACTCCGAACGGCCCGTCGCGCTCCGGCACGGCGGGCCGTTCGTCGTCCCGGGGGCAGGCGCGGACGGCGGCACCCGCGCAACCTGAGCGCGTCGCACCGACCGCTCCCGGGAGACCGCGGCTACCCTCGAACCGATGTCCCTCCCGCCCGACGACCGCCAGCAGCCCGACCCGTCCGACCGTTCCCGTGAACCGCGCCACGCGGCTCCCGTGACGGCCGGAGTCAGCCCGGGCAGCACCTTCGCGCCCATCAGCCTGCGACCCGCGGTCGACGTCGACGCCGTGCACCAGCGGCTCCGTGACCTCGGCCAGAGCCGCAGCACCGACGCCCTCGCCGAACGGGCCGAGCTCCTCCGCCTGCTCGGTCGTCTGGACGAGTCGCTCGTCATCGCCGAAGAGGTGTTCCGCCTGGCGATGTTCACCGGGGAGCGCCAGGACAAGGTCGCTGCGCGGATCCGCCGTGCGCACGTCCTGCACGACCTCGGGCGGCACGACCGCGCCGCCGCCGAGGCCGCCATGGCCCGCGACACCGCCGCGACCGAAGAGTGGCCGGAACTCGAGGGCGCCGCGGCCGAGATCGAGGGCTGGTCGCTGTTCGAGAACGACCGCTTCGACGAGGCCCGCGCCGCACTCTCGCGGGCGTACCAGGCCTTCCGGCAGGCGGGGGCGCCGTCCGAGCGCACCGACGCCTTGCGCACCGCGGTCGAGGCCGCCATGCGGGCATCGATCACGAACCCGGCGGAACCGTCCGACCGGCCCCGGACGGCCCGCGAAGTCGCCGCCCGCCGCGCCGAGGACGACGAACCCACCACCCGTGTCGCCGAGCCGGTGAAGCAGGTCCCGCCGATCCGCCGCCGCGTGCTCGGTGCACCCGACGCCGCCCGGACCGAGGCCGACGACATCTGGGGCCGGATCGCGGCCCGGGCAGCGAAGAAGGGCCAGGCCGACCCGCGCGCCGAGCAGTGACGGCGCTCGAGACCGTCCGTGTCCGCGCGGAGGCGCTCATCGCCGAACACCTCGGCGCCGGGACCTGGGCGTTCGGGTTCGACCACGCCAAGACCCGCGCCGGCCAGTGCGACTTCGCGCGGAAGCGGATCACGGTGAGCCGCCACCTGGCCACCCGGTTCTCCGACGACGACGTCGAACAGGTCCTGCTGCACGAGGTCGCGCACGCACTCGCCGGCGCCCGGGCGGCACACGGACCGAAGTGGAAGCGCACCGCCGCGTCGATCGGGTACACCGGCTCCCGGCTGCACGACGGGCCGATCGCCAGCGAGCTCGCCCCCTGGATCGGCACCTGCCCCGCGGGGCACGAGCACTTCCGGTACCGCACGCCCACCCGTCCCCTGGCCTGCGCCCGCTGTTCCCGGCGGTTCGATGCCCGGAACGTCATCACGTGGCGGCGCCGGACCGCGGACGACGACGCGGCCACGATGGCGTCGACTACCGCATGAGGGGCCCGACGCACGGAGGCGCGCCGGTAACCCGTTAGCCTGGGCGGATGCACACGGGGCAGCACATCCGCACGGACGCCGGTTCCTCCTGGTTCTTCGACGCCGGACGGATCGCTCTCGACTTCGCGCACACGGGTGGCTTCGCCGACGACCCCGCCGGACGCCGACCGCGGTCGCAGCTCGGGGAACTGCTCGCGAGTCCGGCCGACCTGGACGAGTGGCTCAGCGAGCACACCGAGCCGATCGACGTCGGTGCCAGTGCCCGCGAGCTGCAGGACGCCCGTGCCCTGCGTGCCGCGATCGCCCGGCTCGCCGTGGCCGCCGCCCCCGCGCCGGCGAGCACCGCCGCGGAACGCACCGCCGTGGCGGCGGGCCTGCGTGCCGGAGCCGGCCGCACGCGCCCCGCGCCCGACGACATCGACACCGTCAACCTGTTCGCCGCCCTGCCGGACGTGCCCCCGAGCCTCCCGGGTGGCCGACGCCGCGCCGGAGCGAACCGGGTCCGCCTGGCGCAGGCCCTGTCGAGCGTCGCGCGCGACGCCGTCGCGCTCTTCACCGAGGTCGGCTTCGACGACGTCGAGGCCGACGGCCGGCCGACGCGGCTGAGCCGGTGCTCGGCCGAGGACTGCGGCCTCGTGTTCTACGACTCGTCGCGCGGTGGGACCCGGCGCTGGTGCTCGATGCAGCGGTGCGGCAACCGGGCGAAGGTCCGGGCGCACCGCGCCCGCCGCGCCGCGGAGTGAGCACGACCTGAGCACTGGGCGACCACGTCCGTCGCGTGATCCGGACGGTGTGGGGTCCGGGGGCGGTCGCGACACCCCGCTCACCTTCGCCGAGCGGTCACCAACCGTCGCCCGACGGCGTCGCAACCGTCAGGTTGCGACCATCCGACGCGTAGCAAGCGACGAGTCGCGACCACCCGACCGCACAGGAGGCGCGTGGAGGCGCCGCCACGGGCCTCCCGTCCGCCTTCCGCGAGCGGTCAGGACACCCCGCTCACCTTCGCCGAGCGGTCACCAACCGTCCGCCAACGGCCTCGCAACCGACGGGCCGTGACCACCCGACACACGCACGCACGCGTGTCGACCGCCCAGCACCACGACACGACGAAGATAAAGATTCGGTCCGCCAAATCCTCTGGCAGTATCGGTGCATGACCGACACTGCCAGCCCCCGGCTCGACGAGCACCCATCCGGTGCCCCGCGTCGTCGCGCAGCCGGGCTCACCCTGCTCGGACCGGCCTTCGTCGCGGCCATCGCCTACGTCGACCCGGGCAACGTCGCCGCCAACCTGACCGCCGGCGCCGAGTACGGGTACCTGCTGCTCTGGGTGCTCGTGGCCGCGAACGCCAGCGCCGTGGTGGTGCAGTACCTGTCCGCCAAGCTCGGGGTGGTGACGGGCAAGTCACTGCCCGAACACCTCGGCCTGCGGATGCGGCGCACCCCGCGCCTGCTGTTCTGGGGCCAGGCGGAGATCGTCGCCGCCGCGACCGACATCGCCGAGGTCATCGGCGGCGCGCTGGCGCTCTACCTGCTCTTCGACCTGCCGCTCGTGGTCGGCGGGATCATCACCGGGCTCGTCTCGATGCTCCTGCTGACCCTGCACAGCCGCCGGGGCACGCGCCTGTTCGAGACCGTGGTGACGGCGATGCTCGCGATCCTGACGGTGGGCTTCTGCGCCGGGCTGCTGTTCGCCCGGGTCGCACCGGCCGACCTGGTCGCCGGGCTCGTGCCGCGGTTCGAGGGCGCCGGGTCGGTGCTGCTCGCGGCCTCGATGCTCGGTGCGACCGTGATGCCGCACGCGGTGTACCTGCACTCGGCGCTCGCCCGGGACCGCCACGGGGACGTCCCCGCCGGGCCGGAGCGTCGCCGGGTGCTCGTCGCGACCCGGTGGGACGTCGGGCTCGCGCTGATCGTCGCGGGCGGGGTGAACATCGCGATGCTCGTCCTCGCCGCGGCCACCCTGCCGGGCGTCGAGGGCACCGACTCCATCCCTGGTGCGCAGCGCGCCATCGCCGAGAACGTCGGCCCGGTCGTCGGAGTGCTCTTCGCCGTGGGCCTGCTCGCGTCCGGCCTGGCCTCGACCTCGGTGGGCTGCATGGCCGGCGCGGAGATCATGAAGGGCCTGCTGCACGTGCGGATCCCGCTCGTGGCCCGGCGCGCGATCACCCTGGTGCCCGCGATCGTGCTGCTCGCGCTGAACGCCGACGCGACGATGCTGCTCGTCGTCAGCCAGGTGGTGCTGAGCTTCGGGATCGCCTTCGCGATCGTGCCCCTGGTGGTCTACACGTCGCGACGGAGCGTGATGGGGACCGACGTGAACGCCGCGACCACCCGCGTGGTGGCGTGGGTGATCGCGGCGGTCATCGTGGCGCTCAACGTCGCACTGGTCGTGCTCACCCTGACCGGCTGAGGCGCAGCCGGTCAGGGACGGGCGGTCGTCAGTCGACGACCTGGACGTCCTTCCAGAACGCGACGTAGCCCGAGTAGTCCTTGCCGACGCGGTCGAACGACGACGGGATCGGCGTCGGGTACGACCACGCGCGGTCCTGCAGCGCCTGTCCGTCGACGTTCACCGTGAAGTACTGGGTGTCGCCCTTCCACGGGCAGTGGTACTGGGTGGGGCTCTCGGTGAAGAGCTCGGTCTTCACGCTCGACGGCGGGAAGTACCAGTTGCCCTCGATCTTGATGAGGTCCTCTTCGGGGGCCTCCGCGATCACCGTGTCGCCGACGACTGCCTTCATGGCGTTGCTCCTTCGCTCGCTGGTTCCGTGACGGGGCGAACGCTACGCGCGCTCCCCCGATTCCCGCAGGACGGTCAGGTCGGCGCCCGCGGCGAGCGCCGCGTGCACCTCGTCACGGCTCAGGACGGCGGCTCCCTCGGACGCGCTGACCAGGTGCCGCACTGCGCGGCGCAGCCCCGTGTACGCCGCGCAGGCCGCGGCGGCCTCGGGTGAGGTGTGGTCGATGCCGACCTCGGCGAGCGCGTCGACGACGGCTCCGGCGGCGAGCAGGTCCTCGACGGCGAAGTCGGGTGCGTCGGCGACGTCGACGGACTCACCCGCCGCCTCGGCCGCGTCGTCGAGGGCTGCGGTGTGGTGCAGCCCGGCGGCAACGATCGCGACGACGCACCGGTCACCGCGTGCGGCCTGGAGGCCCGTCACCCGTTCCGCGACCACCGCCGCGTTGCCGAGGTGGCCGAGCACGACCTCCGGACCCTGCGGCAGCTGGGCGGTCACGTTCCGCAGCGCGCGCCGCTGTGCTGCGGCGTCGGAGGTCGCCGGCAGGGCGTCGACCCAGACGAGCAAGTGGGCGCCGTGGGCGATCCGCGCCGCACCTCCGGGACCCCACGCGAACCGGACCTGGTACTTCTCCTGGGTGCGTTCTGCCACGTCCGTCACGATAGCCGCCCGGGCGATGCTGTCCCTCTCCACAGGGTCGGCGTCCGACCGGGTTCCGCCAGGGTCGGCGACCCTAGGATGCATGGTCATGGAGATCGCCCCCGTGCCCACCCTGACCGGCGACCGTGTGACGCTCGAGCCCCTCGGGCAGGAGCACGCGGAAGACCTGCGGGCGGCGGTCGCGGACGGCGATCTGTGGCGCACCTGGTACACCTCGGTGCCCGCCCCGGCACAGGTCGAGGCCGAGATCGACCGGCGGCTCGCCGAGCACGAGGCCGGCCGCATGGTGCCCTTCGCCGTGCGGGACCGCCCGACCGGCCGGGTGGTGGGTGCGACGACCTTCATGAACATCGACTCGGGCAACCGCCGTGTCGAGATCGGCAGCACCTTCCTGGCCAGGTCCGCGCAGCGTTCGGGGATCAACACCGAGTCGAAGCTGCTCATGCTGTCGCACGCGTTCGAGGCGTGGCAGTGCATCGCGGTCGAGTTCCGCACGCACTGGCACAACCTGCAGTCCCGGGCGGCCATCGCGGGCCTCGGCGCCAAGCAGGACGGTGTGCTCCGGAACCACGCGATCGGCCGCGACGGCACCCTGCGCGACACCGTGGTGTTCTCGGTGATCGCGTCGGAGTGGCCGGCGGTCCGCCTCTCGCTGGCCGAGCGGCTCCGGCGGCACGACCGCGCCGAGGGGTCCCGCCGTCGGTCGGCCCGGCACGCCTGAGTCGTCTCGCCTGCGTCGTCTCGCCTGCGTCGTCTCGCCTGCGTCGTCTCGCCTGCGTCGTCTCGCCTGACCGGGCGCCGTCGCGCAGTGGGCCACGGCGCGCCGTCCAGCCCGCGGGCGTAGCGTCACCGCCATGCACGTCGGCCTCCGGATCGTCCTCGATGCGCCGGTCGACGCCGTGCGCGATGCCCTGCTGTCCCCGTCCGTGATGGTGGCGGTGACGAAGCCGTTCCTGGCGTACCGCTCGCGCGACCCCCGGGGGTTCCCGGAGCGCTGGGAGCCCGGGCACCCGCACCCGATCACCGCGGACGCCTTCGGGCTGGTGCCGAGCGGCGACACGCACGTCGACCTCGACCTGTACGAGGTACAGGGGGTCCCCGTGCAGCGCGACAACGGCGGCGGCACGTCCGGGTTGTTCGGGCGGATGACGATGTCGCACCGGATGGCCGTCGTCCCCGCACCGGGTGGCCGCACCCTGCTGCTCGACCGTCTGACCTACCGGATGCGACCGGCCGTCCTCGGGCTCGCCCTGTGGCCCGGCATGTGGGTCATCTGGCAGTGGCGGGCGTTCCGGATGCGCGCCCTCGCACCCACCTGGCGGACCGACGGCGAGTGACGTGACGTGGGTCGGGCCTCCCGTCCACCGCGGAGCGGGCGTAGCCTCGACCACGTGAGCCAGACGCGCCCCCAGGAGCCGACGACCGACGACCGCGTGCGCAGCACGCTCGCGACGACGGATTGGCGGCGGATGACGTTCGACCTGTACCGCCGCGTCCGCGCCACCTCGGACCCCCAGACGGCGCACGCCCTCTGGCGTGAGACCCGGGACGCGATGTTCGCGGAGCACCCCGCATCGCCGCTGCTCGACGAGGACGCCCGCGACTTCGAGTCCCTGCCGGTGCCGGACTACGACCCCGCGTGGCGGTTCCAGGTGCGCGTCGAGGCCACGGAGCCCGCCGAGTTCGACTTCGAGACCGGCACCGACGGCGTCGTCCACTTCGACCGGCTCGGCCTCGTGCGGGTCCCCGGTGTCGGCACGCTCGACGTCTGGAAGCACGGCGGCTACGCGGGCGGGGTGTTCGTCCCGGTCAAGGACGCCAGCGCCGGCAAGGCCCGCGGCACCTACGGGGGCGGACGCTACCTGCTCGACACCATCAAGGGCTCGGACCTGGGCGGCGACGACCTCGGGTCGCTCGTGCTCGACTTCAACTTCGCCTACAACCCGTCGTGCGCGTACGACCCCGCGTGGGCGTGCCCGCTCGCACCTCCGGGCAACACCGTGCCGGTCCCGATCCCCGTCGGCGAGCAGTACGACTTCTAGGGTGGAACGCATGACAGGACTCGTCGCCCTCGACGTCGGTGGCCGCGTGCCGCCGTTCGAGCAGGTCCGATCGCAGATCGCCGCGCAGATCACCGCCGGGTACCTGGTGGACGGCGAACGACTGCCGAGCGTGCGTGGGCTGGCGGACGAGCTCGGACTCGCCGCCGGCACCGTCGCGAAGGCCTACCAGCTGCTCGAGGAGGCCGGGCTCGTGCACACCGCGCGGGGCGCCGGCACCCGGGTGGTGCGACCGGCAGCGGTACCGGAAGCCGTGGCCGAGGCCGCTCGCGCCCTGGCCGCCGCAGCACGCTCGGCGGGGCTGTCGGCCGACCAGGCCGCCACCGCGTTGCGGGAGGCCTGGCCGGCGTAGCGCTGGCTGGCGCTTCCTGGCGTACCCGGTCGTTCCGGGCGTACCCGGTCGTTCCGGGCGTACCCGGTCGTTCCGGGCGTACCCGGTCGGAAGTTCTGACCCGGTACGCCCGATTCGACCAGGCATCGCAGGCGTTCTGGGAAGAACCGTTCCGAGCGCTCAGCAGTGCTCGTACACGTACGCGTCGTCCTCCGGGGTCACCAGGTCGCGGTCGCGCAGGATCGTCATGGCCGGACGGCTCTCCAGCCCGCAGACCGACGCCCACGAGCCCTCGAGGATGTCCGAGTACTCGACGTCGATGACCCGTCCGCCGTAGGCCTTCGTGTAGGCGGAGCACTCCCGGTACTGCACGCACTCCTCGGCGACGACGAAGTCGAACCCGGTCTGCTCGCGCCCGGACGCCCCGAGCTGCGGCGTGTTCTTCTGCCCGACGGCCAGCCCGTGCCGGTGTCCCTCGGCGACGAGCGACTTCGCGAGCGCCAGGTTGCCGGCACGGGTGAGCCGCTTGCCGCTCCGGGTCCACGAGTCGAGGTTGTCGAACTCCACCGCGTCGAACCCGCGGTCACCGCAGCGGGCGACGGTCTTCGCGAGCACCTTCGTGATCAGGGCACGCTCGGCCGCGGTCCGGGTGTCGAGGAGCATCTCGTCCGGCCAACCCGGGTCCGAGACCGGCTTTCCCGCACGGTCGCGGAGGATCGCCGACGGGTACGACTTCTTCCACGTGCTGGCGGCCTCGGGCTGCGTCTGGAACCCGTTGACGTAGCAGATGTTGTACTTGCCCTTCGCCGGGCGGTCGGTGCTGTCGCGCTCGACGATCGTCACGCCGGAGGGCGGGGCGTACCCGCCGCCGAGCTGGTAGTCCACGCGGCCGGAGGTCGGCAGGTTGCGGTAGCTCCCGGCCGCGTTGGGCGTGGCGGCCTCGGCGCAGCCGGCGGTGCCGAGGACGGCCACCAGGGCCATCGCGGTGGTCAACAGGACGGATCGCGTGCGCACCCCGGAATCCTCGCACGCCACGGGCGAACGACCCTGCCCTCGCCGTTCCGGGGATGTGCACGCTATGCTGGTCGTACTCGAGGCGCCGATCGCCTCGTGCGTCGTACGGACGCCCCGAACTCCCGACCAGCTGTCTCCAGACTCCGGTCGATGATCGAGCACCTCACGAAGGTGCCCAGGCTTCTCTGCTGCGGCGACTGCGCCAGCCACATCCGTTGGCGCGCATCCCGCCCGCGCGCTGCCTCAGAGCGCGCCCACAGCCGGACTGCTCCGGCTCGAAAGGTCACCATGACCACCGAAGACATCCGTTTCTCCGACCTCGGCGTCCCCACGCCGATGGTCTCCGTCCTCGCCGACCAGGGCAAGGACATGGCGTTCCCCATCCAGGCGGACACCCTCCCGGACTCCCTGCAGGGCAAGGACGTCCTCGGCCGCGGCCGCACCGGCTCCGGCAAGACCATCGCCTTCGCGATCCCGCTCGTCGCCCGCCTCGCCGCCAGCGGCCGCAAGCGCCGCGCCGGCCGCCCCCGCGCCCTGGTGCTCGCGCCGACCCGTGAGCTCGCGACGCAGATCGACGTCGCCCTCGCCCCGCTCGCCAAGGCCATGGGCCTCAACACCACGACCATCTTCGGTGGCGTCGGTCAGGGTCGCCAGGTCGACGCCCTGCGCGGCGGCGTCGACGTCGTGGTCGCCTGCCCGGGTCGCCTCGCCGACCTCATGCAGCAGGGCCACGTGAACCTGGGCGACATCGAGGTCACCGTCCTCGACGAGGCCGACCACATGGCCGACATGGGCTTCCTGCCCGGCGTGACCAAGATCATGCAGGCGACGCCCGAGAACGGGCAGCGACTGCTGTTCTCCGCCACGCTCGACAACGGCGTGGACAAGCTCGTCAAGAAGTTCCTGCACAACCCGGTGATGCATTCCGTCGACGAGGCGAACAGCCCCGTCGAGGCGATGACCCACCACCTGTTCGAGGTCGCCGACGCCGACGCGAAGAAGCACCTCGTGAGCGCCCTCGCCTCGGGCAACGGTCGCCGCATCCTCTTCATGCGCACGAAGCACCACGCCAAGCGCCTGGCCAAGCAGCTCAGCAGCCAGGGGATCCCGGCCGTCGACCTGCAGGGCAACCTGTCGCAGGGTGCCCGTGAGCGCAACCTCGCGAAGTTCTCCTCCGGCGAGGCCCTGGTGCTCGTCGCCACCGACGTCGCCGCCCGCGGTGTGCACGTCGACAACGTCGAGCTCGTCGTGCACGTCGACCCGCCCACCGAGCACAAGGCGTACCTGCACCGCTCGGGCCGCACGGCGCGTGCCGGTTCGTCCGGTGACGTCGTCACGGTGACGATGCCCGCCGAGCGTCGCGACGTCGCGCAGATGATGCGTGCTGCCGCGATCAAGGTCACCCCGCAGCACGTCACGGCGACCTCCCCGGCCGTCACCGCGCTCGTCGGCGAGGTCGCTCCGATCCGCCACGTCGCCGAGGAGCAGCCCACCCAGCAGCGTCAGCCCAAGCAGCGCTCGGCCGAGTCCGCCGGTGACGGCGGCGGTCGTCGCCGTGGTCGCGGCGGTCGGTCTGGAGGCGCGGCGCAGCCCGCGCGCTCCGGCTCGGCTGGCGAGTCCGCCGGTTCGGCCGGGGGCCGTCAGGGCCGTCCGGCCCGTGGCGCGCGGACCGAGGGTGCCGGGCGCTCCGGTGCCGCGGCCGCCGGTTCGACCGGTGGTCGCCGCAGCGGCGGCAACCGTCGCTCGGGCAGCAGCGACGTCGTGCGCGGCGGCTCGTCGGCCGTGTGGTCGTCCGAGGGCGGCTACGCCGCGGGTCGGTCCGGCAACGAGTCGGGCGGCAACCGTCGTGGTGGCTCGCGCCGCGCCTCCCGTCCGGCCGGCGCTGCCGACCGCCACTGACCTGCGCGGTCTGAGTCCGCAAGACACCGGTGTTCACGTTTCGAACCCCCGCATCCCGGGGTGTGTTCCGTGAACACCGGTGTTCCGCGTCGGGGCTCGGGCGAACCTTGGCGGGGGCTGGGGGTGAGGGACTCCGACGGGCGTACGGTCTCACTCACCGGATGCCGCGCAAGCGGCTGACGGGGAACACGTCCGCTTCTGGAAGGAGTGCCTATGGCTGGCATCGATGACATCAAGAACGCCGCTGAGAAGGCGTCAGGCAAGGTCAAGGAAGCCACCGGCAATGCGACCGGTAACGACCGGCTGAAGGCCGAAGGCCAGACCGACCAGGGCAAGGCCTCGGCGAAGCAGGGCGTCACCGACGTCAAGGACGCCGCGCACGGCGTCGCCGACAGCTTCAAGGACGACAAGCACTAAGCCGGTTCGCGACCGCGCTGCGAAGCCCCCGGATCCGATCGGATCCGGGGGCTTCGTCGTGCGCACGGCGTGGACACCCCGGTCGGGTTAGTGCAGGGCGCCGACCGATGCCAGGCCGGCACGGAGCAGTGCGCCGCGGCCGCCTTCCATCTCGTCGGCGACGGCGTCGGACGCGGCTTCCATCGGGCTCATCCACGTGAGCTCGAGGGCGTCCTGCCGGGGTTCGCACGTCCCCGTGACGGGAACGACGTACGCCAGCGAGATCGCGTGCTGCCGCTCGTCGGTGTACACCGAGGCGCCGGGCAGCGGGAAGTACTCGGCCACGGTGAACGGCGTGGGGCTCGAGGGCAGCTGCGGGAACGCCATCGGCCCGAGGTCCTTCTCCAGGTGGCGGAACAGTGCGGTGCGGATCGACTCGCCGAACATCACGCGACCGGACACCAGGGTGCGGGCGATCGAACCGCTCGGGGAGACACGCAGCAGCACGCCGACCTCGGTCACGACGCCGAGGCCGTCGGTGCGGACGGGGACCGCCTCGACGTAGCAGATCGGCAGACGACGGCGGACGTTCGCGAGCTCCTCGTCGGACAGCCAGCCGGAGTCGGGATCGGGGGTGCGCAGCGAGGACATGCACCGTGTCTACCAGGCACGGCGGCGAGTTCGGCGGAAGGCGCGGGGGTTGGGGATGGTTACCGTTGTCCACATGATCGATGCGGACCTGGTGCAGTGGACACGGAGTGCCCCGGACCGGCGGGGGACACCCCTGCTCGTGGCGATGCACGGGGTGGGGTCGAACGAGCACGACCTGCTCGGGCTCGCCCCCGCGCTGCCGCCTGCGTGGACCGTCGCGTCGCTCCGGGCGCCGACGGCGTGGGGGCCCGGCTTCAGCTGGTACCCACTCGGCACGCCCGGCTCCCTAGCGCCGGAGGCGGTCGACGCCGTCGCCGCCGAGGTGCTCGACTGGATCGACTCCGTCGCCGCCGACCACCCGCGGATCGGCCTGCTCGGGTTCTCGCAGGGCGGCTCGATGGCGCTCCAGCTCCTGCGCGCCCGGCCCGCGGCGTTCGCGTTCGCGGTGTCGCTGTCGGGGTTCGTCGTGCCGGGCGTCTCGGACTCGCGGGACGAGGCCGTGTCGGCCGTGCGGCCGCGGGTGTTCCTCGGGCACGGCGACATCGACCCGGTGATCCCGCCCGAGGCCACCGCCCGGACGCAGGCGTGGGCCGCAGCCCACACCGACGTGACCGACCGCACCTACGCGGGCCTGCCGCACGCCGTGTCGACGGCGGAACTGGCCGACGTGGCGGCCTTCGTCGACGCCGGGTAGGCGCACGACGACGGACCGGAGGCCCGGTGCCAGCTGGCACCGGGCCTCCTGTCCGTTACGCGGTGACGTCCGTCAGTCGGCGAGGATCTGGAGCAGGTCCTTGCGGAGCTGGTCCACCTTGGCCGTGGCGGCCTTGGCCTGTTCCTCGGTCGCGGTGCTGCGGTACATCTGCAGGACGCCCATGGTCTTCCGGAGCGCCTCGAAGAACTCGCGCTGGGCGTCCGGGATACCCGGGGCCCCGTCGAGTGCCGCAGCGATCTCGTCGGCCTTGACCTCGGTCTCGGCCTTGCCGGCGTCGGTGAGCTCGAAGAGCGTCTTGCGGCCGTCGCCCGACGAGACCACGAGGTCTTCGTCGACGAGCTGCTGGAGCGTCGGGTAGACCGAGCCGGGGCTCGGCTTCCAGGCGCCGCCGGTGCGCTCGGCGATGGTCTTGATCACGGCGTACCCGTTCTGCGGGCCCTCGGCCAGCAGACCGAGGATCGCGAGGCGGACGTCACCGCGGCGACGGCGTTCGCGGCCGAAACCGGGCCCGCCGAAACCGGGGCCGAAGCCCATGCCCGGACCGAAGCCGGGGCCGAACCCGCGGCCACCGAAGCCGCGGCCGCCGTGGTCGTGGTCACCGCGGTCACGGCCGGGGAAGCCGGCGCCGTGGTGCTGCCGCGCGCCGCCGAAGCGGGGGCCGCGCGGGCCGAACCCGCGCTGGTCGCGGGGGGACGTGTTGCTGTCGTCGTCATACGAGGGGCGCATGAGGAGTCCTTTCATCGTGCTGAGTCGGCTCGCGATCGGTCTGACCTGATCGTCTTCGTCGTATCGCGATGTGTTCACGATAGATCGTTAACTATCGTTCCGTCAAGGGGTACGCGCGCCCGGCCTGCTGTCGGTGGTGGGGGGCAGGATGGGACGGACCATGACGGACGTCTTCGAGCGCTTCTCCCCCGCGACCACCGAGTGGTTCCGCGGCGCCTTCGACGCACCGACGCCGGCGCAGGCCGGGGCGTGGGACGCCATCTCGACCGGGCAGCACGCACTCGTGATCGCCCCGACCGGCTCCGGCAAGACCCTGGCGTCGTTCCTGTGGTCGATCGACCGACTCATCAGCGCGACGGACCGTCCGCCGGCGAAGCAGCGCACGCGGGTGCTCTACGTCTCGCCGCTCAAGGCCCTCGGCGTCGACGTCGAGCGCAACCTGCGGAGCCCGCTCGTCGGCATCACCCAGACCGCTCGGCGCCTCGGCACCGAACCGCCGGACGTCACGGTCGGGGTGCGCAGCGGCGACACCCCGTCGTCCGACCGCCAGAAGCTCCTGCGCCAGCCGCCGGACATCCTCATCACCACGCCCGAGTCGCTCTACCTGATGCTCACCTCTCAGGCGCGCGAGACCCTGGTCAACGTCGACACGGTCATCGTGGACGAGGTCCACGCGGTCGCCTCGACCAAGCGCGGCGCGCACCTGGCCGTGTCGCTCGAGCGCCTCGACGACCTGCTCGACAAGCCCGTGCAGCGCATCGGGTTGTCGGCGACCGTCCGCCCGCCGGAAGCGGTCGCGCGGTTCCTCGGCGGTCGTGCACCGGTGACGATCATCGCGCCGCCCGCGCAGAAGACCTTCGACCTGCGGGTCGTCGTCCCCGTCGACGACATGACCGAGCTCGGGGCACCGCCGGTCGGTGCGGACGCGTCCGAGTCACCGACGAACGGATCGATCTGGCCGCACGTCGAAGAACGTGTCGTCGACCTGATCGAGGAACACCGCTCGACCATCGTGTTCGCGAACTCGCGGCGGCTGGCCGAACGACTCACGGCCCGGCTCAACGAGATCCACGAGGAACGCGTGCTCGCCGCCGCCGGCGACGGCGTGCTGGTGCCGGCGGGGGCGTCCCCGGACGACGACGGCCTCCCCGTGGCGCGGGGCCGACCACAGTCACCGGCCCGCACCTCGGCGCACGCCGTCGCCCCCCAGGGCGCCAAGCGACCGCCGGCGCAGCTGATCGGCGGGTCCGGACAGACGGGTGGCGGTGGCTCGGACGCATCCGTCCCGGTGCTCGCGCGTGCACACCACGGCTCGGTGTCGAAGGACCAGCGCGCGATCATCGAGGACGACCTGAAGTCCGGTCGGCTGCGGTGCGTCGTCGCGACGAGTTCACTCGAGCTCGGCATCGACATGGGCGAGGTCGACCTGGTCGTCCAGGTCGAGGCGCCGCCCTCGGTCGCGAGCGGCCTGCAGCGCGTCGGTCGCGCCGGCCACCAGGTGGGTGAGATCTCCCGCGGCGTCCTGTTCCCGAAGCACCGGGCCGACCTGGTCAACAGCGCGGTCACGGTCGAGCGGATGGTCACGGGCCAGATCGAGTCGATCTCGGTGCCGGCGAACCCGCTCGACGTCCTGGCGCAGCACACCGTGGCCGCCGGGGCGATCGACACCCTCGACGTCGAGCACTGGTTCGAGCTCGTGCGGCGGAGCGCCCCGTTCAGCGGTCTGCCCCGATCGGCGTTCGAGGCGACGCTCGACCTGGTCACGGGCCGGTACCCGAGCGACGAGTTCGCCGAACTCCGGCCACGGCTGGTCTGGGACCGCGTGCACGGCACCCTGACCGGGCGCCCCGGTGCGCAGCGACTCGCCGTGACGAGCGGCGGGACGATCCCCGACCGCGGCATGTTCGGCGTCTTCATGGTCGGCGAGAAGGCGTCCCGCGTCGGCGAGCTCGACGAGGAGATGGTCTACGAGTCGCGCGTGGGCGACGTCTTCGCCCTCGGTGCGACGAGCTGGCGGATCGAGGAGATCACCCACGACCGCGTCGTCGTGAGCCCGGCGTTCGGGCAGCCCGGACGCGTGCCGTTCTGGAAGGGCGACGGCATCGGCCGGCCCGCCGAGCTCGGCCGGGCGACCGGTGCGTTCGTACGCGAGGTCGAGGGCGCCTCGGACGAGGACGCCCGCGCCCGCGTCGCCGCCGGTGGACTGGACGAGCGCGCCGTCACCAACCTGCTGACCTTCCTGCGCGACCAGCGCGCGGCCACCGGTCACGTGCCGAACGACACCACGCTCGTCATCGAGCGGTTCCGTGACGAGCTCGGGGACTGGCGGCTCATCCTGCACTCGCCCTACGGCATGCAGGTGCACGCGCCGTGGGCCCTGGCCGTCGCCGCACGGCTGCGCGAACGGCACGGCATCGACGGTGACGCGATGGCGGCCGACGACGGCATCGTCGTCCGCATCCCGGAGACCGATGCCGAGCCGCCAGGTGCCGACCTGTTCGTGTTCGAGCGCGACGACCTCGAAGCCCTGGTCACGGACGAGGTCGGCGGCTCGGCACTGTTCGCCGCGCGGTTCCGCGAGTGCGCGGCGCGCGCCCTGCTGCTGCCCCGACGGAACCCCGGGCAGCGGTCGCCGCTCTGGCAGCAGCGGCAGCGGGCCTCGCAGCTGCTCGAGGTCGCGCAGAAGTACCCGACGTTCCCGATCGTGCTCGAGACCGTGCGCGAGGTGCTGCAGGACGTCTACGACGTGCCCGCGCTGCTCGGGATCGCCGACGACATCGCCGGACGCCGGATCCGCCTGGTCGAGACGGAGACCGAGCAGCCGTCGCCGTTCGCCCGCTCGATCCTGTTCGGGTACGTCGCGGCCTTCATGTACGAGGGCGACACCCCGCTCGCCGAACGCCGGGCAGCGGCCCTGTCGCTCGACTCGACGCTGCTCGGCGAGCTGCTCGGACGTGCGGAGCTGCGCGAGCTGCTCGACCCGGCGGTCATCGCCTCGGTGGAGCGCGACCTGCAGCGGCTCTCGCCGGACCGCCGTGCCCGTGACGCCGAGGGGCTCGTGGACGTGCTGCGGCTCGTCGGCGCGCTCGACCTCGACGAAGCGGTCGACCGGAGCTGGCTCGCCGACACCGCCGACCGTCCAGCGGCCACCGCCGAACTGCGCAGCACGCTGCAGGTCCTCGAGCGTGACCGCCGGGTGCTCTCGTTCTCGCACGCCGGGGCGACGCGCTGGGCCGTGATCGAGGACGCCGCCCGTCTGCGGGACGCCCTCGGGGTCCCGCTGCCGATCGGTGTGCCCACGGCGTTCGTCGAGCCCGTGGCCGACCCCCTCGGTGACCTGATCGGCCGCTACGCCCGATCGCACGGGCCGTTCTCCGCGCACGAAGCCGCCGGGCGACTCGGTCTGGGCATCGCCGTCGTGCAGGACACCCTGCGCCGACTCGTCGCCGACCGCCGGGTGGTAGAGGGCGAGTTCCGCCCCGACCGCCAGGGTGCCGAGTGGTGCGACGCCGAGGTCCTGCGCCGGATCCGCACGAAGTCCCTCGCAGCGCTGCGGCACGAGGTCGAACCGGTCTCGCCGGACACCCTCGCCCGGTTCCTGCCCGCGTGGCAGCACGTGCAGACCCCCGGGACCCGCGGTGGGCTCCGCGGCGTCGACGGCGTCCTGCGGGTGATCGACCAGCTCGCCGGGGTCGCCCTGCCCGCCAGCGCCTGGGAGACCCTGGTGCTGCCGTCGCGCGTGACCGACTACTCGACGAGCATGCTCGACGAACTCACCGCCACCGGCGAGGTCCTGTGGTCCGGCGGTGGCACCCTGCCGGGCAATGACGGCTGGGTTCGCCTGCACCTGGCCGACACCGCGGCGACGACGCTCGCCGAGCCCTCCGGCGACGAGACGACCGAGCTGCAGCGGGACGTGCTCGGGGCCTTGGCGGGCGGTGGCGCGTACTTCTTCCGGCAGTTGGGCCAGGCCGTGGGCAGCAGTGACGACCAGGCGCTCACCACCGCGCTGTGGGACCTGGTCTGGGCGGGGCAGATCACGAACGACACGTTCGCCCCGCTGCGCTCGATGCTCGGCGGCAAGGCGAAGAGCTCGAGTGCTCCGCGTGCTCGGGCCTACCGCGGCCGTCGGCGTCCGACGATGCCGACACAGTCCGGGCCGCCGTCGGTCGGGGGCCGGTGGTCCTTGCTGCCGCTGGCCGAGTCCGACTCGACCGTGCGGGCGGCCGCGACCGCCGAACAGCTGCTCGAACGCTACGGCGTCGTCACCCGCGGTGCCGTGCAGGTCGAGGGCGTCCGGGGTGGTTTCGCCGGGGTGTACCGGGTGCTCTCGCGCTTCGAGGAGTCCGGCCGGGCTCGTCGCGGGTACTTCGTCGAGGGGCTCGGTGCCGCTCAGTTCGCCACCGGCCCGACCGTCGACCGGCTGCGCACCTACGCCCGCGAACTCGGCGACGACGAGCGCGACGATCCGGACCGGAAGCGCGAGGCGCTCACGCTCGCCGCGACGGACCCGGCGAACCCGTTCGGGGCCTCGTTGCCGTGGCCGACGGGCGACGCCGATCCAGGCGTCGGGGCTGACGATGCCGCCGGGGCCGAGAGCACCCTCGGCAGCGGTGCGGCGAGCGGCGCGAAGACCACTCGGGGCCACCGGCCGGGGCGGAAGGCGGGCGCCCTCGTGACGACCGTCGACGGCAAGCTCACCGTGTACGTCGAGCGCGGTGGCAAGTCGGTGCTGACCTTCACCGACGACGCCGCCGACCTCGCTGCCGCGGCCGCCTCCATCGCCGGCATCGTCCGGACCGGGCTGCGCAAGCTCTCGGTCGAACGGGTCGACGGGGACTTCGTGCTCGAGACGCCGCTCGGCGGCGCACTCCGGGCCGCGGGGTTCACGGCGACCCCGCAGGGGCTGCGGCTCCGTGTGTGAGGCGAGCCGCGCCTCCCGGCAGCGCAGCGACCACGTGCCGGAAGTGCCCCGTGCCGTCCGGACGAGTTGCGGGCGCCCGTCGGAGGTGACCCGTGCCTGAAGGCGACACCGTCTACCGGGCGGCTCGCCGCCTGCACACGGCGCTGGCGGGCAAGGTCCTGACGAAGAGCGACTTCCGGGTCCCCGCGTTCGCGACGCTCGACCTGGTCGGCCGCACCGTCGACGAGGTCGTCCCCCGCGGCAAGCACCTGCTGCACCGGATCGGCGACCTGACCGTGCACTCGCACCTGAAGATGGAGGGTCGGTGGGACGTCTACGCGCCCGGTGACCGCTGGCGACGGCCGGCCCACCAGGCCCGGGCGATCCTGGACGCCGAGGGGGTCTCCACCGTCGGCTTCGCGCTCGGGGTGCTCGAGGTCGTCCCCCGCGACCAGGAGTCCGAGGTCGTCGGACACCTGGGGCCCGACCTGCTCGGCCCCGACTGGGACGCCGACCTGGCGCTCGCCAACCTGACCGAGGACCCGGAGCGCCCGGTCGGGCTGGCGCTGCTCGACCAGCGGGTGCTCGCCGGGCTCGGCAACGTGTACCGGAACGAACTCTGCTTCCTGCGCGGTGTGCTGCCGACGCGTCCGGTCGGGCAGGTGCCGGACCCGGCGCGGACGATCACGCTCGCCAGCCGACTGATCCTGGCGAACCGCGACCGCAGTGCCCGCGTCACCACCGGCGTCGACCGTCCGGGGCGACGGTTCTGGGTCTACGGCCGTGCCGGCAAACCGTGTCTGCGGTGCGGGACCCCGATCCGGCACGGCGAACTCGGCGACTCGGAACTCACCCTGCGCGACACGTACTGGTGTCCGCGCTGTCAGACCTGACGCGCGGGGTGCAGGCGCGACGAGGCGGTCGCACGGACGGCGTCGGTGACCCGTTCGAGGAGCGGTGACGCCAGGTTCCAGCGCTGCCACCACAGCGCCACGTCCGCGTGCCGGCCCGGGGCCAGCTCGACCAGGACACCGCGGTCGATCGCCTCGAGGCACTGCGCCTCGGGCAGCAGCCCCCACCCGAACCCGAGCGTGACCGCACGGGCGAAGTCGGCAGAGGTCGGGACGAAGTGGCGCGGGCCTCCGGGAGCGTGTCCGAGGACCTGCCGCAGGTACCCCTGCTGCAGGTCGTCGTCGCGGTCGTAGTCGACGAGCGGGACCTCGTCGAGCCGCCGGAGCATCCGCCGCTCGGTGCCGGTGTCGCCGAGGTAACGGGCGACGAACGCCGGGGACGCCACCGCCCGGTACCGGTCGATGCCGAGCGGCACCGACGAGCAGCCCTGCACCGGATCCGCCTCGGCCGTCACGGCACCCATCACCGTGCCGGCGCGGAGCAGTTCGGCGGTGCGGTCCTGGTCCTCGCGGTGCAGGTCGAAGACCACCTCGGTGTCGGCTCGGACGAGGGCGAGGGCGTCGAGGAACCAGGTGCCGAGCGAGTCGGCGTTCACGGCCAGCGGGATCGACGGCACCACCGATGATCCACCGCCGAGCGCTCGGGAGGTCTCCTCGTCGAGCAGCCGGACCTGCCGTGCGTGCCGGAGCACCACTGCGCCGTCCGCGGTCGGGCGCACCGGGGTGGTGCGCTGGAGCAGGACCCGGCCGACCTGCTGCTCCATGGACTTGATCCGCTGCGAGACCGCCGACGGGGTGATCGCCAGCGCGCGGGCCGCCGCGTCGAGCGTGCCGTGGTCGACGGCGGCGAGCAGCGTCTCGAGGTGCTCGCGCTGGAACCGGGTCATGCAGTTGAGCTTACGGCGCTGCAGGAACGTGAGCTGTACTACACCGGAGCCGGGCCCTAGCGTCGGACCGTGACCACGCTCCTGCCCCTGCTCTCCGGCCTCGGCACCGGCCTCGCACTGATCGTCGCGATCGGTGTGCAGAACACCTACCTGTTGCGCCTCGCCGTGAGCGCCGGGCTCCGGGTGGTGGCCGCTGCCGTCGTGGTGTGCGCCGTTTCGGATGCGCTGCTCATCGTCGCCGGGGTGCTCGGGGTCGGCGCCGTGGTCGAACGGTTCCCCGTGGCGCTCCTGGTGGTCCGGTTCGTGGGTGCCGCATTCCTGCTCACGTACGGGGTGCTCGCGGCGCGGCGTGCGCTGCGGCCCTCGGGGGACGCGATGCGGGTGGCCGACGAGGCCGCCGACGACGGAGTGGTGGGCGCCGGCGCGAGCGCGGGGGTCGGCGCGACCACCGGCGGGACGGTGGCGGCGGGGCGGACGCGCACCGCGCCTCCCGGCCAGGGGGTGACCATGCGGACGGCGGTGCTGACCATGCTCGTCTTCACGTGGGCGAACCCGCACGTCTACCTGGACACGCTGGTGTTCCTCGGGTCGGTGGCGAACCAGCAGGGTGCGGACGACCGGTGGCTCTGGACGATCGGTGCCGTCACGGCGAGCTGCCTGTGGTTCGGTGCGCTCGGGTTCGGCGGACGCCTGCTGCGGCCGCTGTTCGAGAAGCCGGTGACCTGGCGGGTGTTCGACGGGCTGGTCGCCGTCGTGATGCTCGCGTTCGGCGTGCTCCTGCTCGTCGGCGCGTAGCGACGCGGAGCCGCGCGGCGGCGGCGCGGCGCGGCGGCGGCGCGGCGCGGCGGCGGCGCGGCGGACAGGCGGGCAGCAAAACACCGGTGTCCACACGTCGAACCGCGTTGTGCGGGTGTGCAACGTGCGAACACCGGTGTCTTGCGGAACCGCCCTACTGCATGCGCTGGCCGACGCGGCTGTGGCGACGGCTGTAGCCGAAGTAGATGACGAAGCCGATGGCCAGCCAGACGACGAACCGGAGCCAGGTCTCGACCTCGAGGTTCAGCATCAGCCAGAAGCACAGCACCGCCGAGATGATCGGCAGCACCGGCGACCACGGCACCCGGAAGGCCCGCGGGGCGTCGGGCCGCGAACGACGCAGCACGACGATGCCGATCGACACCAGGACGAACGCGGACAGCGTGCCGATGTTGATCATGCCCTCGAGCTTGTCGACCGCGGTGAACCCGGCCAGCAGCGCCACGACGACACCGGCGACGACCTGCACGCGCACCGGGGTCTGCGTTTTCGGGTTGGTCTTCGAGAACCAGCGGGGCAGCAGGCCGTCACGACTCATCGAGAAGACGATGCGGGACAGGCCGAGCAGCAGCACCATGACGACGGTGGTCAGACCGATCAGGGACCCGATGGCGATGATGCCGGCGGCCCACGGCAGCCCGACGATGTCGAACGCCGACGCCAGGGACGGCGCTTTCTCCTCTGCCAGGCGCTGGTACGAGACCATGCCGGTGATGACGATGCTGACGCCGACGTAGAGCAGGGTCACGATGCCGAGGCCGATGAAGATGCCGCGGGGCAGGGTCTTCTGCGGGTTCTCGGTCTCCTCCGCGCTGGTGGCGACGACGTCGAAGCCGATGAAGGCGAAGAACACCAGGGACGCCGCGGCGAGCAGGCCGAAGACCCCGTACTGGGCGGGCTCGGCACCGGTGAACCAGGACACGAGCGACTGGGTCCAGACGCTGCCCTCGGCACCCTTGGCCGGCTCGGCCGGCGGGATGAACGGCGTGAAGTTCGCGGCCTTGACGAAGAACGCGCCGGCGACGATGACGAACACGACGATCGCGACCTTGATGACGGTGATGACCGCCGACACCCGCGACGACAGGCGGGTGCCGAAGGCGAGGAGCACCGTGAAGATCCCGACGATGAGCACCGGACCCCAGGTGAAGGGGATCGGGCCGAGCTGGATCGTGCTCGGCAGGGTGATGCCGAAGACGTCGAAAGCGGTGCTGAGGTAGATGCCCCAGTACTTCGCGATGACGGCACTGGCGGTGAGGGTCTCGAGGATGAGGTCCCAGCCCACGATCCAGGCGAGCAGCTCACCCATCGTGGCGTACGTGAACGTGTACGCGGAGCCGGCGACGGGGATCGTCGACGCGAACTCGGCGTAGCACATGATCGCCAGGCCGCAGGTGACGGCGGCGAGCAGGAAGGAGATGATGACGCCGGGCCCTGCGAAGTTCGCGGCGGCGTTCGCGCCGACCGAGAAGATGCCGGCGCCGACGGCGACCGCGATCCCCATCGCGGCGATGTCGAACGTCTTCAGGGAGCGTTTCAGGGACCTGCCCTGCTCCTCGGAGTCGGCCAGGGAGGCCTCGATCGACTTGATGCGGAGCTTCGTTGCCATGGGGTGGATCCCGTCATCGGCTGGCGGCGGACCTCGGAAGGGTACTGGTGTACCACTGTGTCACGCAAAGCGTCCGCCCGGACGGTGGCCCGGTCCGGCGACGGCCAGGAGGCGCGGCACCGGCCCGGCAGCCACCGCTCGGTCGGCTGACGGGTGCGTCCAGTGCCGCGGTCGCGTCAGCGGCCGGCGCGCCAGTCCGCCAGGAACCGGGCGCCGGCCTCGTCGTGGATCACGCCGTCGGGCGCGGTGAGCACCGGGTACGGCGTGGCCGGCACCCCGTCGGCGGGACGGACGTCGACGTGCGCGACCTCGTGGCCGTGGGCGTGCAGCCAGTCCGCCATGGCGTAGTCGCTGCGGGAGTCCCCCACGGTGCGCCAGGTGACCGGGAGCTCGCCGTCCTGCCCGAGGAGCTCGAGCGAGCGCTCGGCCCCGAGGTCCTTGCCGCTGCGGTCGGACTCGACGTCGGTCGAGATGATCGTGGGGTCGATGCGCCACTGCACGGCACCGTCGGCGTCGGGTCGGACGTCGTCGAGTCGGCGGACACCGAGCCCGCGACGCTCGAGCGCGGCCATGGCCTTCGCGTCGAACTCCGGTTGGCGGGCCAGGTAGGTGGCGTTCGGCACCTCGACGCGCTGCTCGATCGACACCATGGCGCGCTTCGTCTCGTCGAAGAACACCAGGTCGGCGTACTCGTCGCGGACCAGCTCGCGCATCTCGTCGGCGTAGTCCCGCGGCAGCGCGAGGTCCTCGGCGACCGTCAGTTCACCCATGCCGCCGTCGTACTGCGGACCGATCGAGCACCACACGGCGCCCTTCTCGCAGACCGCATGGACCCGCCCGCCCTCGGCGAGGCCACCGGCGAGCAGCGGGCCGACGACCTCGGAGCGGATGAACGCGTCGCTGCGCCCGGTGTTGAACACGATCGGGATGCCCTCGGCGGCGAGCGCGACGAGGTCCGCGACGATGCTCGGGATCGCGATGGTGCGGGAGACCGGGCTGGCGATGGGTCCGTCGACGTCGAGCAGGAGACCGAGGCGGGGTGCGTTCACCCGCTCATCCTCTCGCAGTCAGCTGCTGGGCGAGGCGATCCGGCTCCGGACGCGGTCGATCAGGGCTCCGAGGGCCGCCGGGGCGGGGACGTGTCCCTGCCCGGGCACCTCGGCGTACTCCGAACCGGGCACCGCGTCGACGAGGGCGCGGGCCGCACGACGCATCCACTCGAGTCCGTCGCCACCGGCACCGACGAGCACCGGCACACCCACGGCGGCAGCGACCCGCTCGGGCACGGCGAGGCCGTTCAGCACCCGGACCTCGCGGCTGAGCACGTGGGCGTCGACGACCAGGGAGCGCCAGAGCGACCCCTTGAGCCGCAGTGCCGTGACCTGGCCCATCGGGACCCCGAGCACCTGGGTCAGGAAGCCGCGGACGGCCTGGGCCCGCCGGCCGGCACCGACGTGTTCGTCGAGCAGGTCGGCGAACACCACGTCGTCGGCGTGCGGGTCGACCGAGGCGCGGTACGGCGGTTCCCACAGGACGGCGCCGTCGACGGGCAGTCCGGTGGCGAGCCCGTGCAGGACGACACCGGCGCCGACGCAGATGCCGACGGCGGTGGTCGGTGCGCCGATGCTCTCGACGACGGCGCGCAGGTCGTCGACCTCGCGCTCGATGGCCCACGTCGCGGAGTCACCGCTGGCACCGCGGCCACGGCGGTCGTAGGTCACCACGCGGTGCGTCGAGCCGAGCTCGGCGACCACGCGGTCGAGGTACGGGGTCCCCCGGTGGTCGAAGGCACCGCCCACGACGACGACCGCCGGCCCGTCCCCTGCCTCGGAGACGGCGATGGTGGTGCCGTCGGAGGAGACGACCGTTCGGTCGACTGGAGGGAGCATGGGGTCCTTTGCGAGCTGTCGACGGCGATGCGTCGGGCCTCGGAGGGCACCGTGCGGATTACCGGTCCTCCGAGTGTCGCAGGCGTGCGAGTCCGTGTCTCCCCCCGCTTCCAGGGGCAGAACCCCACGCTCGACACCGTGGTGGTCGCCGTGTCATGCTGTTTGAGTACACCTGTACTCAACACTCACCGCCGCTGCAACGGGGAACCATGACACTCATCGCCATCGTCGCCTGCGAGATCGCCTTCTGGGTCGCGATCCTCGGCGGCCTGACCACCCGGTACCTGCTGCGACGGCCGCGGTCGGGAGCGGCGATGCTCGTCGCAGCGCCCGTGATCGATGTCGTGCTGCTCGCGGTCGTCACGGTCGACCTGCTCGGCGGTGGGACCGCGTCGTGGCACCACGGACTCGCGGCGATCTACATCGGCTTCTCGGTCGCGTACGGGCACCGGATGATCGCGTGGGCGGACGTCCGGTTCACGCACCGGTTCGCCGGCGGTCCGGCACCGGAACGCCTGAGCGGACGGCGGTACACGGTCCGGTGCTGGGGCGACGTGCTGCGGACCGCGCTCGCCGTGCTGATCGCCGGCGGGATCATCGGCGGACTCGTCCTCGTCGTCGGGGACCCGGAGCGCACGAACGAACTGCAGGGCACGGTCGCGCTGCTCGGGGTGGTGCTGGGCGTCGAACTGCTGTGGGCGATCAGCTACACGATCTGGCCACGCCGGGCCACCTCCGCAGCCGCGGGCCCGGCCGGAGCAGCGAGCCGGCCGTAGGCTGACCCGGTGTCCCGCCGTGTCGACCTCGAGGAACGGGGATCCCTGGTGGCCGCGGCCTGCCTGCGGATCCTGGAGCGGGACGGCCTGAGCGCGCTGTCGGTGCGGAACGTCGCGGACGAGGCCGGCATCGCTCCCGCATCACTCCGCCGTGTGTTCCCGACGCAGGACGCCCTGCGCGAGCACTGCCTGATGATCATCGAGGAACGGGTCACCGCTCGGCTCGCCGCCCTGCGTTCGACGGGTCGGGCGCTCGCACTGGACGTCCTCGCCCAGGTGCTGCCGCTCGACGCCGAGCGCACGACCGAGATCCTGGCTCAGGTGCAGCTCGGCGTGCTCGCGCGCACCGACGAACACCTGGCCGCGAGCGCCCGACGCCTGAACGACGGGGTCAGCCGGGTGTGCACCCGGGCGCTGGAGATCCTGCGTGAGGACGGCAGCTTCGGCGCCGATCGCGACCTGACCGACGAGGCGGACCGGCTGCACGCGCTGATCGACGGGCTGGCGATCGAGCACACGTGGGACCCGACGGCACGTGCGCCGGAGCGGGTCCTGGCGCTCGTCGAACTGCACGTGGACAGCCTGCGCGGCGCGATCGCCTGACGGCTGCACGCTGCCGACTGCTGGCTGCCGCCTGCCGCCTGCCAGCTCAGCGATCCCGGTAGACCTCGCGCCGGTGCCCGGCGTCGACGACCACCACGACGAGCTTGCCGTCGTCGATCCGGTAGATCAGTCGGTAGTCCCCCGAGCGGACTCGCCACCCGGGCCGGTTCACGAGCTTGCGTGCGGCGGGCGGCCGGGGGTGCTCGGCGAGGATGGCGAGGAGCCCCTCGATCCGCCGCCGCCCGTCGAGCGGGAGCTTGCGGATGACGCGTTGCGCGGCCGGGATGACCTCGACCGAGTACGTCACCCGAGGCCGAGTTCGCGCTTGAGGTCGTCCCACCTGACGTTCTCGCCACCGATGCGGGCGCTCTCGGCGACGGCTTCGTCGTAGGCGACCAGGTCGTCCAGGTCCTCTGCCGCCTCGAGCAACCGGTCGAGGACGGCCGCATCGACCACGGCGGCGACGCGCTTGTTGCGCCGGGTCAGGTACACGGGTTCGTGTCGGGCGTCGTCGATGATCGACGCCAGACGGCCACGGGCTTCGGAGATCGACACTTCGCTCACCTGTACATTCTAGAGCGTTTTGTACAAGTCAGACGAGTGCCGTGGTGCCGACCGACTCTCGTTCGAGCAGGGACCGCTTGACGTCGAGCCCCCACGCGAAGCCCCCGAGCGTGCCGTCCGAGCGCAGCACGCGGTGGCACGGGACGAAGAGCGCCGGGGCGTTCCGGGCGCACACGCTCGCCGCCGCCCGCACGGCGTCGGGCCGGCCCATCGCCGCCGCGAACCCGGTGTAGGTCAGGGTGCCGCCGGCGGGGATCCGGCGGAGCTGGCGCCACCCCTCGGTGAAGAGCTCGGTGCCGAACTGCCGGACCGGTACCTGCATGGCGTGCTCGACCTCGCCCGAGTAGAAGGCGTCGACGGCCTCGGCCGAGGCGACCACGCCGTCGAGCACTCGGTCGGGGCGGTGGCGGTCGGCCAGGCGGGCGAGGATCCACTCGACGGAGTCGGTCCACCCGGAGGCGAGGACCCTGCCCTCGGCGTCCTCGAGCACGGTGAACGGCCCGTCGGGGGTGTCCAGGGTCTGGATGGTTGCGTCGGTCATCGGTCGTCCTTCCGGGGGTCCTCGGGGGCACGGGTTGCACGGGCGCCGGCGGTCGCGGTCATCGCGCGGTCGATGATCGGTCGCCAGCAGTGCATCGTGAGGTAGCTCCGCCAGGGGGCCACCTGCTCCGACCATAGGGAGAGCTCACGCGCCGTACCGGGCAGCCCGAGTTCCTGTGCACCGTTCCGCACCGCGAGATCGCTGTGGAGGAAGATGTCGGGGTGGTGCCGGACCCGGAGCGCGACGTAGTCGGCGGTCCACGGCCCGATGCCCTTCACGGCGAGGAGTCCGTCGCGCAGGTCACCGAGGGACTGCCCACCGTCCACCACCAGGGACCCGTCGGCGAGCGCAGCAGCCACCCGCAGGATCGTGTCGACGCGAGCGGCCGGCCCGCGCAGGACCTCGTGCCCGCGTTCGGCGATCACCACCGCCGACGGGAACAGCAGCCCGCCGGGCCGGATGGCGTCCGGCACCGTCGCTCCGAGTGCGGCCACGAGCCGGGTCTGCGCGGTGCGCGCCGCGGCCACCGAGACCTGCTGCCCGATCAGGGTACGGAAGACGATCTCGTGCGCGTCCACCGCGCCGGGGAGCCGGAGACCGGGCACCCGCGCGACGGGTCCGGCGAGCTCGGGCACGGCTCCGAGGACGGCGTCGACGGCGACCGGGTCGGCGTCGAGGTCGAACAGCGCCCGGACCCGCGCCACGAGGGACGGCAGGTCGGAGAGGTCGGAGACCCGCACGCGCAGGTCGATCCCGGTGCCCCGCCCGGCCACGTCGGGGACGGCGGCCGATGCGCTGAACCAGCCCGGGCCTCCTGGCAGGTCGACCAGCCGCCCGTACGACGTGACCCGGCCGGCGGGGTCGGCGTCCACCTGCTCCGTGCCCGGCAGGGCGTGCAGCGCGTGCCAGTCGAGCAGGCCCTGCGCGTCGAAGGGTGCCCGGGCCGGCAGGTGGACGTGCAGTGCGCCGTCACCGACGGAGCCGCCGGAGCCGCCGGTGGCGACGTCGCCTCGCCCGGACCGGCGTCCGCGGAGTTCGGTCGGGGTGACGGCGAAGACCTCGCGCACGGTGTCGTTGAACTGTCGGACGCTGGCGAACCCCGCGGCGAACGCGACATCGGCCACGGGCAGGTCGGACGAGGTGAGCAGGGTCCGAGCGGTCTGCGCCCGGTGCGCCCGGCTGAGCGCCTTCGGCCCGGCACCCAGCTCGGCCGTCATGATGCGGTTGAGCTGCCGCTCCGAGTAGCCCACGCGTGCGGCGAGCCCGGGGACACCGTCGCGCTCGACGACACCGTCGAGGACGAGTCGCATCGCCCGGCCGGCGACGTCCTCGCGCAGGTCCCACTCGGGGCTGCCGGGGGTCGCCTCGGGCAGGCAGCGCTTGCAGGCGCGGAAGCCGGCCAGGTGCGCTGCGGCGCTCGTGCGGTAGAAGGTGACGCCCGAGGCCTTCGGCGTGCGGGCCGGGCAGCTGGGCCGGCAGTAGATGCCGGTGGAGTGCACGGCGGTGACGAACTGGCCGTCGAAGCGCGCGTCGCGCGAGGCGACGGCGCGGTGCCGTTCGGCGTGCAGCGCGTCGGGCTGCGCGTCGGTGTCCGGGCTGGTCATGGGCTCAGCCTGACATGCGCCGCCGACGCCGACTGGCGGGAATCGGACGGAGCAGTGCATGGCCGGGCGGGCCCGACGCCGGCGTCTCGTCGAGACGCCGCCACCCGCGCGAGACGCCGCCCGATTCCGCGGCGTTCCGCCGGGAACACGGCGTCCCGGCAACACGACGGCGTGTCACCGCAGGTCGACGGAGCAGTACGGGGCCGGGAGGCCCGGCTAGCGTTGGCCGCGTGACTCCCGCAGACGACGTGGCCGGTCTCGGCGACCGGGCCGGTCTCGACGACCTGCCGTTCCGCACCGAGGTCGAGGTCGCGCTGCTGCTCGTCTCGCCGCGGCACCGGTACGAGGGGCGCCCGGCCGACGGTGCACGGCCGGTGGGCGCGGACGATCCGGACGAGTCACGCGACCGGATCGAGCTGCGGGCCGGGCTGGGCATCGTCGGCGACCGGTACTTCGCGGCCCGCGCGCACGTGCACGCCTCGGTCACGGTGATCGGGCTGGAGGGGCTCGAAGCCGTGGGCCAGGCGATCGGTGCCACCGTCGACCCCGCTGCGACCCGGCGGAACGTGTTCCTGCGGGGCGCCGACGTCGAGGCCCTGCGGGGCGAGCCGTTCTCGCTGGAGAGCGTGACCCCGGACGCCGGTAGCGGGCCGGTCCGATTCCGTGGCTACCGTGCGGCGAACCCCTGCGCCTGGATGGACCACGAGGTGGCCCCCGGGGCGTTCCGGGCGATGCGCGGCCGGGGCGGCGTGCGGTGCGACCCGGAGTCCGACGGTGTGCTCACCCTCGGACCTGCGGTGCTCCGCACGGCCCGCCCCGTGGCGCTCGCTTGACGCGGTCGCGCCGCGACAGGACGAGCGTCCTGCGCCAGCCGAGACTCCGCTCGGCGGACACATCGTCGGCCTCCGGGGGCGCATCGTGTCCGGCAGGCCGAGACCCGGCTCGGCGTCGAGACGCTCGGCGGCGCGGTGCTCAGGCGGTGAGGGCGCTCTCGATCGCGTCGACGAACGCCGGCAGGTCGTCCGGGGTGCGGGAGGTGATGAAGCCGCCGTCGACCTGGACCTCCTGGTCGACCCACTCGGCTCCGGCGTTGCGCAGGTCGGTCTGCAGCGACGGGAACGACGTGACGGTCTTGCCGGACAGCACGCCCGCCTCGACGAGGGTCCACGGGCCGTGGCAGATCGCCGCGACCGGCTTGCTCGCCTCGGCGAAGGCCTGTACGAGCGTCGCTGCACGGGACTCCTGGCGCAGGGTGTCGGCGTTGATCGTGCCGCCGGGGATCACGAGTGCATCGAAGTCCTTGGCGTCGACACCGGCGATGGTGGTGTCCGGCTCGAGCGTCTGCCCCGGGTCCTTGTCGCCGACCAGCGTCTGGATCGTGCCGGTCTCCTTCGCCGCCACGGTCACCGAGGCACCGCGCTCACGCAGCTGCTCGGTGGGGACGACGATCTCGTCCTGCTCCACGCCGTAGTTCGTCGTGATGACGAGGACCTTCTTGCCGTCGAGGGTTGCCATGATCGCTCCTTCCGCGGCCCGGTCGTTCCGGCCGCACACCCGAGGGTCGTCGGCGTCGGCTGGGTAGGCGCGCAGGGGCGGCTCGGGGTCCGGTCGGGTGGTCGCAACTCCCCGCTGACGTCCGCCGGGCGGTCGCAAGGCGTCGGCTGGCGGCGGCGCAGCCGACGGTTCCTGACCACTCGGCGCAGGCCGGGCGGGGTGTCCGGACCGACGGGCGAGGCGTCGTGGACGCGCCCGCCGTCGGCCTGGAGGCACGGTGCGGGCCCGCCACGGGCCTCCAGGCCGCCATCCGGCCGGTCGCAACTCCCCGCTCACGTCCGCCGGGCGGTCGCAAAGCGTCGGCTGGCGGCGGCGCAGCCGACGGTTCCCGACCACTCGGCGCGGGCCGAGCGGGGTGTCCGGACCGGCCGGCCGGCGGACGCGGGCGGGCAGGACGGGCGCCGCGCTCAGCCGTGGATGCGGAAGGCGTCGCCGTCGCGCTCGACGGTCAGGCCGTCGTACCCGTGGACCCGGTGCAAGCCGGCCGTCACCGGGTGATCGAGGGGACCCACGACGACCGTGGTCGCGCCGGAGGCGATGGCGGACTCGAGTCCGGCGGGGGCGTCCTCGAACGCCACGCAGTCGGCCGGGTCGACGCCGAGCAGAGCGGCACCGCGCAGGTAGCCGTCGGGGTGGGGCTTGCCGTGCTCGACGTCCTCCGAGGGCACGAAGGCCGCGGGCACGGCGAACCCGGCGGCCGCCATCCGACCCGCGGCGAGGTCGCGCGGGGCGCTGGTGACCAGCGCCACCGGGACACCGAGCTCGACGAGTCGCTGGACGAAGGCGACGGCACCGGGGATCTCGAGGATGCCCTCGGTGCTCGCGGTCTCCTCGGCGACGAGCTCCGCCGCGATCCGCTGCTGCTCGGCGAGGGGCAGGTCGGGCAGGAAGCGCCGCAGGGTGTCGATCGCCTGCCGCCCGTGGGAGAACGCGAGGATCTCGTCGGGGTCGATGCCGTTCGCGTTCCCGAACCGGGTCCAGGTCGCCTCGACCACCGCGGTCGAGTCGACGAGGGTCCCGTCCATGTCGAAGAGGACCCCGGACGCCACGATGTCGATCACGCGCCCGACCCTAGCCCACGGGCCCGACCGTCCCGCGGTCCGCGGTCCGCGCGCGAGCGGGGTCAGCGCGCCCGCGGCGCCAGCGCAGGCGGGGTCAGCGCGCCCGGACGTACCGGGTGAGCAGCACGCCGTCGGCGCCGAGCAGCACGTGGGCCGGTCGCATCCGCCGGAGTTCCGGCGACGACCCCCGGGCGATGCGCGGCCCCTCCCCGCCCTCGAGCGACGGGTCGATCGTCAGGGTCAGCTCGTCGACGGCGTCCGCGGCGATGAGTGCCCCGAGGAACGACGGCCCGCCCTCGCAGTGGATCGTCCCGAGGCCACGGCCGGCCAACAGCCCACGGATCCGTCCGGCGTCGACCGAGTCCGGGGCGTCGTCCGCGCTGCAGGGCACGACGTCGGCGACCTCGGCGAGCGCCCGGCCCGTCGGCGAACCGGCCGCCGTCGCCGACGTCAGGACGATCGGGCGCACCGGCGCCTCGGTGAACACCCGAGACCCCGGGTCGAGCGACAGCGACCCGGTGACGATCGCGAACACGGGGTGGTCCGGCATGCCGTGGGCCCGCCGCCAGGCGATGTCGGTGTCGTGCAGGACCATCGGCCCGTAGCCCTCGTCACGGACGGTGCCGGCGGCGACGAGCACGACGTCGGCCACCCGCCGGAGCAGGTCGAAGACGCGCAGGTCGTCGTCGCCGCCGAGCGCCCCGGACACCCCGGCAGCCGAGGCCGAACCGTCCAGCGTCGCGACGAAGTTCACCCGGAGCCAGGGGTCGCCGGCGTCGGCGGTGTAGCGCTCGAGCAGGTCGTCGTCGGACAGGTCCGCGATCGACGGGGGCAGGACGTTCACGTGTTGTGCCTCGATTCCACCGGGGTGCGCCATCCGAGCGTGGCCTCGACCATGCGCATCGCGTCGACGCTCTCGGCGACGTCGTGCATGCGGACGATCCGGGCGCCGAGCATCGCGCTCACGGTCGCCACGGCGAGCGATCCGGAGAGCCGTTCACCGCGGGGGCGGCCGAGCGACTCCCCCACGAAGTCCTTGTTGGACACCGCGGCGAGGACCGGGTAGCCGAGCGCGACGACCTCGGGCAGCCGACGGGTGAGCTCGAGGGTGTGCACGGTGTTCTTGTGCAGGTCGTGGCCGGGGTCGACGATGATCCGCGACTCGGGGATGCCCGCGGCGAGCGCCCGGTCGACCCGTTCGCGCAGGAACGCGACGACCTCGCCCGCGATGTCGCCGTACTGCGGTGGTGCTGGCAGGGGCCGTCGGGGTTCGGCGAGCGAGTGCGTGATGACGACGGTGGCGTCGGAGTCGGCGACCACGGCGGCCATCCGCGGGTCGGACAGACCGGTGGTGTCGTTGACGACCCTCGCCCCGGCTGCGATCGCCGCCGCGGCGACCTCGGGACGGAAGGTGTCGACGCTGATGACGACGTCGGACTGCTGGGCGAGCTGCTCGACGACGGGCACGACGCGGTCGATCTCGTCGGACGCGGGCAGTTCCGGACCGGGGGCGAACTTCACGCCGCCGATGTCGACCCAGTCGGCACCCTGCTCGGCGGCGCGCACCGAGGCGGCGACGGCCCGGTCGAGCTCGAAGGTGGCGCCGCGGTCGTGGAACGAGTCGGGCGTGCGGTTCACGATCGCCATGACGGCGATGCGGTGGTCGAAGTCGATGGTGCGGCGGCCGAACGTCCGGACCGGGTGGCGCAGGTCCGGCACGACCCAGCCGGGTCCGGCCGCCTGGAGGCCCGTCATGCGTCCGCCCCGGCACTCGCATCCTGCCCGGCGTCGGTCGCACGCCCCGCGCCGATGAGCGCGATCGCCTCGGCCCGTCCCGCGGCGTCGGCCAGCGAACCGGTCGCCGCCACCGTCACGGTCGTCGAACCGGTCTGGCGCTCCCCACGTGTCGTGACGCACTGGTGCTGCGCGTCGAGGACCACCAGGACGCCCTCGGCGCCGAGCCCCTCGGCGATGGTCGCGGCGACCTGTTCGCCGAGCCGCTCCTGCAGCTGCGGGCGGGAGGCCACCGCGTCGAGCACCCGTGCCAGCGTGCCGAGCCCGATGAGCCGGTCGCCCGGCGCGTACGCCAGGTGCGCGACCCCGAGGAACGGCAGCAGGTGGTGCTCGCAGACGGAGCGGAACTTCACGTCCCGGACGATGACGAGCCGACCGCGCTCACCGTCCTCGGCGTGCACCGTGCCGTCCCGGGCGATGGCGACCGCGTCGGTGCCGATCCCGGAGAAGAACTCGGCGTACGAGTCGGCGACACGGGCGGGGGTGCGGGTGAGTTCCGGGCGGTCGGGATCCTCGCCGATGGCGAGCAGCAGCTCGCGGACGGCGGCCTCCACACGGGCGCGGTCCATGGGTGACGTCACCCGCTCATCCAACACCAGCCATGGCCGGAGAACGCGGGCAGACGCCCAGCGCGAGGTGCGCGATCCGCGTGGAACGGGCCTCCCGGCGGTCACAACCTGTGAGACCGGTGTGACACGCCCGAAACCCAGCGTCCTTTAAACTCTCGTGGTGAGCGCCCCGCAGACCGACACCACGCCCCGGAACCGCTTCGCGACCGGCCTCGATCGATTCTTCTCCATCACGCAACGCGGATCGTCGATCCCCCGCGAGGTCCGCGGTGGCCTCGTCTCGTTCGTGACGATGGCGTACATCGTGATCCTGAACCCCCTCATCCTCGGTGGGTTCAGCGCCGACCAGGCCGCCAAGGACGTCTCGGGCGGATGGCTCGAGAACGCTCAGGTGGCCGCGGCGACCGGCCTCGTCGCCGGCGTCATGACCATCGCGATGGGCATCATCGCGAACCTGCCGTTCGGCATCGCCGCAGGGCTCGGGATCAACTCGTTCCTCGCCGTCAGTGTCGTGCAGCAGGTCACCTGGGCCGAGGCGATGGGCCTGGTCGTCATCAACGGTCTGATCATCGTGATCCTCGCGTTGACCGGCATCCGGACGATGATCTTCACCGCCGTCCCGGCCCAGCTCAAGGCGGCCATCACCGTCGGCATCGGCCTGTTCATCGCGTTCATCGGGCTCGTCGACTCCGGCTTCGTGCGGTCCTCCGGGCTCGCGTCGCCGCCGCTGCAGCTCGGCGAGGACGGCTCCGTCGGCGCCCTGCCGACCATCGTCTTCCTGATCGGCCTGATCATCATCGGCACGCTCATGGCCCGCCGGGTCAAGGGTGCGCTGCTCATCGGCATCGTCGCGACCACGATCATCGCGATCATCCTGCAGGCGATCTTCCAGGTGCCGACCTCGGTCGACTCGAAGACCGGCTGGAACCTCAACGCCCCCGGCCTGCCGAGCGCACTGTTCGCCGTGCCGGACCTGTCGCTCGTCGGTCACGCCGACGTCTTCGGCGCCTTCACCCGCATCGGCCCGCTCGCCGCGTCGATGCTCGTTTTCACCCTCGTCTTCACGAACTTCTTCGACGCCATGGGCACCATGACCGGTCTGGCCAAGGCCGCCGGTGTCGCGAAGCCGGACGGCACGTTCCCCCGCCTGAAGTCGGCGCTCGTCGTCGAGGGCGTCGGCGCGATCGCCGGTGGTGGCGCGTCGGTGTCGTCGAACACCGTCTTCATCGACTCGGCCTCCGGCATCGGCGAGGGCGCCCGCACGGGCATGGCCTCGGTCGTCACCGGCCTGCTGTTCCTGGCGTCGATGTTCCTCACGCCGCTCACCCAGGTCGTCCCGCTCGAGGTCGCCGCCGCCGGGCTCGTCGTCGTCGGGGCGCTCATGGTCGCGCAGGTCGCGGACATCTCGTGGTCGGACTTCGGCTCGGCCCTGCCGGCCTTCCTGACGATCGTCGTCATGCCGCTGACCTACTCGATCGCGAACGGCATCGGCGCCGGCTTCATCAGCTGGGTGCTCATCAAGCTGCTGTCCGGCCGTGGCCGCGAGGTCTCGTGGCTGCTCTACGTCGTCGCCGCGGGCTTCCTGCTGTACTTCGCGCGGGGGCCGCTGGAGGCGCTGCTCGGCGTCGGCTGAGCCATTCGTTCGGGCCTTGCTGGGCCGGTTCGCTCGGGCCTGGCGCAAGACGCCGTCGTGTCATCGAGACGCCGCCGAATCCGGCGGCGTCTCGACGTTTCCGGGGCGTCTTCCGCAGGACGCCGGCGTCTTCGCCGGCTGGCGTCAGCCGCGTCGGCCGCGTCGGCCGCGTCGGCCGCGTCGGCCGCGTCGGCCGCGTCGGCCGCGTCGGCCGCGTCGGCCGCGTCGGCCGCGTCGGCCTGGAGGCCCGTGGTCAGTCCGGCAGGTCGCTCGGCGTGGCCTCGTGGTGGCGCTGGTCCTGGGTGCGACGGTCTTCCTTCATGCCCGCCTCGAACAGGTGGCGGCGGCCCTGCACGAGCTCGTCGCGCGCGGTGCGCTCGAGCTCCTTGGCGAGGGCGTAGTAGCCGTCGTCGTAGTCCTCGACGATCTGGAACGTCCAGCGGCCCGCGATGACGTTGCGGCCCACGAGCTCGGTGTCGATGCGCTCGGCGAGTTCGGTGTGCCCGGCCTTCCGCAGCTGCTCGACCGCCTCACCGAGGTTCAGATCAGCGGTGCCGGTCAGGCGGTGGAACCCGTAGAGCAGGCCGCGCGCGTGCTCGATGACCTCGACCGCGGCGGACAGGCTGCCGAGCGCCTCGACCGTGGCCTCGGACACCCCCTCGGGAACCTGGTGCTGCGCGTCGGGGCCCTGTGCGTCGTTCGTCATGGGTCCCGTCTACACGACGGCTGCTGCGTCGTTCGAGGGTTCGTCCGCGACCCGCCGTGGTCGACAACCGTCGGTTGCGACGTCGGAGGTCGACACCTACCATTCGAACACACGTTCGAACGAGGAGACCCGATGATGATCACCGACACGGCTGCCACGGTGTGGTGGTCCGGAGGCACACCGACCCGCCTGGTGTGGGCAGGGCAGCGGTGGCGGGTGAGCGACACCCCGACCCGACTGACCGTCACACGGGCCGAACTGCCCACCGCCATCACCCACGCGCCGGAACGGACCGTGGGATGGCGATTCCAGGCGACCAGCGACCTCGACGGCGAGTCGCTGGTGGTCGACATCGTGCCGCAGGGCTCCGGCTGGGGCGTGGCCCGGACGTGGACGTGATCGCCGCGGACCGCTACCGTCCGGACATGGACAGGTGGGTCGCGCTGCTGCGCGGGGTCAACGTGAACGGCATCACGATCAGGAGCGCGGACCTGGCGGAGCTCTTCCGGGAGCTCGGGTTCGACGATGTCCGGACCGTGCTCGCCTCGGGCAACGTCGTGTTCAGCGCCGACGCGCCCGCCGAGCCGCTGAAGACGTCGATCGAGCAGGGGCTGCGCGACCGGTTCGGGTACGACGCCTGGATCGTGCTCGTCCGGCACGACGCCCTCGCGGCCGTGGTCGACGACTTTCCCTTCGAGCATGCCGACGAACGGCACGACTACGTCGTGTTCGGGTCCGACGACGGTGCGCTCGACGCCTTGATCGAGGATCTCGAACTCGATGACTCGGTCGAACGGATCGCACGCGGAGCCGGCGTCGTCTACTGGTCCTGCCCGAAGGGCTCGAGCACCGACACCGTGTTCGCGAAGCGGGCCGGCGCCGCACGCTTCAAGCGCACGACGACGACCCGCAACACGAACACCCTGCGGAAGCTCCTGTGACGCTCGTGCACTCGAAGCGAGCCGAGACTCACGCCCACGGACGATCCGGACGTCCCTGACCGCCCGAAGTGTCCGCTGGGCCGAGTCTCCGCCGACGCCGGGGTGGCTCAGGCCTGCGGCGGCTGCCCGTTGCTCGCCATGGTGCCGCCGTCCACGGGCAGGACCGCACCCGTGATGAACGAGGCCGCGTCGCTTGCCAGGAACAGGATCGCCTCGGCGACCTCGGCAGAGCGACCCCCGCGGCCGAGGGCGATGCGCTCGGTGAACTTCGACTGCAGGGCCTCGTCCTCCGCCTGCTCCTGGGTCAGGTCGGTCCAGATGAGTCCCGGAGCGACGGCGTTCACGCGCACGCCGAACTGCCCGTTGTCGAGTGCAGCGGCCTTGGTGAAGTTCGTCACGCCACCCTTCGCCGCGTTGTACGGGCTCATCCGCCAGTCGGCATCCTCGCCGGAGACCGACGACGTGTTGACGATCGAGCCCTTCGTCTCACGGAGGAACGGCAGCGCCGCGCGGGTGCCGTAGAACACACCGGACAGGTCGGTCTCGATGACCCGGCGCCACTCGTCCGTGCTGATGTCGGTGATGTCGCCCGAGCTGAAGGTCCCGGCGTTGTTCACCAGGACGTCGACCCGGTCGAACCGGTCGATCGCCGCGTCGACGACGGTCTGCCAGTCGTCGGGGCTCGCTACATCGGCGTGCAGCGCCACCACCCGGTGGGTGGGCAGCGAGTCCCCGACCGCGCGCACCTTCTCGTCGACGCTGTCGGTCAGCACGACCGACGCGCCCTCGTCGATGAACGCCCGCGCGGTCGCCTCACCGATGCCGGACCCCGCGCCCGTGACGATCGCGACCTTGCCCTCGAACCGGTTGCCCATGATGTCTCCTCTCGTTGCACGAAGCGTGCCCGGGGAGACGCCATCGACCCGAGGGGCACGGCAGACCACGGTGCCCGGGGCCGACTGGACGCGTTCGGAGGCGCCGGGAACGCGCGTGAGCGCACTCCGCCCCGGTACCGCGAGGCGGATCCGGGGCGGAGTGCGATCGCAGCGAAGCGCGCGGCTCGTCAGGCCGTCGTGTCGTCGAGGTCGAAGTCGCGCTCCAGGGAGATCGTCGGGATCGAGGCGGTGATGACCGAGCCGTCGGCCCGCAGCGTGCCCTGGATGTCGCTCGTGGTCGGGGCGTGCCCGGACATCCGCGGCCCGTGGTGCGGCAGCGGCACCACGGTGGGCTCCCCCGCCTCGATGTCCCACTGCTGGTTGTGCACCCACACCGTGAAGCCCGAACCGGTCTCGACCGTGAGCGTCATGGCTTCCTGCTCCAGGTCCACCCGGACCCGCGATCCGCGCACCGTCAGCCGGTAGGACAGACGGTCCCAGTGCTTCGGCAGCCGCGGGTTGAAGGTCATCCGACCTCCGTGGTCGCGCATGCCACCGAAGCCGTTGACGAGCGCACCCCAGATGCCACCGGTCGACGCGATGTGCACGCCGTCCGAGGTGTTGCCGTGCAGGTCCGCCAGGTCGACGTAGAGCGCGGTCTGGAAGTACTGGTCGGCGAGGTCGTGGTACCCGACCTCGGCCGCCATGATGGACTGCACGACCGCGGACAGCGTGGAGTCACCGGTGGTGAGCGCGTCGTAGTAGTCGAAGTCGCGACGTTTCTCGGCCGCCGTGAACTCGTGCCCCTGCAGGAACAGCGCGAGCACGACGTCGGCCTGCTTGAGCACCTGGAACCGGTAGATCACCAGCGGGTGGTAGTGGAGCAGCAGCGGGCGCTTGGACTCCGGGGTGTTCTCGAGGTCCCAGAGTTCCTTGTCGAGGAACTGGGCGTCCTGCGGGTGGATGCCGCGGTGCGGGTCGAAGGGGATCTCCATCGACTCGGCGGCGTGCTCCCACTCGACGAGCTCGTCGGGCTGCAGACCGGTCCGGCGCACCATGCGGTCGTACTCTTCGGCGTCGTCGGCAGCGAGCTCGCGACAGGCGTTGACGGCGAACCACAGGTTCGCCCGCGCCATCACGTTCGTGTAGAGGTTGTCGTCGACGACGGTCGTGTACTCGTCCGGCCCGGTGACGCCGTCGATGTGGAACTTCTTGTCGCCGTTCGAGCGCCAGAAGCCGAGGTCGGCCCAGAGCCGGGCGGTCTCGACGAGCACGTCGATGGCTCCGCGCTTCAGGAACTCGCGGTCGCCCGAGGCCCGCACGTACTGCATGAGCGCATGCGAGATGTCGGCGTCGATGTGGTACTGCGCGGTGCCGGCGGCGTAGTAGGCGCTGGACTCTTCGCCGTTGATCGTCCGCCACGGGAACAGGGCGCCGCGCTGGTTCAGCTCGCGGGCCCGAGCCCGCGCCGCGTCGAGCATGTTGTAGCGGAAGCGCAGGGCGTTCCGGGCGACGATCGGCGCCGTGTACGACAGGAACGGCAGGACGTAGATCTCCATGTCCCAGAAGTAGTGGCCGCCGTAGCCGGACCCGGTGACGCCCTTCGCGGCGATGCCGTGGCCGTCGGTGCGGGCGGTGGCCTGCGCGAGCTGGAACAGGTTCCAGCGGACGGCCTGCTGGATCGCGGGCTGGCCGGCGATCTCGACGTCGCTGCGGGCCCAGTAGTCGTCGAGCCACTCGCGCTGCTTCGCGAAGGTCTCGTCGACGTTCTCGGCGTGCGCGCGGTCGAGCGTGCGGTCGCAGCGGTCGGCGAGCTCGCGCACGGGCACCCCGCGAGAGGTGTGGTAGACCACGTGCTTCACGAGCCGGATGGGCTGCCCCGCGCGGGCCTGCACCCGGTAGACGTGCTTCGCCAGGTCGTCCTCGATCGACGACGACTCGTCCCAGCTGTTCTCGGTCTCGATGTGGTGCTCGACGCCGACGCAGATCGTCATGCCGGAGCTGGACGCCTGGTACCCGAGGACCGAACGGCCGCCGGTGCTGCGCTTGAGCTTCGGCACGAGCACCCGCTCGGTGAACGCCTCGGCCTTGCGGGGGTCGAAGGCGTTCGCCGCGGCCCGCATGCCGGCGTGGTACTCGTCCTGCACGTCCTGGCGGTTGAGGATCTGACTGGACAGCAGGATCGAGGCGTCCGCGTCGAGCACGGTGACCTCGTAGTCGATGACGGCGAGGTGCCGGTCGGTGAACGACACGAGCCGACGCGCCCGGATGAGCACCCGCTTGCCGGACGGCGTCGACCACTCGGTCTCACGGAAGAGGTAGCCGCCGCGGAACTCCAGCCTGCGCGTGTGCCGGAGGATGTCGGCCTCGGCCAGCACGAGCGGCTCGTCGTCGACGTAGAGGCGGATGACCTTGGCGTCGGGCGCGTTGATGATCGTCTGCCCGGTCTTCGCGAAGCCGAAGGCGTCTTCCGCGTGCCGGATCGGCCAGGTCTCGTGGAACCCGTTGATGTACGTGCCGTACTGCACGCCGCCACGGCCTTCGTCCAGGTTGCCGCGCAGGCCGAGGTACCCGTTGCCGACGGCGAAGTTCGTCTCGGCGACGCCCTGCTCGTCGGGGGTGTACTCGGTCTCGACGAGTGCCCACTCGTCGATCGGGTAGCGGACGCGGTCGAGGGGGTCCGAGGTGATGGGGTTCATGCTGCTCCGTGGGAAGGGAGGGAGGTGGGTGCGTCGGTGCGACCGGCAGGCGCTGAACGGCTCCGGCCGGTGCGTGTCTAGTCGGTGCTGGCGGCCGGTGCGGGCAGGTCGTCGATGAGTTCGGCGAGGTCGGACACGACGACGTCGGCACCGTGCTCGCGCAGGGCATCCGCCCCGGCACCACGGTCGACCCCGACGACGAGACCGAACGAACCGTTGCGGCCGGCTTCGACCCCGCTCGTGGCGTCCTCGACCACGACGCACTCGGCGGCGGTGAGTCCGAACCGGGTGGCGGCGTCGAGGTAGGTGTCGGGCGCGGGCTTGCCGGTCAGGCCGTCCTGGCGCGCGACGAGCCCGTCGACGACGACCGGGAACCGGTCGAGGATGCCCGCGGTCCGGAGCACCGAGGTGGCGTTCGCCGAGCTCGAGACGACGGCGACGGACATGCCGGCGGCGATCGCGGCGGTCAGGAACCGCAGCGAACCCGGGTAGGGCTCAACGCCGTGCTCGTCGAGCTCGGCGGTGAACTCGGCGTTCTTCCGGTTGCCGAGCCCGCACACCGTGTCGGTGTCGGGCGCGTCGTCGGGGGTGCCCTGCGGCAGGTCGATGCCGCGCGACTCGAGCAGCGAACGCACGCCGTCGTACCGGGGTTTGCCGTCGATGTAGGTGAAGTAGTCCTGCTCGGTGTACGGCGCGACTCCGTGCGCTTCGAGGTACGGCGTGAACAGCCGGCTCCAGGCCCGCATGTGGACGTCGGCGGTCGGGGTGAGCACGCCGTCGAGGTCGAACAGGAGTGCGCGCTGGTCACTGAGTCGCGCGGGCGTGCGCTGGTCCTGCGTCGTCATCTGCGGTCCTCCGGGGACTGGTGGTGGACGTGTGGCTCCCGACGAGTCTAGGACCGCTCCAGTCGGCACGTCCGGAGGCGCTGCGCCCTGTGGAGGGTGTTCACCCGCACCTCGGTGTGGAGGAGCACGGTGACCACGATCCACCTGTGAGTGCTCGGAGACACGCACCGGCACGCTGACCCGGACGAAAGGCACCACCATGACCAGCGACACCACGGCCGCACCCCACGACGGTACGCAGTCGAAGCTCCGCCAGGCGATCACCGGCCCGCTGCTGTACCTCTTCATCCTCGGCGACGTGCTCGGCGCCGGCATCTACGCCCTGATGGGGACCCTGTCGAAGGACGTCGGCGGCGCGCTCTGGGCACCGCTCGTCCTCGCGCTGCTGCTGGCCCTGCTCACCGCGGGTTCCTACGCAGAGCTCGTCACGAAGTACCCGAAGGCCGGTGGCGCCGCGGTCTTCGCCGAGCGCGCGTACAAGTCGCCGATCGTCTCGTTCCTGGTCGGCTTCAGCATGCTCGCGGCCGGTGTCACGAGCGCCGCCGGACTGTCGCTCGCCTTCGCCGGCGACTACCTCGGCACCTTCGTCGACTTGCCGCCGGTCCCCACCGCCATCGTCTTCCTCGCCCTGATCGCGTGTCTGAACGCCCGGGGCATCTCCGACTCGCTCAAGAGCAACGTCGTGATGACGATCATCGAGGTGTCCGGCCTCGTCATCGTGATCGTCGTCGTCGCGGTGATGCTCGGCGGTGGCGGCGGTGAGGTCTCGCGCATCGGGGAGTTCCCTGCCGATGCGAACCCGGCGCTCGCGACCCTGAGCGCAGCGATCGTCGCCTACTACTCGTTCGTCGGCTTCGAGACCTCTGCGAACATCGCGGAAGAGGTCCGCGAACCCCGCCGCGTGTACCCGAAGGCCCTGTTCGGCGCCCTCGCCACGGCCGGCGTCGTCTACGTCCTCGTCGCACTCGCGAGTTCCATCGCCCTCCCCGCCTCGGAGTTGTCCGAGTCCAGCGGCCCGCTGCTCGCGGTCGTCTCCGCCACCGGCGTCCCGATCCCCGACTGGGTCTTCAGCCTCATCGCCCTGGTCGCCGTCGCGAACGGCGCGCTGCTCACGATGATCATGTCGAGCCGCGTGACCTACGGCATGGCCGAGCAGCGGCTCCTGCCCGCCCTGCTCGCGAAGGTCCTGCCGAACCGCAAGACCCCGTGGACCGCCATCGTCGCCACCACGATCGTCGCGATGCTCCTGACCCTGGTGGGCGACGTGGGCGTGCTGGCCGAGACCGTCGTGCTCCTGCTGCTCTTCGTGTTCATCAGCACGAACGTCGCCGTCCTGGTGCTCCGCCGCGACCACGTCGAGCACGACCACTTCCGGGTCTGGACGTTCGTCCCGGTGCTCGGGGTGCTGTCGTGCATCCTGCTGCTGACGCAGCAGAGCGGACAGGTCTGGCTCTACGCCGCGATCCTGCTCGCCGTCGGCGTGGTCCTGTACTTCGTCGCACGGTTCACCGGGCGCCGTTCCGGACGCGACCACGAGGCGGGCGTGATCCACTGACGTCGCGCACCACGGGCCTCCAGGCAGACCGTCTGGAGGCCCGTGGTGCGTCCGCCGGTCCGCCCGGGTGATCAGCGCAGGTCGCGCACCCAGGCCTCGATCGCGTCCGAGATCTGCTGGCGGGCATCAGCACGGCTGATGGTCGCCGTGCGGTCGCCCGGCTGGTCGCCGTAGGCGCCGAAGTCGGCGTGGTTCGAGCCCTGGATCTCGGTCATGGTGGCGGTCGACGGCAGCTTGTCCCGCGCGGCGTCGACCTTGGCCGGGGTCGACAGACCGTCACGCGAACCGGAGACGCTCAGCACGTCGATGTAGGAGCGGCTGATGTCGTTCGCGCAGTAGCTGCCGAGCAGCAGCAGGCCGTCGGCGTCCTGGGCGAGCTGGCACGCGCGGACCCCGCCGAGGGAGTGCCCGCCGACCGCCCAGCGGGTGACGGAGGGTGCGTGGGCCTCGAACGTCGCGAGGGGCCGGGTGTCGAAGAACGCGAGGTTCAGCGTCGGCTTCGTGATGACCACCGTCGTGCCGTTGGCGACCATCTGCCGGAACGTGGCCATGTAGGCGTACGGGTCGACCTTCGCGCCGGGGATGAAGACGATCCCGACCCCGTCGGCCTGGCCGGTCGGGGTCATCACCACCGAGTCACCGGCGTCCCGGACCGCGATCCGGTCGTCGCGCCAGACCTGCAGGGCGGCGCTGCGGGTGCCCTGCATCACGATGTGCGCCCAGACGAGGAACACCACCGCGATCAGCACGACGACGGCGACGATCCAGGTGGTCCAGCGCAGCGCTCGGTTCATGGGGCCACCGTACGGCGCATCCGGGCCGGCGTCGTTCGCTTCGTGAGCAGGAATGGTCGGGTGCGACGTGCACACCCGACCGTTCCTGCTCACGATGTCGCCCGGGAAGGGCGACCGTGACCCGCTACTTGATGGCGGCGCGGATCTCGGCGGCTGCTGCGCCGACGTCCGACGCACTGTAGATCGCGCTGCCGGCAACGGCGATGCGGGCGCCGGCCTCCTGCACCGAGGCGACCGAGGACGCGTTCACGCCGCCCGCGATCGAGAACGGGACGCCCGACTCCTTGCCGGCGTCGAGCAGGGCCCCGAACGTGAAGCCCTCTTCCGCCTGCTCGTCGAGCCCGGCGTGGACCTCGACGAACTCGGCGCCGAGTGCGACGACCTCGCGGGCACGGGCGGCCTTGTCGGAGACGCCGATCAGGTCGACGACGATGCCCTTGCCGTGCTTCTTCGCGGCCTTGACGGCACCGACGATCGTCGAGTCGCCGGCGACACCGAGGACGGTGACCAGGTCGGCACCGGCCGAGAAGGCGATGTCGGCTTCGAGCTCACCGGCGTCCATGGTCTTGAGGTCGGCGAACACGATCTTGTCGGGGTGTGCTTCCTTGATCGCGGTGACGGCGGACAGGCCGGCGCTCTTGATCAGGGGCGTGCCGAGCTCGAGGACGTCGACGTGCGGCGCGGCCGCGGCGGCGAGCTCGAGGGCGGCTTCGGTGGTCAGGGTGTCCATGGCGAACTGGAGCTGCATGGGTGTGCCTTTCATTCGAGGTTGGCGTGACGGGGCCAGAGGTCGTCGGCGGACTGCCCGCCTCGGGTCCACAGGGCGTGGAACACGGCGTCGCCCACCAGGGCGACCGCCTGTTCGAAGAGGCCACCGGCGTACTGGGCCGAGGCGGTGCCGGAGCGGTCGGTCTTCGTCGCGGCGGGCAGCACGATCGTGACGTCCGCCAGCTCGGAGAGCGGGGAGTCGTCGGTGGTCGAGAGCGCCACGACGGATGCGCCGACCTCGTGCGCGGTGCGCGCGGCCTGCACGATGCCGGTGGTCGTACCGGAGCCGCTCGCGACGAGGAGCAGGTCACCCGGACGGATGGCCGGGGTGGTGACCTCGCCGACGACGTGCGCGTCGAGGCCGAGGTGCATGAGGCGCATCGCGGTCATGCGGAGGGCGAGTCCGGAGCGACCGGCGCCGTGGACGAACACCCGGTCGGCGCCCTCGATCAGGTCGAGTGCGCGCTGGGCCGGGGCATCGTCGAGGCGGGCCGCCAGGTCGCCGACCTCGCGGACGACCAGGTCGAGCGCTGCGGAGACGGTGGTTGCTGCCATGCCCTCGATCCTTCCGTCGCGCGCCTCGGCACGCCGCTACCCGCCCCGGCAGGGACCCCATCCCATCGGGTGGGCCCGTCCGCTCGGGTGGGACGGGTACCGTCGCGTCCATGGACGCATCGGTCGACACCCTGGAGGCCCGGGGCGGCTCCGCCATCCGGCTCGCGGCCGCCGAGCACGCCCGCACGGTCGCCGAGCAGGCGGACCGGCACGCCCTCACCCTGGAGTCCGTCCTCGCCGTGCTCCGGTCGTCGCGGGTCACCGACGCGGCCGCCAGGGCCGAGGCCGTCGAGATCGCCTCGGCCGCCCTCGTCGACCTGCGCACCGTGACCGATCAGCAGCGGAGCACCCTGCTCGAACCCGTCACCGGCGCGTTCTCGCGGTTGCGCGCCGACCTGCGGCCGCTCGTGCGCTTCGGGGACCTCGACGTGCAGTTCGTCGAGCCGCCGGCCACCGGCCGTGCGCTCCCGGGCGACGTCGCCCACGCGGCCCGGGCGATCGTCCGGACCGCGGTGCTCGCCCTGGTCGACGACGGTGCGGCGAAGCGGGTGCGCATCCAGTGGGACTGCGACGGCCGGAACCTGCTCATGCAGCTCCGCGACGACGGCTCCGGCACCCTCGACGTGCACGACGACGCCATGCGGCCGATCGCGGAGCGGGTCGTCACGCTCGACGGGCGGGTGCAGGTCGCGAGCACGCCCGGCTGGGGGTCCGTGCTCGACATCTCGCTGCCGCTCGACCCGCGGCCGACCGAGGTGGACGGGGTCGACGACGGTGACCTGACCCCGCGTGAGCGCGACGTGCTGCGGCTCGTGGCGACGGGAGTGGGCAACCGGGAGATCGCGGAGGGGCTCGGCATCAGCGTCAACACCGTGAAGTACCACGTGGCGAACCTGCTCCGGAAGCACGGCGCCCGGACCCGGGCCGAGCTCGCGGCGTTCAGCTCCCGGGCGTGAACCGACGGGACCGCGACGAGGCGTCCCGACGAGATCGCGACGACGGGTACCGCCGACGTCATCGGAGTTCACCGATCCGCATCTCGTCCACGCCCCGACAGCGGCGGTCCCCTACGCTCCGGGGGCGAAGCGGTACCCCATGCCGGACTCCGTCACCAGGTAGCGCGGGTGCGCGGGGTCGGGCTCCAGCTTCCGCCGCAGCTGCGCCATGTACAGCCGCAGGTACCCGGAGTCGTTGCCGTGCGTCGGCCCCCAGACCTCGGTCAACAGCATCTCGCGGGTCATCAGGCGGTCGGGGTTCGTGACCAGGACCTCGAGCAGGCGCCACTCGGTGGGCGTCAGGCGGATCGCCGGACCCTCGGCCGGGGTGACCTGCTTCGCCACGAGGTCGACGAGCAGCGGTCCGATCGCGATCGTCGGGGTCTCCTCCGACGCCACCACCCGCCGCCGTCCGAGTGCCCGCAGCCGGGCGAGGAGCTCGTCCATCTGGAACGGCTTCGTCACGTAGTCGTCGGCACCGGCGTCGAGCGCGTCGACCTTGTCGGACGAGTCGGTGCGCCCGGAGAGCACGAGGACCGGCACCTGCGACCAGGCCCGGACGCCCTCGAGCACCCCGATGCCGTCGAGCCGGGGCATGCCGAGGTCGAGCAGCACCAGGTCGGGGCGCTCGGTGATGACGGCGTCGATCGCCTCGCGCCCGTCCCGAGCCGTGACGACGTCGTACCCGCGCGCCGAGAGCGTCACCGAGAGCGCGCGGACGAGCTGCGCGTCGTCGTCAGCGATCAGGACCTTCATCGGATCTCCACTCCCACGTGCCCGGCGATCGGCAGCCGCACCACGACGGTGAGCCCACCGCCCGGGGTGTCGTCGACCTCGATCGTGCCGCCCATGCCCTCGGTGAACCCACGCGCCAGGGCCAGGCCGAGCCCGAGGCCGGTCTCGTTGTCGGTGTCACCGAGTCGCTGGAACGGCTGGAACACCTCGTCGCGGCGGTCCTCGGGGATGCCGGGGCCGTGGTCGGCCACGCGGAGTTCCACCCCGCCGGCGAACGCGCTCGCGGCGACCCGGACGTGTGTGCCGTCCGGGGCGTACCGGGCGGCGTTGGCGAGCAGGTTCACGACGACGCGCTGCAGCAGGACCGGGTCGGCGAGCACCGGTGGCAGATCCGCGGGCAGGTCGAGGTCGACGTCGTCCGGGCCGAGCTCCAGCTCGTCGAGCGCGGGGGCGACCACCGTCTCGAGCGCGATCGCCGCCGGGGTGACCGCGAGGACACCGGCTTGCACGCGGCTGACGTCCAACAGGTCTGCCAACAGCACCGCCAGCTGACCGAGGCTCTCGTCGGCGGTCGCGAGCAGCGCCTCCCGGTCGGCCCCGGACAGGTCGATGTCGGGCGCACGCAGCGTCTGCACGGCGGCGGAGGCCGCTGCGATGGGGCGGCGCACGTCGTGGCCGACCGCCGCGAGCAGCGCGCTCCGGACCCGGTCGGCGGCGGCGATGCGCTCGGCGCCCACGGCGGTGCGCGTCAGCTCGCGGTGCTCGACGGCGGCGTCGAGCTGCTGCTCGACGACCCGCAGCAGCCGGCGCTGGGTCGGGTCGTCGGGCGCACCGGCGAACTCGAGCACGGCCCCGGACGCCAGCGTCGTCGACGCGTCCGGCGTCGCACCGAACTCGCCCGAGGTCGCCGGCACCTCGTCGCCCTGGCGGATCCGGACCCCGGCGAAGCCGAAGGCCTCTCGTGTGCGGTCGAGCAGGGCCTGCAGGGCGTCGTCGCCGCGGAGCACGCTGCCGGCGATGCCCATCAGGAGCCCGGACTCGGCCGAGGCCCGACGGGCAGCGCGTGACCGCCGAGCGGACCGGTCGACCACGAAGCTGACCAGCACCGCACTGATCACGTACATGACCAGGGCGAACAGGTGCCACGGCTGCTGGACGGTGACCATGTAGAGGGGTTGCACGAAGAAGTAGTCGAGGCTCAGCCCGGACAGCACGGCCGTGAACACCGCCGGCCACATCCCGCCCACGAGCGCCACGACCAGGACGAGTAGTTGGTACGCCAGCACGTCCACCGTGATGGCGTCCGGGTCGCTGCCGATCGACAGCACCCAGGTGAGCAGCGGCCCGACCAGGACCGACAGCACGAACGCGGCGACCACCCGGCCGCGGGCCAGACTGCCGCCGAGCTTGGGCAGGGTGATCCCGCCGCCGGCACGCTCGTGCGTGACGACGTGCACGTCGATGTCGCCGGACTCGCGGATCACGGTGTTGCCGATCCCCGGACCGGTCATGGCGGCCGCGAGCCGACTGCGGCGACTGACCCCGATCACGATCTGGGTGGCGTCGATCGACCGCGCGAACCGCACCAGCGTGCTCGGCACGTCGTCGCCGACGACCTGGTGGTACGTCCCACCGAGTTGCTCGAGCAGGGTCCGCTGCTTGCCGAGCGCGCCGGGGTGCCGGACGCGCAGGCCGTCGTTCGTCGTCACGTGCACGGCGGCGAGTTCACCACCGGCGCTGCGGGCGGCGATGCGGGCGCCGCGGCGCAGCAGGGTCTCACCCTCGGGGCCACCGGTCAGGGCGACGAGCACGCGCTCCCGGGTCTCCCACCGGTGCTCGATACCGTGCTCGGCGCGGTAGGCCTTGAGCGCGTCGTCGACCTCGTCGGCGAGCCAGAGCAGGGCGATCTCGCGCAGTGCGGTGAGGTTGCCGAGGCGGAAGTAGTTCGACAGCGCGGCGTCGATCCGGGCCGCCGGGTAGACGAGCCCGTCGGAGAGCCGTTCGCGCAGCGCTGCCGGGGCCAGGTCGACGACCTCGATCTGGTCGGCCGCACGCACCACGGCGTCGGGGACGGTCTCGCGCTGCACGGTGCCGGTGATCTCGCGGACCACGTCGCCGAGGGACTGCATGTGCTGCACGTTGACGGTCGAGATGACGTCGATGCCGGCGTCCCGCAGCGCTTCGACGTCCTGCCAGCGCTTCTCGTTCGGGCTCCCCGGGGCGTTCGTGTGCGCGAGTTCGTCGACCAGCGCGACCTCGGGTGCCCGGGCGATGACGGCGTCGAGGTCGAGGTCGTCGAGGTCGACACCCCGGTGCGAGACGGTGCGGCGGGGCACGACCTCGAGCCCGTTCACCAGTGCTGCGGTGGCGGCGCGCTCGTGCGTCTCGACGACGGCGACGACCACGTCGCGACCCTCGTCGAGCAACCGACGCCCCTCTTCGAGCATCGTGTAGGTCTTGCCGACACCGGGCGCCGCACCGAGCAGGACCCGCAGCTTCCCGCGCTTCACGTGCTCATCCTCTCGCGTGCGGGGGTCGGTCTCCGCAAGACACCGGTGTTCACCTGTCGCACCGCGGTCTGCGGGTGTTCGACGCGCGAGCACCGGTGTTCTGCGGAGGGGTCACCCACGCTCAGGACGCCTTCGCCAGCGCCAGGTTCAGCGCGAGCACGTTCACCACGGGCTCACCGAGGAACCCGAGCTGCCGGGACTCGGTGTGCGACGCCACCAGTTGCCGCACGGTGTCGGCGGGCAGGCCGCGTGCCGAGGCCACACGGGCCACCTGCTGGGACGCGTAGGCGGGGCTGATGTCCGGGTCGAGGCCCGAACCGGATGCGGTCACGGCGTCGGCAGGCACCTGCGCGGCGGAGACCCCGTCGGCCTTCGCCAGCGCCGCACGACGCTCCTCGACGGCCTTGAGCAGGTCGGCGTTGTTCGGCCCGAGGTTCGAGCCGGACGACGCTCCCGCGTCGTAGCCGTCCCCGGCGGCGGACGGCCGCGACTGGAACCAGCGATCGGCCTGCTTGCCCGTGAACGACTGCCCGATCAACGAGGAACCGACGACGGCGCCGGACGAGTCCGTGACCATCGAGCCGTTGGCCTGGTCGTGGAACGCCGCCTGGCCGACGCCCCAGACGGCGAGCGGGTAGCCGACGCCGAGGACGACGGTGGCGACGAGGGTGAGGCGGATGGCCACACCGGCGGAACGGAAGGTGGAACGTGCAGATGCCATGACTAGAACCCCGGGATGAGACCGACCACGAGGTCGATCAGTTTGATGCCGATGAAGGGGACGACCACGCCGCCCAGCCCGTAGACGAGCAGGTTGCGGCCGAGGATCGACGACGCTGCGGCCGCGCGGTACTTGACGCCACGCAGGGACAGCGGGATGAGCGCGACGATGACGAGCGCGTTGAAGACGACCGCCGACAGGATCGCGGACGAGGGGCTGTGCAGCGCCATGATGTTGAGCGCCGCGAGCCCCGGGAACGCGAGCTGGAACATCGCCGGGATGATCGCGAAGTACTTCGCGACGTCGTTGGCGATGGAGAAGGTGGTCAGGGCGCCGCGGGTGATGAGCAGCTGCTTGCCGATGCGGACGACGTCGATGAGCTTGGTCGGGTCGGAGTCGAGGTCGACCATGTTGCCAGCCTCCTTCGCCGCCGTCGTGCCGGTGTTCATCGCGACGCCGACGTCCGCCTGCGCCAGGGCCGGGGCGTCGTTGGTGCCGTCACCGGTCATGGCGACGAGGTTGCCGCCCTCCTGCTCGCGCTTGATGTACGCGAGCTTGTCCTCCGGGGTGGCCTCGGCGAGGAAGTCGTCGACGCCGGCCTCGTGGGCGATGGCAGCCGCGGTGCGGGGGTTGTCGCCCGTGATCATCACCGTGCGGATGCCCATCGACCGGAGCTCGGCGAACCGCGACGCCATGCCGTCCTTCACGACGTCCTTCAGGTGCACGACACCGAGCAGCGTGACCGCACCGGTCGACGAGCGACGCCCGACGACGAGCGGGGTGCCGCCCTGGTCGGAGATGTCCGCGACGGTCGCGTCGATGGCAGACACCAAACTGGCTTCGGTGGTGTCCGCCCAGGCGAGCACTGCCGCGGCAGCGCCCTTCCGGATCTGCGACCCATCCGACAGGTCGAGACCGGACATGCGTGTCTGCGCCGTGAACGGCACCTCGACGGCACCGTCGGGCAGACCGACGGCGGCTCCGTCTGCACGCGCCAGGTCGACGATCGAGCGTCCTTCCGGCGTGCTGTCGGCGGCACTCGACAGTGCCGCGGCCTCGAGCAGTTCGGCTGTCGTCACGCCCGGCACCGGCACCACGCGGGACGCCCGGCGGTTGCCGTACGTGATCGTGCCGGTCTTGTCGAGCAGCAGCGTCGTGATGTCGCCGGCGGCCTCGACCGCGCGGCCCGACATCGCCAGCACGTTGTGCTGCACGAGCCGGTCCATGCCGGCGATGCCGATCGCGGAGAGCAAGGCTCCGATGGTGGTCGGGATGAGGCAGACGAGCAGGGCGATGAGCACCGGCACGCTGACCGTCGCACCGACGAGTCCCGCGATGGGCTGCATCGTCAGGCAGACGATCACGAAGACGATCGACAACGAGGCGAGCAGGATGTTCAGCGCGATCTCGTTCGGCGTCTTCTGCCGTGCCGCACCCTCGACCAGGCGGATCATCCGGTCGATGAAGGTCTCACCCGGCGTCGAGGTGATGCGCACCACGATCCGGTCCGACAGCACCCGTGTGCCGCCGGTGACGGCACTGCGGTCACCGCCGGACTCGCGGATGACCGGTGCGGACTCACCCGTGACGGCCGACTCGTCGACCGACGCGATGCCGTCGACGACGTCGCCGTCGCCCGGGATGACCTCGCCGGCGACGACCACGACCACGTCGCCCTTGGCCAGGTCGACGGACGCGACCTCCTCGGTCTCGTTGCCGGTCGCGGCCGCGTCGGTCGTCGCGTACCCGAGGACCCGGCGGGCGCTCGTGGTCGAGCGGGTCTTCCGCAGGGTGTCGGCCTGCGCCTTGCCGCGGCCCTCGGCCACCGACTCCGCCAGGTTGGCGAAGACGACGGTGAGCCAGAGCCAGACGGCGATGGCGATCGTGAACGCGGACGGCTCGACGACGGCGGCCGCCGTCGTCAGCGCTGCGCCGACCTCGACGATGAACATGACGGGGTTCCGCCACATGAGTCGCGGATCGAGTTTCCGCAGGGCGCCCGGGAGGCCCGCCACCAGTTGGCGGGGTCCGAATGCGGACGAGCGGGTGGCCGGTTCCACGGCGGTGCGCGGTTCCGACTCCGTGGTCACGGGGGTGGTCATGACAGTCCTTCTGCGAGCGGACCCAGTGCGAGCACCGGGAAGTAGGTGAGTGCGGTGACGATGACGGCGACGCCGCCGAGCAGCCCGATGAACAGCGGGCGGTGGGTGGGCAGCGTGCCGGCGGTCTCCGGCACCCGGTCCTGCGCGGCGAGGGACCCGGCGAGCGCCAGGACGAACACCATCGGCACGAAGCGGCCGAGCAGCATCACGACTCCGAGCGAGGAGTTCATCCACGTGGTGTTCGCGGTGAGCCCGCCGAAGGCCGAGCCGTTGTTGTTCGCACCCGAGGTGAAGGCGTAGAGCAGCTCGGTCAGCCCGTGGTTGCCGGGGTTGAAGATCGACGTCCCGAGCACCTGCTCGCGGACCCCGGGGATCACGAGCGAGAGCCCGGTGGCCAGGAGCACGAGCGTCGGCGTGACGAGGATGTACAGCGCTGCGAAGGTCATCTCCTTGGCGCGGATCTTCTTGCCGAGGTACTCCGGGGTGCGACCGACGAGCAGGCCGCCGATGAACACCGTGATGACGGCGAGCACGAGCATGCCGTACAGGCCGGAGCCGACGCCGCCGGGGGTGACCTCGCCCAGCATCATGTTGACGAGCGCCATCATCCCGCCGATCGGGGTGTAGCTGTCGTGCATCGCGTTGACGGCACCGGTGGACGTCGAGGTGGTCGCGGTCGAGAAGAGCGTGGAACCGAGGATGCCGAAGCGGCTCTCCTTGCCCTCCATCGCGGCCCCGGCGGCGTGTGTGGCGACACCGCCGCCGCCGAGCTCGGCGATCGACATGACCGACAGGGACACGAGGAAGATCGCGCCCATCACGGCGAGGATCGCGTAGCCCTGGCGGTCGTCGCCGACCAGCCGCCCGAACGTGCGCGGCAGCGAGAACGGGATGACGAGCATCAGGAAGATCTCGACGAGGTTCGTCCACGCCTGCGGGTTCTCGAACGGGTGCGCCGAGTTGGCGTTGAAGTAGCCGCCACCGTTCGTGCCGAGTTCCTTGATCGCCTCCTGCGAGGCGACGAACCCGTCGGGGATGTGCTGCGTGCCACCGATGAGCGTGGTGACGTCGGTACCGCTTCCCCACGACTGGACGACCCCGCCGGCGACGAGCACGATCGCGAAGACGAACGCCCCGGGCAGGAGCAGTCGGCCGAGACCGCGGACGATGTCCACCCACACGTTGCCGAGCGTGCCGGACTTGCGACGGGCGAACCCGCGCACCAGGGCCACGGCGACCGAGAGACCGACGGCCGCGGACAGGAAGTTCTGCACCGCCAGGCCGGCCATCTGCACCGTGTAGCCGACGGTGACCTCGGGCGAGTACGACTGCCAGTTCGTGTTCGCGACGAACGACGCCGCGGTGTTGAACGCGAGCGAGGGTCCGACGGCGGGCAGCCCGAGGTCGCCGGGCAGGATGACCTGGATGCGCTGCAGCAGGTAGACGAGCAAGAGCCCGGCGACGCTGAACAGCAGCACACCGCGCAGGTACACGGGCCAGGACTGCTCGGCGTCCGGGTCGACCCCGATCAGCCGGTAGACCCCGCGCTCGACCCGGTTGTGCCGGACGGGCGTGAAGACCTTCGCCATCCAGTCACCGAGCGGGCGGTGCGCGACGACGAGCAGCAGGACGAGGGTGGCGACCTGGGCGATGCCCGCCCAGACGTCCGCGGCGCCCACTAGAACCGCTCCGGACGCACGAGCGCCCAGACGAGGTACACGACTGCGGCGATGCCGAGGACGGCGGCCGCGATGGTGATGCCGATCACAGCCGTTCCACCCCCTTGGCGATCAGTGCCACCACGCCGAACACGGCGAGGACACCGGCGACGACGAACACGTCGAACACGAGGGACTCCAGAAGGTCTGCGGTGTCCGCGCCGGGTGACGCGGACCGGCACCACTTGTGGTGCCGAACCGATGCTGGGTCCTGCGCCGCGCCTCCAGTCCGCTCCTAACGGATCCCTGACGCCGCCCTGGTGGACGCATGCACGCTCCTAACGCCTGTGGAGAGCGCTCGATCCCGTGACGCGGATCCTGGTAGGGTTTCGGCATCACGATCGGCCCGCTCGCCTCACGGCTCGGGCCGATTTTCTTGTCTCGGGGGGGCGCATGGAGTACGTGAAGCCGTGGCTCTCGATCGGTGAGCAGATCGAGAAGCTGGCTTCCAAGGGAGTCCGCATCGGTGATCGGGGCGTCGCGGGCTCGGTGCTGCGCGAAGTCGGTTACTACCGCCTCACCGGATACCTCTATCCCTTCCGTGAATCCTCGTTCGAGATCGACGACGACGGCCGTCGGCACGTAGAGGTCCAGGACCGGTACCGAGCAGGGACGGAACTCGCCGCAGCCGAAGCACTCATCGCCTTCGATCGGAGTCTTCGGCTCCTGGTGATCGAAGGTGTCGAGCGGATCGAGGTGGCCGTTCGGACCCAGGTCGGCCACGTCCTCGGAGAGCATGCCCCCTTCGCTCACGAAGACGGATCACTCTTCACCGAGGCGTTCACCGCACACCGAGCAGATGCATCCGATGGCTCCAGCCCGCACACTGCTTGGCTGCAGCGCGTCCGCGAACGGCAGGATTCCTCGGATGAATCGTTCGTTGCCCACTTCCGCACCAAGTACGACGACCGGATGCCCATCTGGGCACTCACCGAAATCCTCGAGCTGGGACACCTGGCTCGGCTGTACGGCGGTCTCCGGAACGACGTCGCCACCCGGATCGCCCGAGAGTTCGGCGTCCCGACCAAGAAGACGATGCTGAGCTGGCTCGCCTCGGTCAACTACGTCCGGAACGTCGCAGCACACCATGCGCGTCTGTTCAACCGGAAGTTGGTCGTGGTCCCGAAACGCCCGAGGTCCGGTGCGGTACCGCTCCTCGCACATCTTTCGGGAACCGATGCGCCGAAGCAGTTCGGTGTCTACAACACCTTGGCGGTGATGGCCTACCTGCTCAGGTCGATCCCGTCCGACCACGACTGGGCCGAGCGCGTGGCCGCTCTCCTCGAGTCCTTCCCGAGCAACGAACACCTCGATCGCGCGTCGATGGGAGTTGGCGCCGGTTGGCTGGACCACGCGCTCTGGACAGGTCGCCACTGATCACGGTGGGCTACGCGTGCCGGCCGCGCGCAACCGGTCAGCGAGGTCTGCCACGGCCTCGACGAGCTCCTCCGGACCCGCGACGACGAAGTCGACCGCAAGTCCTGACACCACGCCAGCGAGCCCGTCCCACGACCACGATCCGAGGGTGACGCGGGCCCGGCCGTCCTCGAGCTGCTCGACCACAGCGTCCTCGGGCAGGTACGGCGTGATCCGCCGCGCATCGCCCGCCGTCGTGGTCACCGAACCGGTGCACGGCCACACGTCGTCGACCACCGACCCCTTGAACCGCGCAGAGACGAACGCGGCGGCATCGCCACCGGGGATCGGGGTCGGCGTGAACGGGACACGGGTCCGCATCCGCGGCGTGATCCGGTCGATGCGGTGCGTCCGCCAGTCGTCGCGGTCGAGGTCCCGGTCGAGCAGGTACCAGCGACCGTTCCGGGCGACGACGGCGTGCGGTTCCACCCGGTGCGGAGTCTCGTCGTCGCCGTACCCGAAACGGAACACCTCCTGCAGGTGGACGGCCTCGCTCACCGCCACCAGGACGTCCGGGTCGGTGGTGGTCCGGCTCGTCGCGGTCACGGCCTGCACCGCGTCGACGCGGGACCGTAGCCGCGCGGGCATCACCTGCCGAACGGTCGCGAGGGCACGGGCCGCCGACTCGGCGACGTCCGCCCCCGACGCCGGGGCCACGGCGAGTGCCAGGGCGATCGCGACCGCCTGGTCGTCGTCGAAGAGCAGCGGGGGCAGGTCGGAGCCCGCCTCGAGCCGGTAGCCCCCGGCCGGCCCACGGAGCGCCTCGACCCGGTACCCGAGGCCGCGCAGCCGATCCACGTCGCGGCGGACGGTGCGGGGACTGACCTCGAGCCGCCCGGCGAGCTCGTCGCCCGGCCAGTCGCGGTGCACCTGGAGCAGGGAGAGCAGCGCGAGCATCCGTACGGAGGGTCCGGCCATGGCGTCCATCTTCGTTCGAGAAGCGGACACGATCTGACCGCATTGACCGACATCCTCGTCCCATGAGCATCGAAACGACAACCCACCTCAACTTCGACGGCGACGCCCGCGCGGCGCTCGACTTCTACGCATCGGTCTTCGGCGGCGAGGTCACCGCCGCCACCTACGGCCAGATGGGCGCCCTGGACGACCCGGCCTGGGCGGACCGGATCGTGTTCGGTCAGGTCTCCACGGCCGCCGGCTTCCGCGTCATGGCCTTCGACGTCTGGCCCGGGCAGCCCTACGACCAGGGATCGAACGCCTTCTACGTGTTCGTGCACGGTGACGACACGGCCGAGATCGAGCGGTACTGGGCCGCACTGTCCGAGGGCGCCGAGATCCGGCAGCCCCTGGAACCCTCGGCCTGGGCTCCGTTGGCCGGGCAGCTGCGTGACCGCTTCGGCGTGGTCTGGCAGCTCGACGTCGCCCCGGCTGGCGACTAGTCGGTCCTGACGGTCGCGGTCAGCGCGTCGGCGTCCACGTCGACACGGTGACCGCGGCCGTCACCGTCGCCGGCTCGAACACGGTGTCCGCCGCGACGTGGTGGTGGCTCGGCCCCATGTGCACGACGTCGTGGACGTCCTCCGCCGACAGCTCCATCGTCCACGTCAGGTCTTCGGAGGACCGCAGCACGAACGACGGCGTCAAGGAGTCGTGCAGCCGCCGTTCCTTCTCCGGGTCCACGCTGATCGTCGCCTCGGCGAGCTCCGCAAGGTGCCCGGTCCGCGGGGTCACCACCGCGAGTACGCCGTCCGGGTGCAGCACGCGGGCGTACTCGCTCTGGTTGCGGGGTGCGAAGACGTCGAGCACGACCGCGGCAGCGCCGTCGACGACCGGGAGGCGCTCGGTCACGTCCCCGACGACGGCCCCCGCACGCTCGTGGGCGCGTGCCGCACGCCGGATCGCGACGGCCGACAGGTCCAAGGCGACCCCCAGTCGTCGAGTCGGCTGACGGCCGACAGGTGCAAGCGTGTCCGGCGCGACCCCGAGCCTCCCGTCCGCCGCGCGCAGCGCATGCGCCAGGTAGGTCCCCGGGCCCGAACCGACGTCCAGCACGATGCCGGGCGCGGTGGCGTCCGCGACGATCGCGGCGAGCGCCCGCTCGACGGGCGCGTAGTGCCCGCGCCCCAGGAACCGCAGCCGCGCGTCCACCATCTCCGGGGTGTCCGCGGTGAGTGCGCGCCGCTTCGCGGGCAGGAGCGTCAGGTGGCCCTGCTTCGCCTCGTCGAACCGGTGACCGTTCGGGCAGCCGACCTGGCCGCCGTCGACGCGGCCGAGCGGCTCGGCGCACACGGGGCAGGCGAGCATCGGCAGCAGGTCGTCACGCACCGGCCCAGCGTACGGGCCTCGGTAACCTGACCGGATGTCGCTGCAGCAGCTCTTCGGCCTCGACGGCCGCACCGCACTCGTGACGGGAGGCAGCTCCGGCATCGGCCGAGCGATCGCCACCGCACTCGCCGACGCGGGTGCCCACGTCCTCGTCGCCGCCCGGACGTCCGCGACCATCGACGCCACCGTCGCCGGCATCCGCCAGGCGGGCCGCTCGGCCGACGGCATCGTCGCGGACCTGTCCTCCCGCGCTGGAGCACACGCACTCGCAGACACCGCCGGAGACGTCGACGTCCTGGTGAACTCCGCCGGGATCAACCTGCGCCCGCCGATGCCGGAACTCGACGAGGCCACCTGGGACGCCACGATGGCCGTCAACCTGGACGCGCCGTTCGTGCTCGGGCAGCGGCTCGCACCCGGCATGGCGGCCCGTGGGTACGGGCGGATCGTGTCGATCAGTTCGCAGCAGGCCCACCGCCCCTTCGCCGCCAGCGGCGCGTACGGGGTCTCCAAGGCCGGCCTGGAGGCACTGGCCCGGTCCCAGGCAGAGGCCTGGTCCGCGCAGGGGGTCACCTCCAACGTCCTCGTCCCCGGTTTCGTGCGCACCCCGCTCAACGAGCGACTCGGGTCCGACCCGGCGACGGTGGCGGCCCTCGCCGCGCGGACGCTGGTCGGCCGGAACGGGGTCGCGTCGGACTTCGCCGCGGCGGCGGTGTTCCTCGCCGGACCCGGGTCGGCCTACGTCACCGGGCAGTCGATCGCGGTCGACGGCGGGTTCTCCGTCCACTGAGCGACGTGGCACTGGCAGGGCCTGCCTGCACCGGGGTCTGGCTGGCAGGATCGAGGGCGTGAAGACACTGGAGTTGCCACAGACAGACCTCACCGCCTCCGACGTCGTCGTCGGACTGATGCGGATCAACGACATGAGCGACGAGGACATCCGTTCGCTCTACAGCGCCTCGCGCGACGCGGGCGTGAACATGTTCGACCACGCCGCGGTGTACGGCGAATGGCACGGCTGCGAGCAGCGGTTCGGCGCGGCGGTCACGCTGTCGCCCGCGGAACGTGCCGAGATCGTGCTGCAGACCAAGGTCGGCATCCGACCGACGCCGAAGGGCGCCTACTTCGACTTCTCGTACGAGCACATCCTCGAGTCCGTGCACGAGTCGCTCGAGGCGCTGCAGACCGAGTACGTCGACGTCCTGCTGCTGCACCGCCCCGACGCCCTGGTCGAGCCGGAAGAGGTCGCGAAGGCCTTCGACGAGCTGCACGCCTCCGGCAAGGTCCACCACTTCGGCGTCTCCAACCACACCCCCGGCCAGGTCGACCTGCTCAAGAAGCACGTCCGCCAGCCGCTCGCGTTCAACCAGGTGCAGCTGAGCATCACCCACGCCAACGTCATCTCGCAGGGCCTCACCGCGAACATGGGTGGCCTCGACCAGTCGGTCGACCGCGACAACGACATCCTCAACTACTCGCGGATCAACGACATCACGCTCCAGGCCTGGTCGCCGTTCCAGAAGGGCTTCTTCGACGGCGTCTTCCTGGGCGACCGCGAGCAGTACGCCGAGCTGAACGACGTGCTCGAGGAGGTCGCCGCCGCACACGGGGTCACCCCGACCGGCATCGCGGTCGCGTGGATCACCCGCCACCCCGCGCACTTCCAGGTCGTCCTCGGCACGACGAACCCGCAGCGCGTGCGGGACTCGGCCGCCGGCTCGGACGTCGAGCTGTCGCGCGAGGAGTGGTACCGGATCTTCACCGCGGCCGGACACACCGTTCCCTGAGCAGGAACGGCCCGGTTGGGGTCGGGCAGGGTGGGGTCGTGCTCCACGACCTCGCCTTGCCCGTCCGTCTGACCCCACGCTCCTGCGAACTGACGCTGCGGACGCCACGGAAGCGGACCTCGACGCACTCATGACCCTGTTGTCCGACGACCCGATCAGCGCCGCGCGCGGTGACGTCGCCGCACCGGAGGGCGCTCCGGCGGCGTTGGGAGTGCCCTGACGCGTTGGGTGACCGACGTCGCTGCGCCGGCCCTCGGGACCCCGCTCGTGCAACTCACGTCGGACGCTGCACGGACCGATGCGCACCGCTTCTACGAGCGCCTCGGCTTCACCGGCTCGCACATCGGGTTCAAGTACCGGGTCCTCGACCCTTCCGCCATCCCGCCTGATATGTCACACTGAGACCAGTCGCCCCATCGAGGTGGGTGCGGAAGTGATCCCCGGGAGATCCTGCGGTATAGCGGGGCCCGGGGATTCGCGCGTTCACCGGCGGTGTTCGTGGACGCTCAGCACATGGTCCAGCTGCTCGAGGTACGCCGTCTCGCCTCGCCGATCCAGCGCGACCACGCCGCAGACCGCATCCGCCGCCCAGAGAAGTGGCTCGCGGCCACCCGGCAGGTGCTCGAACACCAATCCGTGAACCAGCTTGCGTGATCGCAAGGCGTCGAGGTGCGCACGATCGTTCCGGTCTGAGGGTCCGCGAGATTCGAGGACGACACGGTCAACACCGCTCGCGCGGAGTTCCATGATCAAGTGCTCAAGAGCCAGACGGCGACGGCGCTCGCTCCGGACGGATCGGTCAGTCACGCTCACGACTCCGACGGCTGTGAACGGATGGTCACACAGCATCTCGACGATCCCTGTGCGGTGCCGGGCGTCGCTCTCGGACCAGTGCAGCTTCCGCGCCGATCGTGGCTTGATGGCGTGGAGCGAGTCCCGGAACCGCTCAGCGTCGCTGTCGGCAACTGTCACCGCCCCGAGGATGTACGCGCCGGGGTCACGTGCGTCTCCGGACTCGGATTCGTCCACGTAGGCCGTGGTACCATTCCGGAATACTACCGGCTGAATGGGACGCGCGGCCGCTTCGACCAGGCGCGCGCTAGTCGTCGGACGCGGAGTCGGCAGACCTCGGCGTCGGCACGTTCACGTCGACCGGGGACACCCCGGCGGGGTCCGCGGAGGCACCGCCCACGACGTCGAACGAGATCCCGAGCATCGCCGGGTCCTCGTCGAGTTCGAGCCCGTCCTGACGGACCTGGTCCTCCGGGATTGCACGGCCACCAGACGGGTCCCACGAGTTCGCGATCGACATGCGCACGAGCATGCCCGAGCCGCTTGGCAATCGCCCAAGAAACCCCGGAGGAACCCCGGAACGGTCAAATGTCGTCCGGGTGCAGCCGCTCGCCTGCGTGCGGACGCCGGAACACCGGGCCGCCGCCGGCCTCGTCCTCGTCGTGGTGGCTGACGGGCGAGACGCTCGGGTCGGCGGAGTCGTCGCCGACGTCGGCGCCGCGGTCCTCCTCCATCTCGAGCTCGGACTCGTCACTGCCGTCCACGGGGATGGACCGGCCCTGCTGTTCGGGATCGAACGGTGCGCTCATCGACATGGGGCGAGCATGCTCCCGCTCGGTGAACGCCGGGTCAACGCTGTCCGTCGGCCGCGATGAGTTCGAGCTGCGTCAGCGCCAGGTCGGTGCCGGCAGTGAACGTGAACGACGAACCCCCGCCGAGGATCCGGAACACGCGGGTCTGGCCGGCCCACGTGAACTCGGCGCCGTCGACCGCGGTGACGTCGTCGTCCAGGGCGACCTGCCACGAGTAGGACCCCGGCGACGCGACCGTCACGGTGTACAGCGAGGCGGCGGGGCACGACACGTCGAAGGACACGGACTCCCCCGCCGCGAGCGCCGTGACGGAGCGGCCGGTGTCGTCCGTCAGTGCCGAGACCCCGACGGGCAGGACGTCCACCGGGGCGTCCCGGTAGCCGTGCACGTCGGAGGCCGAGACGGGCCGGGTGTCCGCCGCCCATCCCTGCGGTTCGTCGGACAGCGTGAACTCGATCCGTGACGCGGCCACGACCACGCTGTGCGGGATGGTGACCGAGGTCCAGGGCGAGCCGTCGACCGTCACCGACGCGACGTACGCGCCTGCGGAATCCGGCGCGACCTCGATGACCGTGGCCGCGCCTCCAGGCTGCCGCAGCACCGTCCTGCGGACCGACGGCGGCACGAGCACGTAGGTGCCGGTCGACGGCGCCAGCGGGTACAGGCCGATGGTCGCGAAGACGTACCAGGCGCTCATCTCACCGTTGTCCTCGTCGCCGGGGTAGCCCTGGCCGAGGTCGGACCCGACGAACAGGCGCTCGAGCGATTCGCGGACGATGTGGTGCGCGTCGTCGTGGCGCCCGGTGAACATCGGGAAGAAGGGGATGTGGTGCGCGGGCTGGTTCGACAGCCCGAGCATGCCCATCCGGACGTCGCGGGCCTCGGTCATCTCGTGGATCGGGAACCCGTACGAGCCGGACCGCGCCAGGCTGCCGGTCTCGGGGGTCGCGAAGAACGCGTCGAGGGCCGCGTCGAACCGCTCGGGGCCGCCGTGCAGGTCGACGATGCCGGCTCCGTCGTGCGGAGCCGTGAACGCGGTGCCCCAGGCATTCGTCTCGGTGTAGTCGTCGCCCCAGTCGCGCGGGTCGAACTCGGTGCCGACCCGCCACGAGCCGTCCGGGTCGCGGCCGATGAAGAACCCGCGCTCGGAGTCGAAGACGTGCCGGTACTGCAGCGACCGGCGGGCGAACCACTCGGCCTCGGCTTCGTACCGGGACAGGTGGGCCGGCGTCCGCGCCCGTGACGCGAGCAGGCCCGCCATGACGGCCAGACCCCAGTCGTTGATGGCCGCGTCCAGGGTCCAGGACATCCCCTCGTGGGTCGCCGTGTCGACGTGGCCACGGAAGGCGCCCGGGAGGCTCCCCTTGCGTCCGACGCGCTCGTCACGGGGCGGGACGGTCGCGTTCCGCACCGCGCTCCGGTACGCCTCGCCCAGGTCGAAGCCGCGCACGCCCTTCACGGCGAGGTCGGCGAACACGGTGTCACTCGTGGTGCCGGTCATGCAGTCCTCGGCGCCGGGGGCACTCCAGCGGGGCGTCCATCCGCCGTCGTGGTGGTGCTCGACGAAGCCCTGCGCGAGCTCGCCCGCGGTCTCGGGGGTCAGGAGTCCGAGGAGCGGCCAGGCCGTGCGGTAGGTGTCCCAGAAGCCGTTCGTGGTGGTGAACGCGCCCTCGACGATCTCCGGCCCGGGCTCGTCGCGGATCGGTTCCGCCAGGACGTCGCCGTAGGGTGAGCGGTGTCGCGGGGTGCCGGTCAGGGCGGTCTCCCCGGCCCGGTTCGGGTAGAGGAACAACCGGTACAGGCCGGAGTACAGGCTCGTCAGCTGGTCGGGGGTCGCGCCGTCGAAGGACAGCGTCGCGAGCTTCTCGGTCCACAGCGCCTCGGCACGGGAGCGCATGGCGTCGTACGAGCCGGCGTCGTCGAGGTTCGCACGGGCGTCCTCGATCGAGACGGTCGAGATGCCGAGCAGGACGTCGACCGGGCCGTCCGCGCCCCCGGCCTCACCCACGGACAGCCAGCCGCGCAGCTCGTGCTCGCCGATCGTCGTGTGGTCGGCGGTGACCCCCGCGACCCGCAGGTGCACGTGGTGCGGCGGGGTGCCTGGCCGGTCGTCGAGGACGGCCTCGACCACGGCGGTGCGGTCCGTGACCGTCACGGAGACGTCGGACACCCGGCCGTGGTGGTCGAGCACGACGCTGCGGGCGCCGGTGAACCGGAACCCGAGGGCGAACTCCCCCGCAGTCAGCTCGGCCGTCACAGCGTGCTCGAGGGCGACCCGATAGCGGTGCGGGCCGTCCTGCTCGTCCTCGTGGTCGAACCCGAGCGCGCGGGCATCCCGGTCCACGTCGGGCGTCTCGAGTGGCGAGGGCATCACCTGGAACACCCCGCGGTCGCCCATCCACGGCGACGGGATGTGACTCGTGGCGAAGGCCTGGATCGCCGGGCGGAGTCGTCCCTGGTCGTCGATCCGGTCGTGTTCCTGGTACGCGTACGGCCAGCGGTTGCTCGAGGCGTCCGTCATCGGCAGCCCGAACACGCCGCCGTGCGGGACACCGACGAGCGGGGCGTTGTTGCCGCGGGAGAACCGGGAGGATGCCTGGGTGCCACGGGTCGTCCGGACGTGGCCGAGCGGGGTCGTCGGGGTCGGACGCGCGGGACCGATCCGGACGGCGTCGAGCCAGCCGCGCAGTGCGGGACGCTCGCCGTCGGTGGCCGTGGCCGGCGCGTCGGAGCCGAGCCGGGCCTCCAGGCGGTCGACGACCAGCCCCGCGAACGGCGTGAGGTCGACCGCGCGCCGGTTCCACTGGTCCACCCACTGCTTGCGGGCCGCGTCCTGCACGTCCGGGGTGACCGCGTCGCCGTACTGGTCGCGGACCGCGGCGTGGTCACGCAGCCGCGAGCCGTCGGTGAAGACGACGTCGAGGGCGAAGGCCGTGGCGTCCCAGAAGTGCGGCAGGTCTGCTTCCGTCGGTTCCGACGCCCCATCGGGCAGGGTCCGCTCGGGGAACCAGACCCAGGAGAGCTCGTCGCCGGTGGCGATGGTGCGTCCGGTGAAGCCGGGGACGATCGCCTCGGCCACCGGCGCGCCCGCTGGTCGTTCGACGAGCCAGCCCTCTGCAGACCCGAAGCCGACACCGTTCCGAGCGGCCACGGCCGTCGTCGGACCACCGCTCCGTTGCAGTTCTCGCACGGGGCGAGCCTATTTGCTCCAGGGACTGGACGAAAACCCCGGCGTGTCAGTGCCGGTCGTCAGTGTTGGTCGTCAGTGCGCGTCGTCAGTCCTTGTTGTGTCCCGGGGCGCTGCCGGAGTTGCCGGGAGCGGTGTCCGACGTGGTGTCGACCGCGCCCGTGCCGTCCTGCGGCTCCTGCACCGGGTTCGAGGCCGGGGTGCTCGGCTCCGGTCCGACGGGCGGGTCCTGCGTGGGCTGCTCCGGCTGCGTCGGTTCGCTCGGCTGCTCCCTGGGTTCCTCGGCGGGCTGCGACGGCTGCTGCTCCTGTGAGGGCTGCTGCTCGGCCGGTTCGCTCGGCTGCTGTTCCTCGCCCGGGTCCTCGGACGGCTGCTGCTCGGTCGGGGCGGTCGACGTGGTGTCCGTCGGGGCCGGGGTGCCGTCGTCGTCGCCGTTGAGGGCGAACACCGCGACGCCGATGCCGATGAGCACCAGGACGATCACGATGATCGCTGCGATGAGCGGTCCGCGCTTCTTCTTCTCCGGCTGGTCCTCGGGCTGGTCCCCCCGGACCGGGCGGGGCGCGACCGGCGGCGGGGTCGGCCCGCTCGGGCCTGATGCGCCGCGGTCGTTCGCCTGGGCGCCGAGAACGGTCGTCGAGACGTCGTCGGCGGGGTTCGGGCGCTGGGTGTCGAGCACGCGGGTGGCGTCGTCGCCCGGACGCGCGCCGCCGTTCGGCAGCTCGCTGGCCGGCATCGCCTGTGTCCGGTCATCGGCGTTCGCCGCAGCGGCGGCACCAGCCGCGGCACCCGCTGCGCCGGCAGCCGCAGCGGTCACCGCACCGGGCATCCCGGGCAGGAGCTGCGTGGCGTTCGTCGGCTCGTCGCGGCCCAGGGCACGCAGGCGCTCGGCGGCCTCGGCCGCCGTCGGGCGCTCCGCCGGGTCCTGCGCGGTCATCACGTGCAGCAGGGTGCGCCAGGCCGTGGGCAGGTGCCGGTCGATCTCGGGCGAGCGGGTGAGCCGGGCGGTGGCCGACTCGACGGCGCTGCCCGGGAACGGCTGGCGGCCGGTCAGGCACTCGAGCAGCACGAGTCCGAGCGAGTAGACGTCGGCCTTGCCGGTGATCTCCTTCGCCAGGACCTGCTCGGGGGCCAGGTACGCGGCCGTCCCCATCACGGTGCCCGTCCCGGTCACGCGTGAGGCGTCACGGAGCAGGGCGATCCCGAAGTCGGCGAGCTTGACGTGTCGGCCGTCGCTCTCGAGCAGGACGTTCGCGGGCTTCACGTCACGGTGGACGATCCCCTGCGCGTGCACGGCGGCCAGGCCGTCGGCGACCTGTGCACCCAGCCGGGCGGCGGTCGCCGGGTCCAGCGGGCCCTCGCGCAGACGCGTCGCCAGGTCGCTGCCCGGCACGAGTTCCATCACGAGGTAGGAGTCGCCGTCGACGTCGTCGAGTGCGGCGTCGTAGAGCGTGACGAGCTCGGGTGCACGCAGCGTCGCGAGGGTCTGGATCTCCGCCTCGGCGCGGGCGCGCTCCCCGCGGTCGACCGGGCCGATGCGGAACACCTTGACCGCGACCTCGCGACCGAGCTGCTCGTCGACCGCCCGGTACACGGACGCCATGCCACCGTGTCCGAGCGTGCCCGTGACGCGGTACCTGCCGCCGAAGACCCGTTCTTCCATGCCCGGCAACCTACCGGTCGCGGCTGACGGCGCTCTGCCGTTGGCGCACGGCGGCGCGGGACGGTGGCGGCGGCGGGGCGGGCGGGGGGGCGCCCGGAGACTCGG